>JAFXKQ010000174.1 GCA_017531625.1 Clostridia bacterium | reverse complement strand
TTGTTATGATCGCCACACTGCCCTTTATTTTTATTACTGTCTACAGCATTTCCCGTATGGGCGTTCCCCTCTATTCCAAGGTACAGCAATCGGTTGACGGAATGGTAAGGGTAGTCCGTGAGGACGCACAGGGGATTCGTGTTATCAAGGCGCTCTCCAAGGTGGACTACGAAAACGCACGTTACGACAGAGCAAACATGACTCTCAGGAAAAACGAGTCCAAGGCGGGAATCATAATGGGTGTGGTAAACCCCGTTATGACCTTGCTTATGAACATAGGTATCGTTGCAGTCATTGCGGTAAGTGCCTACTTTGTGGCAAATAACACCTCGTCTGCAACGACAGTCATTGCGTTTATGCAGTATTTTACTCTTATCTCCATGGCGATGATGTCCCTTTCCCGAATGTTTGTAATGTACACCAAATGCGCCGCCTCTGCCAAACGCATTTCTCAGGTAATGGAACAGGTCAGCGAGCTTGTGACGGTTGAGGATGACGGTAAGGGGGATTCAGACTTTCACGTTTCTTTTGAGAACGTGTCGTTTTCGTACCTCGGAAAGGAGGACAACATTAAGGATGTTTCCTTTTCCTTAAAGAAAGGCGAAACCCTTGGAATCATCGGTGCTACGGGAAGCGGAAAATCAACGCTTCTGCGTCTGCTTATGCGTTTTTACGACGCCGATTCCGGCATAATCCGCATCAACGGCAAGGATGTACGTTCCTTTGCCCGTGAGGAGCTTACGGCAATGTTTGGAGTAGTGTTTCAAAACGACTTTATCTACGCCGACACCATAGAAGAAAACATTCGTTTCGGGCGTGAAATTTCATTGGAAGAAATTGAAAAAGCTGCAAAGACTGCTCAAGCACACGATTTTATTAGCTCTTTTTCGGACGGTTATTCCCACCGTGTAACTACGGGCGGAACAAACCTCTCGGGCGGTCAGCGTCAGCGTTTGCTTATCTCCCGTGCCATTGCGGGGCGGCCGGAAATTCTGATACTTGACGACTCCTCCTCCGCACTTGATTACAAGACCGATGCAAATTTGCGCTCCGCGCTTTCAAAGGACATTCCCGACTCTACGGTTATCACGGTGGCGCAAAGAGTTAGCTCCGTTAAAAACTGTGACCTTATTCTGGTTATAGAGGACGGCGCTGTCATCGGTTGCGGCAAACACGAGGAGCTGATGGCGAGCTGTGCCGAGTACAAAGAAATAAGCGATTCTCAGATGGGAGGTGCCTTCCTTGACTGATAAAAGCATAAAGCCCAAAAGCAAAAAGGGAGTCTTTTTAAGGTTAAGTAAATACGTATTACAGCAATGGCCTCTCTTTATTGTCGCCTTACTTCTTACCCTCGGTGCAAACCAGCTCTCTCTCCTGGGCCCGAGGTATTCCGGTGCGGCCATCGATGCCATAGAGCTGGAAAGCGGAGTGGATTTTTCTGCCGTTTGGAGAAACATTGCCTTTATGCTTGCTTGTTATGTTGTTTCTGCGGTGCTCTCCTACGTTCTTTCGGTTATCATGATACAGTTAAGCCAAAGAATCACTTACAAGATGCGAAAACAGGTGTTTGAGAAGCTGACCTCGCTTCCCGTAAGTTTTTTTGACACCCACGCAACGGGAGACATCATAAGCCATCTGTCATACGACATTGACACCATCAACAGCACTCTTTCCCACGACCTTATACAGGTAATGACAAGCATTTACACCGTTGTCGGTTCGCTTATCTTTATGTGGCAGATCTCAAAGCCAATGATTCTGATTTTTGCGTTAACCGTTCCCGTGTCCATACTGTTTACACGTTACCGTTCCAAGATGGTTCGCCCCCTTTTCAGTAAGCGGGCAAAAAAATACGGCGAGCTTAACGGTTTTGCAGAGGAAATGCTTACCGGCTCACGCACCATCTCCGCTTACGGAACACAAGAGGTCGTTTCTTCACGCTTTAATAAGATAAACGACGAGGCTATGGACGCTTTTTATAAAGCGGAATACAACGGCGCTTTGCTTTTCCCGACCATAAACCTTATTAACAACGTTTCACTCGCACTTGTGGCGACCATGGGCGGAATTTTGTACATGTTTTCTCAAAACGGGACTGTACTTGCGACTTCTGTCTTTTTCATCACCCTTGGCGGTGTAGCTCAGTTCGTGCAGTATTCAAGGAAGTTTGCCGGTCCTATCAATGAGTTTTCCAACATACTTCACGAAATCCAGTCAGCCTTCTCTGCGGCGGAGCGTGTGTTTGCCATCCTTGACGAAGAACCCGAAAAGGCAGATGCCGTTGATGCTCAAGAATTAAAAGAAGTGGAGGGGGACGTCCGTCTTAACAACGTAACTTTCGGCTACACTCAGGACAAAACGGTGTTGAAAAACGTTTCCGTAAACGCAGAAAAGGGACAAACCGTGGCAATTGTCGGCCCTACGGGCGCAGGCAAAACTACCATCATAAATCTACTTATGCGTTTTTATGACCATCAAAGCGGAGAAATACTTATTGACGGAATCCCGTCAATAAAATTGAAACGCACGGATTTGCGCCTTGCTTTCAACATGGTGCTTCAGGACACGTGGCTCTTTTGCGGAACTATCTATGATAACATCGTATACGGCAGAGAGGATGCAAGCCCCGAGGAGGTTTACGAAGCAGCGAAATCCGCAAGGATCGACTCGTACATAAAGAGCTTGCCCGAGGGGTACAACACGGTGCTTTCGGATGACGGCGTTAACATTTCAAAGGGGCAAAAACAGCTCATTACCATTGCCAGAGCTTTTCTTTCAAAAGCTCCGATTCTCATTCTTGACGAGGCAACATCAAATGTTGACTCACGCACCGAGATACAGATACAAAAAGCGATGAGCGCACTTATGGAAAACAAGACCTGCTTTATCATCGCCCATCGACTTTCCACCATCCAAAACGCAGATACTATTCTGGTGGTCAAAGACGGTTCTATCATTGAGCAGGGCAACCACGAGGAACTGATAAAGCAAGGCGGATTTTATTATTCTCTGTACCATTCGCAGTTCCATTGATTTCGCAGTTCCCTTGATTGACTTCGGATTGGAAGTTCAGAGCCCCAAATTTGTGAAACGGTCAGGTAAAGGGTTGAGAAGCAAAGAACCCTGAGGTGGCAGTGCTTTGAGGTGCTCCTATTGACAAAAGCGGTTTTGGGTGGTAAACTTTGTTGTGCAAATAATTATTTTTTCGGAGGAAAAATGATGATTAAAAGATTTGTCGCAATCCTTTTAACCCTTGCAATTTGCTCATTTGCGCTTTGTTCCTGCGGCGACTCCAAGGGTAAAAAGTACGATGTTGAAATCGAGGTTGAAAATTACGGCGTTATCAAGGCGGAGCTTGATTCTACCTATGCGCCTAAGACGGTTGAAAACTTTTTGAAGCTGGTAAACAGAGGCTTCTATAACGGACTTTCTTTCCACAGAATCATCAGCGGTTTTATGATTCAGGGCGGTTCTCCCACTTACGACACTTCGGGCAGACTGAGTGAAACAATCAAGGGCGAGTTCTCTGCCAACGGCGTTGAAAATCCCAATTCCCACACAAGAGGTGCGCTTTCCATGGCAAGACCTGAAGTTTATGACGGTGCTTCCTGCCAGTTCTTCATCGTGCACGAGGATTCTGAGTTTCTTGACGGTAAGTACGCAGTTTTCGGTTATGTGACAGAGGGAATGGACGTGGTTGACGCCATCTGTGACAACACCCCCGTTGAAGACGGTAACGGCACTGTTTTGCTTGAAAACCAGCCTATCATCAAGGAAATCAGAGTTGTTTCTGAGAATAAGTAGTTTTTTTGAAAGGAAATTTTATGTACAACATAGAAATCAAAGTTAAGGGCTACGGCACTATGAAGGCTCAGCTCGATCCCACTTATGCTCCCATCACTGTTGAGAATTTTGTAAGCCTTATTAAAAAAGGTTTTTATGACGGTCTGACATTCCACAGAATCATCAGCGGATTTATGATTCAGGGCGGTTCGCCCAACGGTGACGGCACGGGCAGACTTAAAGAGAGCATCAAGGGCGAATTTCTCGCAAACGGCGTAAACAACCCACTCTCTCATACAAGAGGTGCTCTTTCCATGGCAAGACCCATGGATCCCAACGGCGCTTCCTGTCAGTTCTTCATCGTGCACAAGGATTCCAAGTACCTTGACGGTCAGTACGCCGTTTTCGGCTACGTAACCGAAGGGATGGACGTGGTTGATGCTATTTGCTTCGACACGAGGGTCCTTGACGGTAACGGAACAGTTGCACGTTCCGATCAGCCCGTTATCGAAGAAATCAAAATCGTAGACTGAGACGGATTAAGATGACTAAGATAAAAGGACTTCAAAAGCTTACCTTACTTGATTTTCCGCAAAGGGTGGCTTGTACTGTTTTTACCGGCGGTTGTAATTTCCGCTGTCCTTTCTGCCATAACGCATCCCTTGTTCTCGACCCCGACAGGGCAGAGGGAATTAGCGAGGAGGAGCTTTTCGCTTTTTTGGAAAAGCGAAAGGGGCTCCTTGACGGAGTGTGCATTACGGGCGGTGAGCCTTTGTTGCAGAAAGGCATTGCGGACACCGTCAGGCACATTAAATCCATGGCTACGCTGTAAAGCTTGACACCAACGGTTATTATCCCGAAGCGTTGAAGGCCTTGGTTGCAGAGGGCTTGGTTGATTACGTGGCGATGGACATTAAGAACTCTCCCACTCTTTACGCAGAGACCGCAGGGCTTGAAGAGCTTGATTTTTCACGCATTGAGGAAAGCGTACGCTTTTTAATGTCGGGTGCGGTGGATTACGAGTTCAGAACCACGGTTACGAGGGAGTTACACAGCGAGGAGAGCCTTTCGGAGGCGGCGCAGTTTATTAAAGGCGCAAAGCGTTACTACTTGCAGAGCTTTATTGATTCGGGGGATTTGGTGGGCGGAAGCTTTTCTGCCTACTCCGGCGATGAGATGCAGTCGCTTCTTGAAGCAGTCAAGGCTTTTGTGCCCAACGCACAGATAAGAGGGCAGTAGTTTGGCTGTCGAGAGGGGGATTTTGTCTCCTTTGAGGTTTTTATCAGGTTATTTAAGGCGGTTTATCTAACGCTGTGCACTCGCACAGCGTTTTTTGAAATTGAGAAAGGCGGGATTCCTTTGAACATTTTAAAGGTAGCATTACTTCAGATTTTGCCCACGGGCAGCATCGACGGCAATTTGAAAAAAGGTTTTGAGTTTTGCAAGAAGGCGAAAGAGAACGGCGCAGACATTGCGTTGTTCCCCGAAATGTGGAGCAACGGTTACTGCATTCCCGAAGATGTCGGTTTGCTTAAAGAAATGGCTGTTCCGTCCGACGGTGAATTTGTAAACGCTTTCGGCGTTCTGGCGAGGGAGCTTGACATGGCAATCGGGATAAGCTTTCTTGAAAAGTTTGAACCACTCCCACGAAACAGTCTGTGCCTTTTTGACCGCAGGGGGAAACGGCTCTTTTGCTACGCCAAGGTTCACACCTGTGACTTCGGCGATGAAAAAAGACTTACTGCCGGCAATGATTTTTATGTTGCCGATTTGGATACGGCGAAGGGAACGGTTAAGGTCGGTGCAATGATCTGTTATGACCGTGAGTTTCCCGAAAGTGCGAGGATTCTTATGCTCAAGGGCGCAGAACTGGTTCTTGTACCAAACGCTTGCCCCATGGAGATCAACCGCATTTCCCAACTCCGTGGCAGAGCCTACGAAAACATGATTGCCATCGCAACAGTCAATTACCCCGCAGGACAGCCCGACTGTAACGGACATTCTACCGCCTTTGACGGCGTTGTTTACCCTGTAGACGGTTCGGGCGGACGGGACACGCTCATTCTCGAAGCGGGGGAGGATGAGGGGATTTATTATGCAGACTTCGACCTTGACATGCTGAGGTCTTACAGAAAGGAAGAGGTTCACGGTAACGCCTACCGTCGACCCTCAAAGTACTGGCTGTTGACCTCGGAACAGAGATGTGAGCCTTTTTTGAGGGCTGATAAAAGGGATTAACTGCGTTGAAGGTCAATGATACTTGATTTCTTTTTGCCTTTTTGTTATAATGAGGATTAAGAACTTTATCTACGGTGGTTTTTTATGAAATGGATGATTGCGTCGGACATTCACGGTTCGGCAATTTATTGTAAAAAGCTTTTGGAACGTTACAAGGCGGAGGGTGCGGAGCGTTTGTTGCTCCTCGGAGATTTGCTCTACCACGGGCCCCGCAATGATTTGCCTAAGGAGTACGGCCCAAAGGCAGTAATTGAAATGCTTAACGGCATTAAGGACGAGGTTCTTTGCGTAAGAGGCAACTGTGATACCGAGGTTGACCAGATGGTGCTTGAATTTGACATCATGGCTGATTACGCTTACATTTGTGATGGAGAGTGCAGGATTTTTGCCACTCACGGCCACAGGTTTAACACCTCGTCACTTCCGTCCTTGAAAAAGGGTGAGATTTTGCTTCACGGTCACACCCATGTGCCTGCGTGCGAGGAACACGAAGGTTTTGTGTACCTTAATCCCGGTTCTGTTTCCATTCCGAAAAATGGGTCGGAGCACAGCTACATGACCTTTGACGGAACTGTGTTTGAGTGGAAAAATCTTGACGGAGAGGTTTACCGAAATTACGCGATTAAGGTCGGCAGTTATGGGTTTTAGGTCAAGGGTTTAGAGTTTTAAAATGGGGCTTTTGCTTTTTGGGGGGGAGTTTATGGAACACGGAAAGAAGATAATGACCGGTTCGCAGATCTTAATCGAAACCTTGATAGAGCAAGGGGTAACCGACGTGTTCGGCTATCCCGGCAGTGCTGTGCTCAGCGTTTATGATGAGCTTTACAAGGCAGAAGGTCGTTTGCGTCATTACCTGACCGCCCATGAGCAGGGTGCATCCCATGCGGCAGACGGCTACTCCAGAGTTACGGGTAAGGTTGGCGTCGTCATTGCAACCTCCGGTCCCGGCGCTACAAATCTTGTTACGGGAATTGCAACGGCGATGATGGATTCCATCCCCATGGTTGCCATTACGGGCAACGTGGACACCTCTCTTGTAGGCAAGGATGCTTTTCAGGAGATAAACATTACGGGCGTTACGATGCCCATAACCAAGCATAACTACTTTGTTACCGACGTAAACGAATTGGCTGACACCATTCGTGAAGCCTTTCAGATTGCAAAATCGGGACGTCCCGGACCCGTGCTTATCGACATTCCAAAGGACGTTCAGGAGGCATCCTGCGTTTTTGAAAAAAAGGAAGCGGTAAAGCCGTTTGAACAGGAGATAGCAAAGGACCTTGACGTAGACCGTGCAGTTGAGCTTATCAACGCATCGGAGCGTCCCTACATTTACATTGGCGGCGGTGCAGCCGGTGCGGGAATGACCGAAAGCATAAAGGCTCTTGCAGAGAAAATTGACGCTTACGTTGGTTGTTCCTTTATGGGGCTTTCCGCCATGCCCAATTCCTACGGAAGATTCCTCGGAATGCAGGGGATGCACGGTAAATTTGCGTCCTCAATGGCGCAGAAGCATGCGGATTTGATTATCGGCGTCGGGGTACGGTTCAGCGACCGTGCTACGGGCAACCGCAAGAAGTACGCCAGCGGTACAAAGATAATTCAGCTGGATTTGGACATTTCAGAAATAAATAAAAACGTTAAGGTCGACGTTGCTCTCGTTGGAAACATTGTTTCCTCTTTCTCACGGATTTTAGACAGATGTGAGAGTAGGGAAAGACCTCTGTGGCGCAGTCTTGTTGAAGAGTTGAAGGCTGAGGGTGACCGCATTGAGGAGGAGCTGGACAGGAACGATAAATCCCCTCTCACCCCCAAGCGCATCTTTGACACGGTGAACCGCATTAAGGGCAAGGATACCGTAATTGCCACGGACGTGGGTCAGCATCAGATGTGGACAGCTCAGTACGTGGATTTTGAACAACCCAGACGTTTTGCTTCAAGCGGCGGCTTGGGTACCATGGGGTACGGCCTGGGAGCCGCAATCGGCGCACAGATCGGGAGTGGCGCACGTACTGTGTTGATTACGGGGGACGGCAGTTTCGGAATGAACCTTAACGAGCTTGCTACTGCCGTTACTTACGGCTTGCCCATCGTCATCGTTCTGTTGAACAACGGCGCTTTGGGAATGGTCAGACAATGGCAAAATTTCTTCTACGGCAAGCGTTATTCAAACACGGTACTCAGCAACCGAAAGACAGATTTTGTTAAAGTAGCGGAGGGATTTGGGCTCTCTGCGTGCAAGGTTGAAACGGAAACAGAGTTCTTGACCGCTTTTGAGAGAGCGATGCAAGAAAATGCGCCGTTTCTCATTGAGGCTAAGATTGACGTTGATGAGTTCGTTTTGCCCATGCTTCCTCCCGGTGGGAGCATTGACGACATCATAACTACTAAGGAAAAGGGGACAAATAAATGAAACGTTCCGTAATTGCGGTTTATGTTGAGAATAAATACGGCGTTCTGGCGAGAGTTTCCGGCATGTTTATGCGTAAAGGCTTTAACATTGATTCTCTTACGGTTGGCGTTACGGACGACCCCGACTTTTCCAGAATTACCATAACCATAAACGGCGACGACTACATTCGTGAACAGCTCATAAATCAGCTGAAAAAACTGCACAACGTAAAGGTTGTGAAGCTGCTCGACGGAGAAAGCACTCTTGAGAGGGAGCTTATGCTTATCAAAGTTCGCAACACGCCCGAAAACCGTAATGAGATCATGGCGGCGGCAGAGATTTACAGAGCTAAGATAATCGATTACACCACGGATGCAATTTGCGTTGAGGTGACAGGCGAGCCGTCCAAAATCAAGGCGTTTACAGAGGTGATGAAGCCTTTGGGCATCGTTGAAATTTGCCGTACCGGTGCGGTTGCTCTTGAACGCGGCGGTAGCATCATGGAAAGATAGCAGGTCTTCGGGCTGGGCAAAACTCAGCAGTTAGACGGCTAAAACAGCAAAGCGATAAAAAATGAACCGTACGTGGTAATAAAATCCCGTACGGTTCTTTGTTTTTGTGTTAAAGTTTTAGTTTTCTGCGGTTGTGGAGTTGTTTTCTCCGCTTGCTTCGGTTGATTCTTCGGCGGCTACGATTTTACCTTCCTCAAAAAAGCCCGTGTAAATCCTGCCGGTTGAGAAGGTGTAAACAGCCATGGCTCCGTGGGCGTAAGAACCGTCGGAGTTGAGAATAAACTTGCCGTTTTCGTCAGTAAGTCTTGTATCAAGCTTACCGTTGACAAATCCGCCGCTGTAAACCTCTCCGTTTTCAAAATTTAGGGTGCCGTTTCCGTGCTTTAAATCGTTGGCAAAGTGGCCGTCGTATTTCTCGCCGCTTGCCAGAGTGAGGACGCCTTTTCCGTTTCTTACGTCGTTCACGTAGTTACCCTCATAAACGTCGCCGTTAGCCCAAGTGTAGACGCCGT
>JAFXKQ010000173.1 GCA_017531625.1 Clostridia bacterium | reverse complement strand
GACCGCCTGCGGTGGTACCGATGAAGAGAGTTCCGCCGATGATAGCAGTCGTTTGGAATCTGTGGTTGAAGAAACAATCATCGGCAGCGAGGAGAATAATTTTTTGGAGGAAAATAAAATGAATGACATTTTATCAAAACTCACTTTACGTGAAAAAATCGGACAGATGCTTATGTTTGATTTCAGGAAGTGGGGCGATACAGGAAATAAACCCTCTGATGTTTACGTACTTTCAGACGAGGTTAAAGGACTTATTTCCAAGTACAATCTTGGTAATGTTATCCTGTTTGCTGAAAATTTTGAAAACATAGAGCAGATCACAAAGCTTACAAGTGATTTTCAAGCTTCTGTGTCCAACGGTATCCCTATGCTTATCGGTGTAGACCAGGAAGGCGGACGTGTTATCAGAATGAGCCACGGTTGTTCGTTGCCCGGTAATATGGCTATCGCCGCTACCCGTGACGCAAACAACGCTTATACAGCAGGAAAAATCACCGGTGAAGAGCTTACGGCTGTGGGCATCAACTACAACTGCGCTCCTACTCTTGATGTTAATAATAACCCTAACAATCCGGTTATCAACCTGCGCTCCTTCTCCTCTGATCCTGAGCTTGCCGCAGAATTCGGAGCTCAGATGATTAAGGGATACCAGGATGCAAACGTTGCTACTGCTCCCAAGCATTTTCCCGGTCACGGTGACACTAATGTTGACTCTCATATCGGGCTTCCTTGCGTTAATTCAACGTATGAAGACATTAAAAAGTTTGAGCTTGTTCCCTTTAAGGCTGCTGTTGAAAACGGTTGTGAGCTCATTATGACCGCTCACATTCAGTATCCTAACATAGAAACCACCCAGGTTATTTCTAAGCAGACAGGCGAGCCCATTTATCTTCCTGCTACGCTTTCAAAGACTTTCCTTACCGACATTCTCAGAGGAGAGCTTGGTTTTGAAGGCGTTATTACTACTGACTCCATGCAGATGCAGGCAATTTCCAGTCATTTTGGTATGCACGAAGCTAACATCATGGCTATAAATGCAGGCGTTGACTTGTTGCTTATGATTACTTCGATTCGTTCGCTTGCTGACGAAGCAAAACTCGAATCTGTTATTGCAAACATTGAAAACGCTGTTAAAGACGGCAGAATTACGGAAGAGCGCATTAATGACGCAGTTCTCCGTATTCTTAAGGTCAAGAATAAGCTTGGTCTTTTTGACGCAGAAGAAACAACTTATGAGCAAAAGCTTGATAACGCATTAAAGGTTGTAGGTTCCGAAGAACACAGAGCAGCAGAGCGTCTTATCGCTGCTGAGGGTGTTACAGTGCTAAACAATGCAGACGGACTTCTTCCTCTTGACGTTAAGCCCGGAGAAACCGTTCTTTTGCTTGCGACATACGCAAATAAGGTGAACGGTCTTAAGCTCGCTGTGAAGAGATTACAGCTTGAGGGTAAGTTGCCTCAGAACGTTATCTTTGACAGCTACATTTACAATGATAAAAACGAGATTACTGCTGACGCTATGGAGAAGATGAAGGCGGCTGATTACGTCATTCTCCTTACAGAAACAGAGTCTAATATGTCAGCAAGAAATTGGTATGTTTCTTTCCCCAAATCTGCGTACAAGTATGCTAAGGCTGAGGGAATCAAGCTCATCGTGCTCAGTACATATATGCCTTATGATGCTTCTCTTTACAATGAAGCTGATGCGCTCCTCGTTTGCTATTGTGCTAAGGGCGTTTCCAAAGAGTTAGTAGAAAACGTAAACTCACAGGTTGCTTACGGTGTAAACATTCCTGCAGCATTTGAGGTTATTCTCGGCGGTGCTTCCTGCAACGGTAAGCTCCCCATTGAGATTCCTCAACTTGAAGACGACGGTGCCTTTGATCTCGGTAAGGTGGTTTATCCCTTCGGTGCCGGCATTGAAGTAAAGGCTAAAAACTAAATTGTGTTTAAAGGCGGGTTGGTTGGTGAATCAATCCGCTTTTTGCATTTTTGGTTTACGCTGAACGATGTCTGTCAGTCGTTTGGTTTTAGTTAGCTCTATTAGTAAAACAAAGATTGATTTTAAAATAAAAGGAGGACTTATTTATGGATAAAAAGGTTCACGAATTGCTCAATGCGCAAATTAACAAGGAGTTGTATTCTGCGTACTTGTATCTCGATTTTTCCAATTACTTTAAAGCTGCCGGTCTCGACGGTTTTGCCAATTGGTACATGATTCAAGCACAGGAAGAACGTGACCACGCAATGCTGTTCTATACCTATTTGCAAAACGAGAATGTGACCGTTACTCTTGAGGCTGTGGCTAAGCCTGATAAGGTTTTTAACTCTCACATGGATGTTTTGCTTGCAGGTCTTGAACACGAAAAGTACGTTACTTCTCTTATCAACGACATCTACGGTGCCGCATATGATGTCAGAGATTTCAGAACAATGCAATTCCTTGACTGGTTTGTTAAGGAACAGGGTGAGGAAGAAACAAATGCTAACGATTTGATTTCAAAAATGGAGCTGTTTGGTTCTGACCCCAAGAGCCTTTATATGTTAAACCAGGAACTCGCGGGAAGAGTATACAGCGCACCGTCTCTTGTTTTATAAATAATTTTTTGCTTACCGAAGGCTGTAAAGAAGCTCGTCTTGAGTTTCTTTACAGCCCTTTTTTGCTTTTTGAAGAAAAATACATTTTTGAGGCGCAAAGTGAAAAAATGTATGCTTTGCTGATAAATCTTTGTGTATACCTCTTTTATTTTAAAGTTTTTTGTGTTATAATAAAATGTTCGGTAGAAAACTTACATTTGACGGCTCGTTTTTTATCAATTAAATCAATTATTGCAAAAGGAGGGTGTGTTATGGAGCATTTTAAGCTTGTTTCCGAGTATAAACCTACGGGTGACCAGCCACAAGCGATCTCAGAGATTTGTGATGCCTTAGACAGAGGTGACCGTGATTCAACCATCATGGGTGTTACCGGTTCCGGTAAAACCTTTACCATGGCTAACATCATCGCAAAGATTAATAAACCTACCCTCGTTTTGGCCCATAATAAAACCCTCGCTGCTCAGCTTTGTTCAGAGTTTAAAGCGTTGTTTCCGGAAAACGCCGTTGAGTATTTCGTATCCTAGCCAAAAAATGACCCCAATTTTTAGTACAATATGTTCATATAATCTTATTTAGTTCGCCGAAAGGTGTACAAAACGCACATAAAAATACATAGTTTTTCAATGCGGAAAATTCGTCAAAATGACCTAATTCGTCATAAATTAAGATTAATTATGTCATAGGAGATTGATGTGAATAAGAGAATTCGTAATATTATTGAGCTTCGAAAGGTGGTCGAAGCATTCCGTAACGCAATAGTCTCAGCATGTAAAAACGG
>JAFXKQ010000018.1 GCA_017531625.1 Clostridia bacterium | reverse complement strand
TGCACACATAAAGGGTTATCCGTACTTTCGGAGTGCAATCATGATGGTAATAAACGAGCCGTCGATGATAAATTCGGTTACGAATGCGCTTTATCCGGACGTGGCAAAGCAGTACGGAACAACGTCTTCGAGGGTGGAGAGAGCCATACGTCACGCAATCGAAGTGGCGTGGGACAGAGGCGACGTGGAGGTTTTGAACTCGTTTTTCGGTTACACGGTGCAGAACTCCAGAGGGAAACCCACGAACAGCGAATTTATTGCCATGATTGCGGACAACCTACGACTTAAAAACAAGGCGGTAATCGGTTTGTAATTCAATGCCGAGGGCTTTTAGGCTTTTAGGCTCCGATTACGAAGCGGAAGCTGTTCAAAAGCAAAAAAGGGCATGAAAAAAAGAAAACAAAAAGATGCGATAATTCGCATCTTTTTTTACTTATTTTACTTATTTCAAGGTTTTTAGGTAATCCTTTTGTGTCTTTGTGATTCTCAGGCTTTCCACGGCTTTTTGAATCGCTCTGCGGTGGGTTTTGCTGTCCAACCTTCTGTTTTCCAGAAAGGGTAGCGTTGCATCGTGCTGTTTCGCAAGGGCGGTGGCGAAGAACCAGGCTATCATCATGCTGACGTAGTAATCCGTGGGGGTGACGCTTGCCACTTGCTCCAAAACCTCGGGTTTGAAGTTCTTTTCCAAAAAGAAGTTCATCAAAATTTTTATGCCGTAGCGTACCGTGTACACTTTGTCGCTCCCAAGCCATTCCAAGGCTTTGGAGTGGAGTTTTTCCGGGTTTTGTTTGAAGCATTTTGGCGTAAAGGAATCACAGGTTGACCAGTTATCAACAAAGGGAAGAAATTCTTCTACCCGCACGAGGGCTTCGTCAAAATCTTTGATTTGCTCCAACATAAAACCGTGAAGGCTGTTTTCTTCAAAGTACCTGTGAGGGAGTTCTTGAAGAAAAGCCGTCCCTGCTTCCGTCCCGTACAGCTCCTTAGCCAACTTCCTAAGGATGGGAGTACGCACGCCGATGACAGTTTCCTTGGGAACGGTGGGCATAAGCTTTGAGCTGAATTCACGGTACGCAAGCTCTTGCTTCTCAAAAAGGAGTTTTTGGATTTCTGTAATCATCTTACTTTCAAAAGTCTGTTGGTGCTGATGACGTTTTCCAGGTTGTAAACCAAAAGCACCTTGTCCACTCCGAGGGATTCGGCGTTTCCGCTAATGTCGAGGGGCGAGAAGACGCCTTTGGAGTCTGCATCGAGGTCGTAAACCACGATGTCGTAATGAAGCGACAAATAAGGGAGCAGACAGTGGGCGAAGGAGTCCTTAAACACAAGGAGGGTTTCTCTTTCTGTTTTCGGTTCTGCTTCCTTGCTTATCTTAAAATAAACCTGTTTGCCGTAGAGGTAAGAGGAGTACTTGTCTAATCCTTCTAAATAAGAACGGTCATAAAAACCCTTGTGCTCCTCAGAAACTTTACCCGCCATGTTGTAAATCTCGATGCGGTAATCCTCGTCGCCTGAAAATCTTGCAAACGCTAAGGAGTCGGGCTTTGTTGAATAAAAGGCGCTGTTTCTCCACGTTGTTCCGAAGAAGGAGTCGCTTGCTGTTTCAAAGGTAAAATAATCAAGGGGGTACGCTTCTTCGCCAAAGCTTTTCATTATCTCTGCGTAGGCGTAATAAGCGCCGAGAGCCGTCCAATGATGGTCGGTGCGGTAATAAACGTACTCGCCTGCATCGTAACGGGTCTGAAACATCTCTGTAAGGGGAAGATAAAAGTCGCCCGCAGTTTCGTTTATCAGCTCGTTAAGAGAGTCGGAAACTGCTCTGGGGTAATCCAGGGCGGAGGCTGCCACGTCAATGGTTCTGGGCGGTAAAACTGCTGTAAAGTCCACTCCGAGGGAGGAGAGGCGTTCCTCAACGGAATTGAGGTTTTGCACAGCACTTTTCACGTGTTCCGCAGAATAAAAGTCGTGGTACTCGCCCGTGTTTACGTCTCTGAAGTTTTTCACCGCAAGAACGCCGTTTTCGCCTTTTATTATGCCTCCGTTTTCACCTTTTCCGAGGGCGAGCTCCAGGTTCGCTTTAAGGCTCAAAAAGCTTTTCCTCATGGGGAACTGGTCGCAGAAGTACTCGTCAATGGCTTCCGCAAACACTCCGTGGAGAATGCTGTCTGCGGTTACGGGAGAAGGAAAGGTTTGTAACTCTTTCGTTTCAAAACCGTTGTGTTTCACGTCTTCTTTTATTAAGAATCCTGCAAGGAATCCGAAGATTACGGCAAGAAACAGAACAATTGTAAGAATGTCGCAAATGCGCTTAGTTTTCATAACAGGTCGCTTTCTTTGTTCAGAAGTTAAAGTAGAGGAAGGGGCTGTAAGAGGAGGCTACCATGTACGCCATGGATGCCACGAGCGCCAGAAGCGAAGCGAGGACGCTTACGTATTTGCCTGCCGCAGTTTTTTCGTAAAACCCGTTCCAGAGTTTTTTGGGAAACTGCGTGGAGCCCACGGTTAACACAACGATCAAGGGAACCGCGTGAATTGCCGCATAGCTGATTTGCGGGGTTGTAAACTTTCCCGCGCCAAACAGTCCCGTGAGGCAACGCAGACCCTCTGCCGTGTCTGTGTAGTAAAAGATGAGCCAACCTATCGCAATGAAGAAAAGGGCGTAAAGGCGGCTTAGAATACTCGGTGCTTTCTCCAGGAGTTTGAGCAGAAACGCTTTTTCAACCACCAGGAGAATGAGGAAGTAAACGCCCCAGAGGATGAAGTTCCATGATGCGCCGTGCCAGAACCCCGTTGCAAGCCAGACAATTGCGAGGTTGCGGTACTGGGCGAGCTTGCCTTTTCTGTTTCCGCCCAAGGGGATGTAGAGGTACTCTCTGAACCAGCTTGAAAGTGACATGTGCCAACGGCGCCAGAATTCCGTAATGCTTTTAGACATGTAAGGGTAATTAAAGTTTTCGAGGAAATGGAAGCCAAACAGCTTTCCCAGTCCGATTGCCATGTCTGAGTAGGCGGAAAAATCAAAGTAGATCTGGAAGGTGTAAAAGACAACCGTAAGCCACGAACCAAGGGTTGTAACCTCGTAGGCGAGGCTGGCATCAAAGTAGCTCACAAGTGCGCCTGCCGCATCTGCGAGGATGATTTTTTTAGCCAATCCGGAACAAAAACGTCTTATTCCCGCCGCAAAATCTTCAATGTTTTCGTGGCGCTCAATTAACATGTCGTCAATGTCCCTGTATCTTACGATGGGCCCTGCCACGAGTTGGGGGAACAGAGTTACGTACGCACCGAAGGAAACAAAGCTTTTCTGTACCTGAGTGTGTCCTCTGTAAAGGTCGATGGAATAGGACATAATCTGGAAAGTGTAGAAGGAAATTCCCACGGGGAGAAGAAACTTGAAGGGGGTTGAAGAAATGGGCAAGCTGTACTGCGTGAGGGTTTTGAGCTCGCTGAGGAAGGGAATGAGCCTCAGGTTTTCGATAAAGAAGTTGAAGTATTTAAAGAAAAGTAACCACGCAAGGTTCAAAATCAGCGAAACGGCAAGGAAGGCCTTGGCCTTGCGTTTGTTCGTTTCTCTGTACTTGGCGATGGGGAATCCCAGACCGAATGCGATACCTACGGAGCTGAGCATTACCAGAATCAGCGCAGGCTCGACCCAGCCGTAGAAGATAAGGCTCATCACAAAGAGGACAAGGTTTCTGAACCGTTTGGGTGCTATGTAGTACAAAAGTAAGGTTGTAACTAAAAATGCAAAAACAAAAATCAGAGAAGAAAAGATCATTTTGATAAAAGAAAGCGTCTGTCCTCAAAAACAACTCGCAAAGGGTGGGATTCGCAGGACAGGCGCTTTAATCTCCTTGAAAATCAGTCTTCGAGCTTTTTGAGCTCCTTGTCTATTTCGTCACGGGAGCTCTTTGCTCTGCCGATGACTTTAATTTCTTTTTGGGTGAAGTACTTATAAGTTGCCGCTCCGTCTCCGTCCATGCGGACTTTTATTCTGCCGTTGAGGAAGTTACTTTCCGTAATCACTCCGTTGCCTGCGGGGGTCTGCACAATGGAGTCAACCTTGGGGAAGGTTGCGTACTCTCTTTCGTAGACCTCCTGCTCGTATCTCAGACAGCACATGAGTCTTCCGCAGTTGCCGGAAATTTTTGAGGACGAGAGGGAAAGGTTTTGTTCCTTCGCCATCTTGATGGAAACCTGGGCAAAGTCAGAAAGGAATCGGTTGCAACAGAAAGGCATTCCGCAAATTCCAAGACCGCCTACAAGTTTTGCCTCGTCACGGACTCCGATCTGTCTGAGTTCGATTCTTGTTCTGAAAACAGAGGCCAAGTCCTTAACCAGTTCGCGGAAGTCGATTCGACCGTCTGCCGTAAAATAGAAAATGAGCTTGGAGTTGTCAAAGGTGTACTCAACGTCGGTGAGGTTCATTACAAGCTTGTGCTTTTCCACAAGCTCTGCCCATACCTCAGCCGCACGGGCTTCCTGCTGTTTGTTTCTGGCATGCTTTTCCGTGTCTTCGGGAGTAGCCTTGCGAATGACGCTTTTGAGGGGTTGGAAAATCTCCGACTCGTCCACCATTCGGTTTTCGATGGCAACAAAGCCGTACTCCTGTCCTCTTGCGGTTTCAACGATTGCACCTTCGTTCTGGGCAAAGCTGATGCCCTCGGGTGCGAAATAATAAATTTTACTTGCCGCCTTAAAACGGATGCCGACGATTTCGACTTCTTTACGGGGTTCCGGCGGGAGGGCGGGTTCTTCAACCTCTTGCTTTGCCTCCGCTTCGGGCGCCGCCTCGGTTTGGGGCTCAAAGCTCTGCCCCTCATCAAAGGGGAAGGAACGTTCGCCGTGGTCCGGAGCTTCCGCAACGGAAGACTCGGTGGAAGTTAAGGTTTCCTCCTCCGTCTCGGTTTCTGCACGTTCAGTCTTAGGATGAGGCTTGCCGTGGTGGGGCTTACCCTTGTGGTGGCCGTGGTAAATGTTTTTTCCGCCGTGGGGCTTGTAAGGCTTTTTGTCCCCGGGACGGTTGATTTTATTTACCTTGCTGTTCTCATTCTTTTCATGAGAAGCCACAGAATCGGAAGCAGGTTTGGTTTCCTTATGCTCCCCTCTTTCGTTCCTGTGTTCTCCGTGACCGCCGTGGCCTTTGCCGTTTCCGTAGTGTTTATTGTTGCCGTAGTGCTTGCGTTTGTCCCCGTAACGCTTGTGATGGGGTGCGCCTCCTGCGTGCTTTTCCGAATTGTTTGTTCCGCTTGTTCCGCCCTGTGCGGGGGCAGCGTTTTTTTTATCTTCGCTCATTGTAAGTGACCCTTTCAATCTTTATGTAACGGCCGGATTCAGCCGAGAATCTCTGTTATTTTACCGCAAAGCTCTGTGAGTGAAGCGTTGAGGTTTGCGTTGGATTTTAATGCAATGTCTGTGGCGATGATTGCGTCAAGAAGCTCTGCCGAGGCTTTTCGCCCGATCCGTTGACCGTAGGTTTTGAGTTTGTCCAAGGGGAGAATCGTTCCCTCTTTTCCGAAACGTTTGTAAACCGCCACGTCGTGTGCCGCTTCCTCCAAAAACGGGAGAAGCCGTAAAAAATCCTCTCGCTTCTTTGTGTAAGACAAAACCGTAGTGTAAAGCTTGTAACGCCCTGCTCCTGCGTAAATCCCCTCTGCCAGCTTTAAGGCAGAGTCGATTGCCGTTTTGTTCTGCTTTTCAAAAAACTCCTCGCCTTTTCCCGCAGAACCGCAAGCAAGCCTGACAGCCGCTTCCGTTTCCTCCTCGCTTTTCTTGGGGAAGCGTTCTTTCAAAAAGGCACGTATTTCTCCGTCGCTCACGGGAGAGAGGCTGATGATGCGTCCTCTGGAAACAACCGTGGGCAACAGCGCTTCTCTTTTCTCGGTAAGAATAAAGAAAACGGTGCCCTTTGGCGGTTCTTCAAAAACCTTTAAAAGCGCATTCTGCGCCGCTACCGTCATATTGTGCGCTCCGTCAAGGACGAAAACTCCGTACTCTCCGTCGTTTGGCGGCATCGAAACACTTTTTCTGATTTCTCTGACCTGGGCAACCTTAAAAGAACTGCCCTCGCAAGAGTAAAAGTGCAAATCGGGATGCGAACTGTTCAAAACTTTTTCGCAAGAACCACAGGAACCGCAAGGTTTGTTTTCCCTCTCACAGAGAATGACTTTTGCCATTTCCCGGGCAAAATGCTTTTTCCCTACACCGTGGATTCCCTCCACGATGTAAGCGTGGGAGATGATGCCCTTTTTTATTTCTTCCGTAAGCGCATTTTTTACCGATGCGTTAAACTCCACAGAGCCGTCCTCCCACAAAAAACGAGCAAAAACTAGGCCTTACGCCCTTTTTACCCTTATCTTTCTCATTCTATCACAAATTAAGCCTTTTGCAAAGGCTTTTTTGAAAAATGCATCAAAAAAACGGGTTTCCAACCCCCTCAGAGGCGAACAAAAATCAGCTTTGAAAAATCGGAACGATCTCCGGTGCGAATTACCCCGAAACGCAGAATGAATTCCGTTGACAAAACCGGCGTTTAAGTGTAAAATACAATTACAAAGTTTTGGGCAGATGTTGCGAAAGGAATTTTGATTTATGGGAATAATACTTGGGATAGATGTGGGCGGAAGCACCACAAAAATCGTTGGGGTTAAGGACGGAATCGTTCTCGCAGAGCCGTTGATGGTTAAAGCAAACGACCCTGTGGCATCCCTTTACGGTGCCTTTGGCAAATTTACAGCCGTAAATAAAATCAGCCTTTCCGACATCGAAAGATTGATGATTACGGGAGTAGGCTCGTCCTACGTTTCGGAGGCGGTTTACGATTTGCCTACCGAACACGTTACGGAATTTGTCGCAATCGGCAGAGGCGGTCAACACCTCTCCGGCTTAAAGGAAATGATCGTAGCCAGCATGGGCACGGGCAGTGCCCTGGTTTATGCCAACGAAAAGGGCGAAACCCTTTACCTTGGCGGTTCGGGCGTTGGCGGCGGCACTCTCATCGGGCTTTCCAAGCTCTTGCTTTCGATGGAGGACGTGAATCAAATCGAGCTCCTTGCGGAAGAGGGCTCTCTTTCCCGCATTGACCTTGCGGTTAACGAAATGACCAGCAAGAGCATTGATTCTCTTAACTCAGACCTTACGGCATCAAACTTCGGCAAGGTCAACGACCTTACTGCCAAGGGGGACGTTGCTCTGGGGATCATTAACATGATTTTTGAAACCGTGGCAATGCTTGCCATTTTTGCCGCACGTCACAGAAAGGTGGAAAACATTGTTCTTACGGGAAGGCTTTCCACGCTCTTGCAGGCGGAACGGATTTTTAAAAAGCTTTCGGGTTCCTTTGACGTTAATTTCTGCTTGCCGACCAGAGGGGAATACGCTACGGCGATCGGTGCGGCACTAACCTATTACAGCAACAGAGGGTAATTATGAGCCGAGGTAAGTTTAACAAAAAAGTCTTTGCTGTCCTTTTGGAAAAGGCTAAGGGTGAGCGCAGTTGGCGTAAATTTGCGGCTGATTGCGGAATAAGCTACATTCAGATGCTTAAGCTTGCAAAGGGAGAGCAAGAAAATTCGCCGCGCCCCAAGCTCATCGGTAAGATAGGGGAGCGCAGCGAAAACGGAATAGAAGTTTCGGATCTTTATTTTGCGGCGGGGCTTGAAACAGAGCCCGAAGTCGCGGAGCCCGAAAACTTGGCCCTTTGGCAACGTTTTGAGGCACTCAGCGCCGGCAGACGTAAAGCGGCGGCTGAGTACATTGATTTCCTTTACTGTAAGGATAAAGACAAGGGCTTGTTAAAAGAAAAAGATGAATGCTAGAGCAATAAGTAAAAGGTCGTTGTCCGGATTCCCGTCTAAAAGGATGAGCAAGGCGATTCCCAAGAGAATCAGGTCTTCGGCGTTGATTTTGGAAAACAGCCCGCCTCCTTTTTTGAAGAAGCCTCCTGCCTCTACCGCTTTTTCTTCTTGCGGGGGCGCTACCTCTCTTTGAGGGGATTGGGATTCCCCGGAGAATTCACGGTACTCTGACGCTGTGCGGTTAAGGTTTTCTTCTTGGTGGAGCTGACCGTCAGATTCAATTCCACCAAAGCTTCTGCTGTACAATTCAGTTCCTCCAAATTAAAGATTTTTTGCGTTTTTGATTACCGAGGCTACGGTGAACGCTTTTGTTACGGAATCTATTTTCCTTTGACGTTCTCTGCTCAAAAAGGGTTTGAGAGCAAGGAGCAAGGCAAGGCGGTTGTCACCGCCCGAGGAGTGAGAGAAAAATGAGTCTCCTCCTCTGAAAGAAAGGGCAGGCTGTACAGGCGTTTCGGACACCTCTACGGGGTTTCCGAGGACTGCGTTTGATGCCTCCGACGATTTTTCTTCTTCCTGCGGTGCGGAACGGTTTGCCGAGGAAAAGGCGTTTACGGCGGCGATGATTTTTCCAAAGGTTTCGGGGTCGTCAAGGACAGCTTTTATCCTTGCGCTCATGTCTCCGTCCAAGTCTTTTCACCTCCCGTTGATCTTTTTTATTATTTCTTCTGCTTTATCCTTGCCGATAAAAGAGATAAAGCGTTCAATGTCCGATGGACTCAGGCTGTTAAGGCTGTTTCTCAGCTTTGACATGTCGCCCGTGAGGGATGCTGTTTTCTTCCTGTCTGCTCCGATGGAAAGGGAAATTTCGTTGATGAGCCGTTTAAGCTCCGAGTCGCTCATGGATTTGATTTTGTTTACAGAGTTTTTATCCAGATTCATAATGCAATCTCCTCGTTTATGGTTAATTATAGTTCTCCGCTCGGCGGATTATGCTTCGCTGTGAAAGAAAGGAAGTTCTTTTTATGAAGCTTTGCAAGCCAATTATCAGCGCAAAACAGTCGGTGTTTGTAGTTGTGTCAACGGTTTTGCTTGCTTTGGTTTCCTACCTTGGGACCCTTTACAATCCCGCTTACACAAAAATTTTTGTTTTGATTGCCTCTGTTTTTGTTTTTATCGGGGTTCTTGTCCTTTACCGCTACACCTTTACGGAGTTTGTGTACGTCCTTTCCGAGGACGGCTTTGCCGTGCGGCGCAAGGTGGGGGAAAAGGGCGCAACCGTGATGGAAATTGAGCTTTCTGCCGTGGAAAAGGTTTGTACGGCGGCGGAGTACAAGAAGCTTGAAAACAAGCCGAAAAAGATTTCGTACAATCAAAACCTTTCGCCTTTGATGGAGGCTTACATCATTTGTAAAAAGGGCGAAAAACGTTACGCTCTCAGGATTGAACCCAATGAGCCCTTTTTGGCGCTTTTGTTGGAAGGCGTTGACAGAAACAAAAAGGGTAGTGAAGAACAGAATAAAGAGAAGGATAAGGGGACTGTTTAAGCTGAAAAGCTTTAAACAGCCCTTTTGTTTTATCCCTTGGAGGGCAACTGTTTTTCTGTTTCCAGCGCCTGCTCGTTAAGGGCAACCCAGGTAATGGGACCGACGATGCCGTCTGTTTCGAGCCCTTGGAGCCGTTGAAATTCTTTGACGGAGGCGAGGGTGCGTTTTCCGAAAACTCCGTCCACTTCCAGCTCTCCCACAGAGGGAGTGAGTTGGTAAATAAAGTT
>JAFXKQ010000172.1 GCA_017531625.1 Clostridia bacterium | reverse complement strand
CAAATGCCTGCGGCACTGGAATGGCAGCTTCGTTTTTTACTGGATTTGAGCGATTTGGACTAAATGATAAAGTAGAAGTTATGCCAAGAAGCGGTGAGATTTTAAATCTTAGATTTGATGGAGACTCCATCACCTCGTTGATGATAAGATTCACGCCCGTTCAACCGGTCCGTACCCACTTGTTACTCAGCAGCCTCTCGGCGGTAAAGCTCAGTTCGGTGGTCAGCGTTTCGGTGAAATGGAAGTTTGGGCACTTGAAGAGTATGGCGCAGCTTATACACTTCAGGAAATCTTAACAGTTAAGTCTGACGATGTTGTTGGCCGTGTTAAGACCTATGAATCAATTGTTAAGGGTCAGAATATTCCGAAGCCCGGTGTTCCTGAATCGTTCCGCGTTCTTATTAAGGAACTTCAGTCACTCGGTCTTGATATTAAGGTTCTTGATGAAAATGATGACGAAATCGATTTGAAGCAGACCTTTGAAGAGGATGACGATATCGGTCTCGGCACACCGGCACTTCCCGAAACCTTCGAATTTGAAGAAAAGTATGTTGCCGAAGATTTAGATGATGCCGGTTTTGGCCTTGAAGACGAAAACGGCGATGCTATTACAGATTCTAACGATGAATCTGACGAAATTTAAGGAGGGGCAAAATAATGGCAAATATTGAATTTGAATCCATCAAAATAGGACTTGCGTCTCCCGAACAAATCAGAAGTTGGTCATACGGTGAGGTTACCAAACCTGAAACCATTAACTACCGTACCTTGAAGCCTGAACAGGGCGGTCTTTTCTGCGAACGCATTTTTGGACCACAAAAGGACTGGGAATGTCATTGCGGTAAGTACAAGCGTATTCGTTATAAGGGTAAGGTTTGCGAACGCTGCGGCGTTGAAGTAACCAAGGCAAAGGTGCGCCGTGAGCGTATGGGCTCTATAGAGCTCGCTGCCCCCGTTTCACACATTTGGTATTTCAAGACAATCCCTTCTCGTATGGGCGCTGTTTTGGATATCGGTCAGAAGGATCTTGAACAGGTACTTTATTTCTCAAAGTACATTGTTCTTGACCCCGGCACAACCCCACTTGAAAAGAAACAACTCCTTAACGAAAAGCAGTATGCCGACGCACGCGAAAAGTATGAAAATGACTTCCGCGCAGGCATGGGTGCTGAAGCTATTAAGGAACTTCTTTGCGAAATCGACCTTGAAAAATCCTGTGCTGAACTTCGCGCAGAACTTGAAGATGCAAACGGTCAAAAACGCGCTCGCATCTTAAAGCGTTTGGAAGTTTTAGAAGCATTCAAGCAGTCGGGCAACCGTCCTGAATGGATGATTATGGATGTTATTCCTGTAATTCCGCCTGATCTTCGTCCTATGGTACAGCTCGATGGCGGACGCTTTGCAACAAGCGACCTTAACGACCTTTACAGACGTGTTATTAATCGTAACAACCGTCTTAAGAGACTTTTGGAATTACACGCACCTGACATTATCGTTCGCAACGAAAAGAGAATGCTTCAGGAAGCTGTTGACGCTCTTATTGACAACGGCCGTCGCGGCAAGCCTGTTACAGGTCCTAACAACCGTGCGCTTAAGTCACTTTCTGATATGCTTAAGGGTAAGCAGGGTCGTTTCCGTCAGAACCTTCTCGGTAAGCGTGTTGACTATTCAGGTCGTTCGGTTATCGTTGTTGGTCCTGAACTTAAAATGTATCAGTGCGGTCTTCCTAAGGAGATGGCACTCGAACTCTTCAAGCCCTTCGTTATGAAGCGCCTTGTTGAGGATAAGAAGGCTGTAAATATTAAGTCAGCACGTAAGATGGTTGATAGAGCCTCCATTGAGGTTTGGGATGCACTTGAAATTGTTATTAAAGAGCATCCGGTACTCCTCAACCGTGCTCCTACACTTCACAGACTTGGTATTCAGGCGTTTGAGCCCGTACTCGTTGAGGGTAAGGCATTAAAGCTTCATCCGCTTGTATGTACAGCTTATAACGCCGACTTCGACGGCGACCAGATGGCTGTTCACGTACCGCTTTCCGCCGAGGCACAGGCTGAAGCCCGCTTCTTAATGCTGGCTGCTAACAACCTGCTTAAGCCTTCCGACGGTAAGCCGGTTGCAGTTCCTACGCAGGATATGGTTCTCGGTTCTTACTATCTTACACTCGTTAAGACTGACGAACCGGGCGCAAACAAGGTGTTCCGTGATAAGAACGAGGCATTGATGGCTTATAACGATGGTGTTATCGGTCTTCACGCTCCCATTCGCGTTCGCTTCCAGAAGGAAGGAAAGAGCGCTCTCGTTTGGTGTACTGTTGGTTTCTTGCCCTTCAATGAATCCATTCCGCAGGATTTGGGCTTCGTTGACCGTAGCAATCCCGACAACGAGTTCGAGCTTGAGTGGTGCTTTACTCTTAAAGACCCCTCAAAGAACGTTGTTGAAAGCAGCGACGATATTAATCAGAACAAGGTTGGCAAAAAGCAGCTCGGTAAAATTATCGACCGTTGTATTGCTAAGCACGGCACAAGCCGTTCTGCTATTGTTCTTGATAACGTTAAGGCAACAGGCTTTAAGTTCTCAACAAAGGGTGCTGTAACAGTAGCCGTTGTTGATGCTGTAATTCCTGAACTTAAGAAGGAAATTATCGCTGAAGCTGAAAAGCAAATCGATAACGTATCCAAGAAGTATAAGCGCGGTCTTATCAGTAACGAGGAGCGTAGCGAGCTTGTTATTAAGATTTGGAACAAGGCAACCGAGGATGTAGCCGATGCACTTAAGGGCAACCTTGATGAATTCAACCCCATCTTTATGATGGCTGATTCAGGCGCCCGTGGCTCTATGAGCCAGATTCGTCAGCTTGCAGGTATGCGCGGACTTATCGCAAACACCGCAGGTAAGGTTATCGAAGTTCCGATTCGTGCTAACTACCGTGAAGGTCTTAACGTACTTGAGTACTTTATTTCTTCTCGTGGTGCTCGTAAGGGTCTTGCCGATACAGCGCTTCGTACT
>JAFXKQ010000171.1 GCA_017531625.1 Clostridia bacterium | reverse complement strand
TGCAGCAGACCAGAGAACACATCCTTCTCGCTCGTCAGGTTGGCGTTCCCGCAATGGTTGTTTATATGAACAAGTGCGACCTCGTTGACGACCCCGAACTCCTCGAGATCGTTGAAATGGAAATCAGAGAACTTCTTTCTGAGTACGACTTCCCCGGTGACGACATTCCGATCATCAAGGGTTCTGCAAGAGAAGCTCTCCTTAGCGAAAGCAAGGATTCCAGCGACCCCGTTTACGCTTCCGTTTTGGAACTTATGGACGCTGTTGACTCTTATATTCCTACTCCCGACAGAAAGGCTGACATGCCCTTCCTTATGCCCGTAGAGGACGTATTCTCCATCACCGGCCGTGGTACAGTTGCTACCGGTAGAGTTGAGAGAGGCGTTGTTAAGATGTCCGATAACGTTGAAATCGTTGGTCTTCAGGACGAGTCCAGAACCACCGTTATCACCGGTATCGAAATGTTCCGTAAGCTTCTTGATTACGCTGAAGCCGGCGACAACATCGGTTGCTTGCTCAGAGGCGTTCAGAAGAACGAGATCGAAAGAGGTCAGGTTCTTGCTAAGCCCGGTTCCATTAAGCCCCTTACAAAGTTCGTAGGCCAGGTTTACGTTCTTACTGAAAAAGAAGGCGGCCGTCATAAGCCCTTCTTCTCCAACTACCGTCCTCAGTTCTATTTCAGAACTACCGACGTTACAGGTGTTATCACCCTTCCCGCTGACAAGGAAATGTGCCTCCCCGGCGATAACGTTGATATGAGCGTTGAACTCATCACTCCTATCGCTATCGAAAAGGGTCTCCGTTTCGCTATCCGTGAAGGTGGTAGAACCGTTGGTTCCGGCGTTGTTATCGACATCGAATAATTAATCGTTTATTGATAATTTAATAGCCTTTAAGAGGCCTGTCCGTAGGGTTTACCTATGGACAGGCCTTTTTGCGTTTGCAGTGTTTGGTTTCTTGGTTTCTTTGTTATCCGCCTGCCCCGGTTATGGAACGCTTGGTGTAATTGGGCAGCTTGGTTGTCTGCTGTAAACGCATTTTATGCTGTTGAACACACTTCGTAATGCGTAAGATAATGTAGATATTTGTTGTAATTGCTGATAAACCCCTTGATTTATTTCGGGAACTGTGTTATTATGGTAATCGGTAAAATGTTGGGGTATTTTACAAAAAGGTAGGTGTGTTTATGGCGGATGATTTGAGAAAACAATTCAATTTAGTAAAAAAACAGCTCTTTGATAAGCTGTATTCTCGTCTTAATGAAAAGCAACGCGAAGCGGTTTACTCTGTCAACGGCCCCCTTCTCGTCCTCGCGGGGGCGGGTAGCGGTAAGACTACGGTTTTGGTTAACCGTATCGCTCACATCCTTTCCTTTGGTAACCTCTACGGCGATGACGGCGCTGTTAACGTAGATGTCGAGCTTCTTGCAAAGGCGCAATCGCTTTTGGAGAATGGAGCAGCTACTGAAATAAGGGCGTTTTTGTCCGTCTTAGCTGAGGATAAGCCTCAGCCTTATGAGCTGCTTTGCATCACCTTTACCAATAAAGCGGCTAATGAGTTTAAGGCACGTCTTGAAAACATTCTTGGTGAGAATTCTAAGGAGCTTTGGTCGGGGACTTTCCATTCCGTGTGCGTGCGGATTCTTCGCCGCCATATCGAACTTTTAGGTTATAACAGCGATTTTACCATCTACGACACCGACGATACTAAACGAATCATTACCGACATTTATAAAGAACTTGACCTTTCCGAGGACGCCCTTGCTCCAAGAACTGCTTCTAACGAGATAAGCAGAGCGAAAGAGAGTTCTATGCTCCCTGACGAGTACGAAATTTATGCAGGGAATGATTCCAGACTTAACACGGTCGCAAAAATCTATCGCAGATACCAACACTCGTTGAAAATGGCTAATGCTCTGGATTTTGATGACATTATTTTACTTACCTTAAAGCTGTTCGACGAGTACCCCGAAGTCCTTGACAAATACCGTAACAGGTTCAAGTACATTTCGGTAGACGAGTATCAGGACACCAACCTCACTCAAAACCGTCTTGTTCTCATGCTCTCTTCAAAGCATTGCAACGTCTGCGTTGTGGGCGACGATGACCAGAGCATTTATTCCTTCCGCGGTGCTACGGTTGAGAACATTTTGAGCTTCGACAAGGCATTTAGAAATTGCCGTACAATCCGTCTTGAACAGAATTACCGTTCTACTCAAAACATACTTTCAGCGGCTAACGCCATTATCGGCAACAACACCCTCAGAAAAGGCAAAAACCTTTGGACTGACAAAGGCGCAGGCGAACGGATTCTGCTTAAAAAACAGTACACTCAGAGCGAAGAAGCGGGTTACATTGTCAGTTACATCCGTGAACAGGTTATGCATAACAACGCTAAGTACAGCGATTTTGCTGTCCTTTACCGTTTGAATGCGCTTTCCAACGCTCTTGAAATAATCTTTTCCAAAAGCCGTATTCCTTACCGTGTTTTTGGCGGTACAAGGTTCTACGAGCGTAAGGAAATCAAAGACATTTTAGCTTACCTTGCGGTGATAAACAATCCTTCCGACAACGTGCGAATTAAGAGGATACTGAACGTTCCGAAGAGAGGAATCGGTAACACTACTTCCGTTGCCATTTACGACTTGGCAGAACGGGAAGGGAAGTCCGTTTACGACGTGATAAAGGATGCGGCTTTTTATCCCGAAATCCAAAAGAGTGCGTCTAAGCTTGACGGTTTTTGTTCGTTGATGGCGGAATTGAGGGAGCTTTCGCAAACGATTACGCCTTCGGAGCTTATCAAAAGCGTCATCGAAAGAACCAAGTACCGTGACATGGTTCTTGCTTCGGACGAACCCGAAAGGGCAGAGAACCTTGACGAATTGGTTTCTGCGGCGATGATGTTTGAGGAGAACGCAGAGGATGCATCGCTTGCGGCGTTCCTTGCTGACATTGCCCTTGTTACAGACGTGGATAATTACGACACGGACGCTAATGCTGTTACGTTGATGACGGTTCACAGCTCCAAAGGGCTTGAATTTCCCACGGTGTTCCTCCCTGCGTTTGAGGACGGAATTTTCCCGAGCACTCAGGCAATCATGAGCGGTTCGACTGCTGCCCTTGAGGAGGAACGCAGACTGGCTTACGTTGCAGTTACGAGGGCGAAGGAGCATCTCGTTATCTCTCACACGGGAACGAGACTTTTGTACGGTCAAACTACGCAGAACCCTCTTTCACGTTTCGTTGAGGAAATTCCCAAGAATTTAGTCACCATTGAGCAGTCTGTTAAGACTGTTTACAACAACGTGTCCGAGGCGAAGCGTAAGTACGTTTCTTCCCAACAGTCCTTTATTAAAAACGTCACAAAGACTCCTGCAGAGTCCAAGCCGGCTGTTGAACAGTTTGAAGTGGGTGCAAGAGTCGATCACTTTAGCTTCGGCAAAGGCACTGTTAAGAAGCTTACCCCCATGGGCGGCGACGTGCTTTACGAGATCGAGTTTGACCGTGCCGACGTTGGTGTAAAAAAACTAATGGGTAGCTTTGCTAAGCTTCGCAGAAGCTGATAAAACATTGAGTTTACATAAAATTAGATTTTGTTCCAAAAAATACTTAAAAAGCTTGAAAGGCAGGAAGAATTACAATGGCAGAGATAAAGGCGATAAGACCTTTGAGGTATACAAAAGCGGCAGGAGTTCTTGCAGATAACGTGTGTCCTCCTTACGACATCATCAGCGACGCTGAAAGACAGGCTCTCATTGACGGGAGCGAATACAACCTTGTCCGTTTGGAAAAGCCCGAGGGAGAGGAAAGATACAAGGAAGCAGCTGTTCTTCTCGATAAGTGGCTTGAGGCTGGCATACTTAAACGTGATGATGAAGAGGGCATCTTCGTTTACAGCGAAGAGTTTACCGCTTACGGTCAGAAGTACGTTTTCAGCGGAATCATCTGCTTGTGCAAGCTTTATCCGTTCTCTGAAAAGGTAGTTCTTCCCCACGAAGAAACTCTTTCTAAGGCAAAAGCAGACCGCTTTGAGCTGATGAAGACCACCTTTTGTAACTTTTCTTCGATTTATTCACTTTATCTTGATGAAGAAGGCACTGTTCCGTCCATCATAGCAAAGGTGGAAGAGGGAAAACCCGAGCAGGAGTTTACAGACAACGAAGAGGTTACCCACAGACTCTGGAAAATCAGCGATAAGGCTACCATTGACACCATTGTTAAAGCTCTCGCTCCCAAGCAGTTCTTTATTGCAGACGGACACCACAGATACGAAACGGGTCTCAATTTCAGAAACTACATGGCGGAAAACAATTTGCTTGAAGGTACCAACGGCGATTACATCATGATGACGCTCGTGGACATGGACAACGAGGGGCTTGTTATTTTCCCCACTCACCGTCTTATCCGTGACATGGAAATTGATAAGAAGGCTCTCCTTGATAAATGCGCAGCAGACTTTGAAGTCATCGAAAAAGATGACGTGAGCGAAGTTGAAAAGGTGCTTGACAGCTACAAGGACCGCCACGCTTACGGACTTTACACAGGCGGTAAGGGCTTCACCTTGCTTGTGAAGAAGGAAGAAATGCCTGACATCGGTGACGGCGGACTCAGC
>JAFXKQ010000170.1 GCA_017531625.1 Clostridia bacterium | reverse complement strand
TCTTTATGGACGAAAGCTCTGCCAAAAGGTCGTCCACCAAATCCTCATCATCGTCTTCTATAGCCATATTATACAGCTCGTAAAAGGAATTAAAGCCGTTTTCCAAACTAAGGAAGGAGTCTAAAATACTTTTCCTTCCTTTCAATGTGCGTAGTAAACGCTGGGCCTCGTCGGGAGTTGACCAAAAATCTGCCGCGTTTGTCTGCTCCTCCAAAGCTTTTACTTCTTGTATTAAAGCATCAGCGCCCACCGACTGACGAAGCTGGGCAATACCTTCCTCAAGCTCCTTTATGTCAGGCCTGCATTGTTCCAGTTTTATAAGCATATAAGCATCCTACTCTCGTTTAAATTTAACAAAATAACATGGCAACCGCACCTGTAAGCCGGGTTCTGTCTTAAACAGTCATCTATCTTGAGTATACGTTGCCGCATACTTCCTTGCCACCTTCGAGGGCTGCCGGGCAAGCATTAACGCCCCCATATGCGGTGTTGCTTCGGATAGGGTTTACATGGCTGCGTTGTCTCCAACGCACCGGTGAGCTCTTACCTCGCCTTTCCATCCTTACCGTGAAAACACGGCGGTATATTTCTGTTGCACTAGCCCTAAAGTCGCCTTCGGCGGATGTTATCCGTTATCCTGCCCTATGAAGCCCGGACTTTCCTCACCGCGAGACCTTTCGGTATGCTACGGCGCAGCTACCTGATGAACTTGACCTCTTATTATAGCTCATAAAAAAACTTTTGTCAAACGGTTGATTTATTTTTCTGTTAAGTTATAATAGAGTTTGGTAATTTTTGTGTTTTACGGTTAATTTTGCGTTTTATTACCGACTTTGCGGACTTTGTGTTTTGTTACTGATTTCATGATTTTTACTGATTTTGTGATTAACCGATTTTTTTTGGAGGTTTTATGATTTCCGAATACATTAAGAGTCTTAAAGGTAAAAAAATCGCTTTTATCGGCGTAGGCGTCAGCAACATGCCCATCATTCGTGCCTTTTCCAAGGCGGGGCTTACGCTTTCCGTCCGTGACGTAAAGGACACGTCAAAGGGCGATTACGGCGAGGAACTGAAAAATCTCGGCGTTGAAATCATCAGCGGTGAGGATTACCTTAAAGGCATCAACGAGGACATTCTGTTCCTTTCGCCCGCCGTCAGGGACGACAAAAAGGAGCTTCTCGAAGCCAAGGCAAGAGGAGCTGTACTGACAAGCGAAATGCAGGAGTTTTTCAATCTCTGCCCTTGCAAAATCTTAGCCGTTACGGGAAGCGACGGCAAGACCACCACCACTACCCTCATTGCCAAGCTTCTTGAAGCGGCGGGCAAAAGGGTTCATTTAGGCGGCAACATTGGGAAAAATCTCTTTGCGGAGCTTGATTCCATTGCTCCCGAGGACTTTGCGGTGGTTGAGCTTTCCTCTTTCCAACTGATGAAGCTTTCCGTTTCCCCCGCCGTGGCGGTGGTTACCAACGTTACGCCCAACCACCTGGACTGGCACACGGGAATGGATGAGTACACGGCGGCAAAGAAAAACATTTTTATTAACCAGAAAGAAGACGCACTTCTCGTTCTCGGGGCGGACAACGAAGTTACCGAGGGGATGAAGTCGGAGGCGAAGGGCAAGGTTCTGCTCTTCGGGAAAAACTGTGTCTCACAAATCAAAATCACGGACGAGGGGCTTTGGTTTGAGGGCAAGCTGATTCTGAAAGACGAGGACATTCTGCTCGTCGGTGCTCACAACCGTCTTAATTACGCGGCGGCGTTTGCGGCGGTTCACGGTTTTGTTTCCGAGGGCGAACTGCTTGAAGTTGCCAAAAGCTTTGGCGGAGTTGAGCACAGAATCGAAAGGGTTCGCTCCCTCGACGGGGTCACCTACTACAACTCCTCCATTGATTCCAGCCCCACGAGGACGGCGGCGGCGCTTGAATCCTTCAAGGACAAGGTCATCGTCATCTGCGGCGGCTACGACAAGAAAATCCCTCTCGAACCCTTGGGCGGTCTTTTCCTCCGCAAGGCGAAGGCGGCGGTTCTCATGGGGGACACGGCTGACAAGATTGAAAGGGTTCTAAAAGAGGTTGGCTTTGAAAATCCCGTTCTCCGTGCGGACAGCATGGATGAGGCGGTAAAGCTGGCACGTTCCCTTGCGGTCGAAGGCGACACGGTCATTCTCTCTCCTGCGGCGGCAAGCTTTGACAAGTTTAAAAACTTTGCTCAGAGGGGCGAAATCTTTAAAAACTGCGTTCTGTCCCTTAACTGACAAACCCAAAACTGCGTTCTGTCTTTAAGTTGAGGGTAAGGTTCTTCTAAAAATTCACGACGGTCAAGCGTTTCCCGCGTTCCCTTCGGCTTGGCTGTCTTTCGTAACACAAAAATCAATGAAAAAAGGTGGTTTTATGTCTTTATTTTCCCTTGTTAAGTCCGTGACGGAAATCTCGGCGGTTTCGGGACGTGAGTCAATGGCTTTTGATGAGCTGGACAGACTTTTCGGCTCTTACTTTGACGAGCGTTTCACTACCCCCTTGGGTTCCTACGTCGGCGTTCGCAAATGCGGAAAGAAAAACGCCAAAAAACTCATCATGGACGCTCATCTTGACGAAATCGGTTTTATGGTTAAGGAAATCTGCGACGGCGGTTTCTTAAAAGTTACAAACCTCGGCGGAGTGGACACTAAGGTTCTCTCCTCCCAAGAGGTCTGGATTTTCGGTAAAGAAAAGATTTCGGGAGTTTTCGCTTCCAAGCCTCCCCATCTCCAGGAAGCGGGCGAAAGCGAAAAGAAGCTTCTGCTTACCGACATGCTCATCGACACGGGCAGAACCAAGGAGTACCTTGAAGAAAACGTTCCTCTCGGCACGGTCTGCTCCTACAAGACCGTTACCGAAGAGCTCCTCGGCGGTCGAATCGTGGGCAAGAGCATGGACGACAAAATCTGCATGGCTACGATTCTTCGCAGTATCGAACTGCTTCGGGGCAAAGAACTGAACGTGGACGTTTACGCCCTTTTCAGCGCAGGTGAAGAAATCGGTTACGTCGGCGCAAGGACGGCGGCTTTCGGCATTGATGCGGATTACGCCGTGGCAATCGACGTTACCAACTCCTTCGTTCCCGAATCCCCCAAGAAACGTGAATTCAACCGTTTGGGGTACGGCGGAGTGGTTTCCCTCTCCCCCACAATTTCAAGACCCCTCAGCAAACGGTTTATGGCGCTCCTTGAAGAAAAGGAGATTCCCTTCCAACGCATT
>JAFXKQ010000169.1 GCA_017531625.1 Clostridia bacterium | reverse complement strand
GGCATACGAAGAAAAAACTACACCGGATTGTATGACTGCATGCGCGGCTTGCGGAATGGCTTCTGTTTGCGACCTCAACGCAAAGCGTAATAAGTAGGAGGTGTTGAAATGCAGGCCATCAGAGTTTTCTTTAAAAAATGCGGTAAAGCAAAATACATTTCACACCTTGATTTGTCACGTGCGGTTACGCGTGCTTTGTTGAGGACAGGATTGCCAATTCATTACACCGAAGGATTTAATCCGCACCCCAAACTTGTGTTTGCGCTCCCTCTCTCTGTTTTTCAGGAGAGCGAATACGAAATTTTCGACTTTGCGGTGGATGGCGAGTTTGAGTTTGAAGAAGTGACTGAAAAATTGCGCAAAGCATTACCGCCGGAGCTTGAGGTTATTGGGTGCGCTGCTCCTGTTAACAAATTGAAGGAGCTTAAATATGCAAAGTATGATTTAACAGTTCAGACCTTGCTTTCTACCGAAGAACTGGAAAAGCTCTTCGCCGGGGAAGTAACAGTAACAAAGAAGACTAAAAGCAAAACAGAGGACACAGACATTTCCGGTCAGATTTTCAGCTTGAAAGCAAAATCTTGCGATGAAAACACTGTTATCACCGCCGTTCTTTCTGCGGGTGCAAATGAGTATCTTAATCCTCAGTACCTTGTTAATTTTTTAGGCGACAAGGTAATGTGCAGCCGAATTAAGAGAACTCTTCTACTTGACGGTAAGATGGAAGCGTTGGTTTAAACCTTAAGGCTTTTAACTTTGTTTTCAACTTTTGTGTCGAATTCTGTCGAAGACAGACGTTTTTTTGAAAGGCAATTATAATGGAAATCAAAGAGAGTGATCTTGGCTTTAAATACGCTGAATTCACAGAAGAAATGAGAAAAGATTATACAATCCTTGCCCCGGACATTTTTCCGTTACACATGGATTTGCTTAAAGAAGTTTTTGCAATGTACGGGTACAAGGTGGACGTGTTGCGTTACACAGGTAAGCAAGTGATAGATAAAGGTTTGCAACACATCCATAACGACATGTGCTATCCTGCTATCTGTGCGAGCGGTCAGACTTTACGCTTTGACAAACGGTGACTACGACCCTAAAAAAGTTGCGCTTATTCAGTTTCAGACAGGAGGCGGATGCCGTGCTTCAAATTACATTTGGCTTCTGCGCAAGGCGCTTTGTAATATGGGGATGGAGTATGTCCCTGTTATTTCGCTCAGCTTCAGTAACGTTGAACAGATGAGCGGCTTTAAGCTTTACAAAATGCTGTTGGTCAAAGGTATTGTCAGTTTGATTTACGGCGATTTGTTTATGCTGTTGAGAAACCAGGTTAAACCATACGAAAAGAATAAGGGGGACACTCAGAGGGTTATTGACAAGTGGGTTGCAGAACTGTCCGCTCAATTCAGAAAAAACAAGGGCTTGCTTGGACGTGCTTTAAAGAAAAATCTCAGAGCTATCGCTAAAGATTTCAGTAAGATTGAGCGTCTTGATGTCAAGAAAACCAAGGTTGGTATCGTAGGCGAGATTTATGTTAAGTATTCCCAGTTCGGCAACAACGGACTTGAGGCTTTTCTTGAATCACAGGATTGTGAGTTTATGGTTCCAGGTGTTATCGGTTTTTTTCAGTACATGTTTGATAATCGCCAAGTCGATTACAAGCTTTACGGGGGAAATTTTTCGGAAAAGATTATTGCTAAGTTTGGTTCAAAACTTGCTGACATGATGGAGAAAGTATTACTTAATACAGTAAAGGAGTTTCCTGAGTTTACTTGCCCTTCAAGTTTTGATAAAATCAGAGCCCTCGGAGAAAAGGTTATTGACCGAGGGGTAAAAATGGGTGAGGGATGGTTACTGCCTGCCGAAATCTGTGAGTTGATTGAAAGCGGTTATTCGAATGTGGTTTGCGCTCAACCCTTTGGCTGTTTGCCTAATCACATAGTAGGAAAAGGTGTTATTCGTACCATAAGGGAGATTTATCCCGATGCAAACATTTGTCCCATTGATTACGATGCAGGTGCATCAAAGGTTAATCAGGAAAACCGTATAAAACTCATGCTTGCCGTGGCAAAGGAAAAAGCAGATGAAGAGCAGAAAGTAAAGGAGGCGGCAAGTAAATGAAACGCATAGGATTAGATCTCGGTTCAACAACTATAAAATGCGTTGTTTTGGATGAAGAGGGGAAGATTCTCTTTCATAAATACGAAAGGCACATGTCACTTATTTCCGGGATGACTGCTCGGCTTTTACGTGAAGTGTCAAGAGTTTTTGGAAACGAAGAGATGCTTGTTGCGCTGTCAGGTTCCGCGGGAATGGGGATGGCTAACGATTTGGGGCTTCCGTTTGTACAGGAGGTTTACGCCACTCGCACGGCGGTAAAAAGATTCAACCCCGAAACCGACACGGTAATTGAGCTTGGAGGAGAAGATGCTAAAATCTTGTTTTTGACCAACGGGCTTGAAGTGAGAATGAACGGCACTTGCGCCGGCGGGACCGGTGCGTTCATCGACCAAATGATCAGCCTTATGGATGTTGATCAGTCGCAAATGAACGAACTTGCGGCGAAACACGAAAAGATTTATACAATCGCCTCACGTTGCGGAGTGTTCGCAAAATCGGACATACAACCGCTTATTAACCAGGGAGCCCGTCGGGAGGATGTGGCGGCAAGTATTTTTTATGCGGTTGTTAATCAGACTGTAGGAGGTTTGGCGCAAGGGCGTGAAATAAAGGGTAAAGTTCTTTATTTAGGCGGGCCGCTTACTTTCTATTCTGAGCTGAGAAACGCTTTTGATGATGTTCTTAAAATAAACGGACAATCCCCCGAGAACTCACTCTATTATGTGGCGATTGGTGCCGCTGTTTCCTCCGCGGGAGAAGCGGTTGATTTGATTAAACTCGCAGAAAAGACAGAAAATTATTCTTCTTCCAACGGTTATGTGGGTTGTAAGCCTTTGTTTAAGTCGCATAAAGAGTACGAGGAATTCACCGATAGGCATAGAAAGAATTCTGATGGCATTCGGATTTCAAATGTTCCAAACGGTGAAATGTTTCTTGGTATAGATGCAGGTTCAACCACCGTTAAGGCTGTGCTATGCGACAGAGAGGGCAACATTTTCCGTCCGAGTTATCTGTCCAACAGCGGTAATCCCGTGCCTTTGATTCGTAAATATCTTGAAGAGCTTTATCGGGAGTTCCCTGAAATTAAAATAGCGGGTGCCGCTGTAACAGGGTACGGTGAGGACATTATCCGTAACGCTTTTCACATTGATTACGGCGTTGTCGAAACCGTGGCGCATTATACGGCGGCAAAACGGTTTTGTCCTGATGTAGATTTCATTATAGACATAGGTGGACAAGACATAAAATGCTTCCGAATTAGAAACGATGCCATAGACAGCATTTTTCTTAACGAGGCTTGTTCTTCTGGCTGCGGTTCTTTTTTACAGACCTTTGCAGGGGTTCTGGGGTACTCAATGGATGAGTTTTCAGAGCTTGCGCTTTACGCAGATTCACCTGTTGACCTTGGTTCACGTTGTACCGTGTTTATGAACAGCTCGGTTAAGCAGGCGCAGAAAGACGGTGCAACGATTGATAACATTTCTGCAGGTCTTTCTATAAGCGTCGTAAAAAATGCGCTTTACAAGGTAATTCGCTGTTCGGATCCGTCGCAGTTAGGCGAAAACGTTGTTGTTCAAGGCGGAACTTTCCTCAACAACGCTGTCCTCAGAGCTTTTGAGCAAGAGATTGGACGTGAGGTCATCCGTCCGTCCGTTGCGGGCTTGATGGGAGCGTACGGTGCCGCTGTTTATGCGATGGATAAGAGTTCTTTTGGTGCGAAGAGTTCTGTTATTGGAGCGAGGGAGCTTTCTGATTTCACGCACACGGTTAAGGCGATTACGTGTAAGGGGTGTAACAATCACTGTCGACTCACTGTAAACACCTTTTTCGGTGGCAATAAGTACATTGCCGGGAACCGTTGTGAAAAGCCGGTAAAGACAGAGTTTGATACTGTACATTACGATTTGTTCGATTACAAAAACCAACTTCTTGAAAACTACAGAAAAAACGTCAGAGAAGCAGGGAAACCTACGGTGGGTATCCCGATGGGCTTAAACCTTTATGAACTGTTGCCGTTTTGGTACACGGTTTTTAAAGAACTCGGATTCAACATTGTGGTATCTCCTGTTTCAACGCACGAGATTTATTCAAAAGGTCAACATACGATTCCTTCTGATACAGTTTGTTATCCTGCAAAGCTTTTGCACGGTCACATAGAAGCTTTACTGGAAGAGGGAGTGGACGCAGTTTTTTACCCCTCTATGAGCTATAACTTTAATGAGGGCAAGGGACAAAACCATTACAACTGTCCCGTTGTCGCTTATTATCCTGTGGTTTTAGATGCCAACGTCAAATCTTTAAAGAATGTTAAGTACATAAAAGATTTCATAGGTGTTCATGACAGGGGAGAGTTTGTACCTCATTTTAAGGCTGTTATGAAAAGGCACGGATACAGCTTTTCTACTGCTGAAATAAAGCGTGCTGCGAAATCAGCGTATAATGAGTACGACATTCACATGGAGTCCTTGCGTGCTAAAGCGGTTGAATTTATGGCTGTTGCACGCAAAGAAAACAAACCGGTTATAGTTCTTGCCGGAAGACCTTATCACATAGACCCCGAGGTGAATCACGGCATTAACCGCTTGATTTGTGATTTGGGAGCAGTAGTTCTTACGGAGGATTCCGTAAGTCATTACGTCCCTAAGTTTTCTACTGCGGTTCTCAATCAGTGGACGTATCATGCAAGACTTTATGCTGCCGCCAAGTATGTTGCAGAACAGAAGGATTTAAACATAAACCTTGTTCAGCTTGTTTCGTTTGGCTGCGGCGTGGACGCTGTTACATCTGATGAAACAAGAGCCATTCTTGAGTCAAGAGGTAAGCTTTATACGCAGATAAAGATTGACGAGATTACCAATCTTGGGGCTGTCAAGATAAGACTTAGAAGCCTTTTTGCGGTGATGAACGGCGAAAACGTTGAGAAACAAAACAAAAAGGAATCAGTAAAATTGTAGTTAATAATTGCTACAAATAAAGACTGTCATTAGGTTCAAAACCCATGACAGTCTTTATTGTTAATACACTGTTTATTTATTGGAAAAGCGTTTGATAGCTTCAAAGGAAGCGTCACTTATGTCGTGTTCAATTTTACAGGCATCCTCGCTCGCTGTTTTTTCATCAACACCAAGACTTGTGAGAAAGCTTGAAATGATGGTATGGCGTTCATACATCTTTTCCGCTATTTCAAGGCCCGAATCGGTCAGGCTGAGGTAACCGTCTGAATCGGCAATAACAAACCCGCCTTGCTTTAATAGGCTCATTGCACGGCTTACGCTGGGTTTAGAATAGCCCATATACTCGCAAACATCAACCGAACGCACAGGCTTACCTTGCTTGTTCAAAACAAAAATCGATTCAAGATACATTTCGCCCGATTCCTGAAGACGCATTTGCCAATCCTCCTCTGTAGTTGTCTTGGTTTGTACTCATTACTTAAATATTTTATCACATTGTTCAGGAAATTTCAATACCTGAGTTTTCTGTATTTTAATGCTAGAAAACAATTCTTTATCATAAAAAACAACAAGAACAAAGAGAATTGAACAAATTGGAGTTAATAAGTGGAACTTGTCTTAATCTAAATAACCAAAATGCAGATTTTGCAAAAAAAGTGTTGACAAAGTTGGTAGAATCAAGTATAATGAGCAAGGTTAGCAGAGGCTAACTGTGATTTTTGACAGTTGAGTTAGCGTATGCTAATTCAATTTGATGCAATGGTTTATTTACATACGGGAGCGTTTTATGAAAACATTAAGAGATGTCAGCATCGGTAAGACAGTAAGAGTTATAAAAGTCCACGGTGAAGGTGCTTTGAGACGCAGAATTATGGACATGGGGATTACCAGAGGGGTGGAGATCTATGTTCGTAAAGTTGCGCCTTTGGGGGATCCTATCGAGGTTATGGTCAGAGGATACGAGCTTTCTCTGCGTAAGGTGGATGCTGAAATGGTTGAAGTTGAATAAATGCGTCCTTGATTTAAAAGTTTTTAGCGTTTAGATTTTTGGTGGGGAAATCCACCGGGTTTTTTATAATTTTGAGTTAGTTTACGCTAACTCAGAAAGAGAGGAAAGCTTTCATGGCTAATAACGATAAGGTCTTGCGGATTGCCTTGGCAGGGAATCCTAACAGCGGTAAGACCACTTTGTTTAACATTCTCACCGGTTCAAATCAGTACGTCGGTAATTGGCCCGGTGTTACTGTTGAAAAAAAAGAGGGTAAGTTTAAAAATCACGAAGGTGTAATAATCACAGACTTGCCCGGTATTTATTCGCTTTCGCCCTACACATTGGAAGAGGTGGTTGCACGCAATTATCTCGTGGGTGAGCGTCCGGATGCAATCCTTAACATAGTTGACGGCACTAATCTTGAAAGGAATCTGTATCTCACCACTCAACTTCTGGAGCTTGGCATTCCGGTAGTTGTAGCCATCAACATGATGGATTTAGTTCGTAAAAACGGTGATAAGATAAACATAGAAGAGCTTTCGCGGGCTCTTGGTTGCAAGATTGTTGAAATTTCTGCATTAAAAGGCGAGGGGGCCTTAGAAGCTGCTGAACTTGCTGTGTCAGAAGCAAATAAGGGCAAAAAAGTACCTTCGTACATCTTTTGCGGAATTGTTGAGCATGCTATCGCTCACATTGAAGAAGCTACTGTTCACAGTATGCCGGCAGAACAGCAACGTTGGTACGCTATCAAAATTTTTGAGCGTGACGAGAAGGTTGTAGAACAACTAAAACTTGACAGTACCGTTATTTCTCACATAGAGGAAGACATTGTAACGGTTGAGAAAGAGCTTGATGATGATGCTGAGAGCATCATTACCAACGAGAGGTACGTTTTCATTGAGCGGATTCTTAAGGGGTGCTACAAGAAGAAAAATGTTGGCAGACTTTCCTATTCTGACAAGATTGACCGAATTGTCACAAACAGAATTCTTGCGATTCCTATTTTTGTTGCGATTATTTTCTTTGTTTACTGGGTTTCCATCGGTTCTATAGGTGATTGGACAGTTGGTTTTATGAACGACACGCTCTTCGGAGAGTGGATTGTTCCCGGCGTTACCTCGTGGCTTACGGAAATAGGCTGTTCTTCCTGGCTTGTTAGTCTTGTCTCTGATGGCATAATCGGGGGAGTGGGTGCAGTTTTAGGCTTTGTGCCTCAGATGCTGATTTTGTTTTTGCTTCTCTCCGTATTAGAGGACATAGGTTACATGTCACGTGTTGCGTTTATAATGGACCGTTTGTTCCGTAAATTTGGGTTATCGGGTAAGAGTTTTATTCCGATGCTTGTTGCAACCGGTTGCAGTGTCCCCGGAATTATGGCCAGCCGTACCATCGAGCAGGAACGTGACCGCAGAATGACCGTTATGACCACGAGCTTCATTCCTTGCGGCGCAAAAATGCCTATGGTCGGTTTGATTGCGGGAGCGCTCTTCGGCGGCAGTGCATGGATTGCTACCTCTGCTTACTTGGTAGGAGTCGTTGCAGTAATTGTTTCGGGAATCATTCTTAAAAAGACTAAAGCTTTTTCCGGTGAACCTGCTCCTTTCGTTATGGAGCTTCCGTCCTATCATTTGCCTGTTGTTGCAAACATTCTCAGGGTTACTTGGGAACGTGGGTGGTCATTTATCAAGCGTGCAGGCACAATGATTCTCGCTTCTTCTATTATTATTTGGGTACTTAACAGTCTTAGCTTTGATGGCGGTTTTCATTACATTGGCGATGGTGCACAAGGCAAGTCGATTCTTGAGGTTATCGGTGGCGCTGTTGCGTTTGTCTTTGCTCCTCTCGGGTTTGGTAATTGGCAGTGTACCGTTGCAACTGTGCTGGGCCTTGTTGCTAAGGAAGAAATCGTTGCGGTACTTGGGGGACTTTCAGAAATGCTCGGGGACGGCGTTGATTTGATGGGAGAACTTGAAGGCGGCGGTTTTGAGAATGCGGTCATTATCGGTAAAGAGTTCTTTAACGCCAGCAAACTCAGCGCTTACTCTTTTATGACGTTCAATCTCCTGTGTGCACCTTGCTTTGCTGCTATGGGCGCAATCAAGCGTGAGATGAACAACGGAAAATGGACAGTAGCTGCAATTGCTTACATGAGCTTTTTCGCTTACGCTGTTTCGCTTATTGTTTACAACATTGGGCTGTTAATCGAAAACGGTACTTTCAACGTTTGGACCGGAGTATCCTTTGCTGTTCTCGCAGTGTTTGTTTATCTGCTGGTTCGTAAGAATAAATACAGCAAGGATAAGCTTAACTAAAACCTTTAGTTTTAAATTAAACATTAACCTTGCATTTGGAGGTGTTGTAAATGCTACCTACAATTATCGTTGCATCTGTTATTTCACTTGTTTTTGTCGCGATTGTTGCCAACGGAATCCGAAATCGAAAGAAAGGGAAGCGGTCCTGCTCTTGCAGTGGCGGTTGCGGTTCCTGTGGAATGAATGAGTTCTGTTGCGGCAATAAAGACACCAAAGCAAAGTAGTTTTAAAATTTTAAAGACGTTTTGTTAAATTGAGGGACTGCCACGGATAAAAAAGCGGCGGTCCCTTTAAGATGCGTTGGGGCTTAATTTGCACAAAAAATGTTTACAAAGTTCAGTGTTTTTGTTTGTTTTTCCATCTTGAAACTCTTTCTATATTGACGTACAATCAACTTTGTGTAAATGTTTAATTTTGGTATAGATTAAATTTTGTTTTTTCAGTTTGGATTAAGAAACAAGACTCATAATCATAATGATAGGGTATAATTTCCAAAGGGTGACTAAGTCATCGTCAAATGTTTTCGGAAAGAGGTAATGTTAATGCTTGAACTCAAAAGAATAACAAAGATTTATCCCGCCGGCGATGGGCAGGTTGAGGCGTTAAAAGGGGTAGATTTGCAGTTCAGAAAGAGCGAGTTCGTTTCGATTCTCGGCCCCTCCGGTTGTGGCAAAACAACGCTCTTAAACATAATCGGAGGACTTGACCATTACACCGATGGCGATTTGTTTATCAACGGCAAATCGACTAAGGATTTTAAGGACAGGGATTGGGACAGTTACAGAAATCATTCTGTGGGCTTTGTTTTTCAGAGCTATAACCTTATTCCTCATCAGTCTGTGCTTCAAAACGTCGAGCTTGCTTTGACGCTTTCGGGCGTTTCTAAATCCGAAAGAAAGAAACGTGCAGTCGAAGCCCTCGAAAAGGTGGGACTCAAGGATCAGCTCCGCAAAAAGCCAAGTGAGCTGTCGGGCGGACAGATGCAACGTGTAGCCATTGCACGTGCGATTGTAAACAACCCCGACATCATCCTTGCGGACGAACCCACGGGCGCTCTGGATACGGAAACGAGCGTTCAGGTGTTGGACATCCTCAAAGAAATCTCTAAGGACCGTCTTGTGATCATGGTTACGCATAACCCTGAGCTTGCCGACGCTTATTCTACAAGGATCATCCGCATGCTGGACGGGGTAATCAAGGACGATTCTGCACCGATTACGGAAGATGATAAAGAATTGAACGCCGATAAAGAAGACGTAAAAAAGGGTAGAGTCAAGAAACCTTCGATGTCACTTTTTACCTCTTTCGGTTTGTCACTTAAGAATTTGTTTACTAAAAAAGGTCGGACTTCTCTTGTTTCTTTTGCAGGAAGCATCGGCATTATTGGTATTGCATTGATTTTTGCAGTTTCTCAAGGAATGACTTCTTACATTGATATGGTTCAAGAAGAGACCCTTTCTTCTTATCCTTTAACGCTTCAAAGCGAGCACGAGGATTTCAGCTCACTTTTGGAATCCTTTATTCAGTCAGCTCAATCTAAAAATGAGCATGAAAAAGATGGAGTTTACCAGAAAACCGCACTTTATGATTTGGTAAACGCTCTCAGTAGCACTGAGGTAAAAGAAAACGACCTCAAGGCGTTTAAAAAATACTTGGAAAATGCGCTGAAAGATCCGGACAGCAGCTCCTCGCTTAAAGACGCAGTTAGTGGAGTTCAATACACGTATGACATGGACTTTCTTGTTTACACAAAAAATGTAGACGGGAAAATAATTGCTTCTGATACGCAAGAACTCATCAGTGATATGCTTGTTCAGTTTTTCGGCGCAATGACCGGAAACCGTGAGGAAGCTTCAAATTCCGCAGATAATCCAATGATGAGCATGATGTTTGAGAATAGCAGAGCCATGGGATTAAATCTTTGGAAAGAGATTCTCCCCGGAAGAGACGGTTCGCTCGTCAGCCCTTTGGTAGAAAAGCAGTATGATGTTATTTACGGTAGTTGGCCTAACAGTTATGACGAGGTAGTTGTTGTTGTAGATGAAAACAATGAAATTGATGACATGAGTCTCTATGCCTTGGGATTGATGCCCAAGTCGGAAATTGAAGCTATTGTCGATGCGGCTGTAAATAAGACTTCGCTTGAAACCGAGAGTAAGTCATGGTCCTTTGAAGAAATCTGTTCATTGGAATACAGAACGGTTTTCTCATCAGAATGTTATGAGCTTGACCAAAAAACGGGGTTGTATCACGATTTGAGGGATACCGAGCTTGGCTTGGGCATGCTCTATGAAGAGGCGACAAAACTTAAAGTTGTAGGCATTATACGCCCGAAAGAAGACACTCTTTCTCCCATGATTACCGGCTCGATCGGTTACACCTCTAAGCTTACGGAATACATTATTGAGAATTCAAAAAATTCCAACGCAATCAAGGCACAGCTTGACAATCCCGTTACTGACATCTTTACAGGATTGCCATTTAAAGATACAAATGCAGAGCTTTCTGTTAGCTATAAGGCAGGGGAGTTCAAAGATTACGTCAGCACTCTTGACTTAAACAGCAAGGCTGATACGTACGTGAAAATGATGTGTTTGCCCACAGAAGAACAGATTTCTGCTATGCTTGGAGAACTAATGGCAAGGACCGACCGTGAAGCTATGGAGAATGTACTGATTCAAGGGCTTAGCCAACAGACCGGTATGCCGGTTGAGGAATTAAGTTCTTATGTGAGCGAAATGAAAGATGAAGACCTTACAGCCTTGTTTGCGCAGGTTATGACTGAGCAGATAAAGGTTCAGTACGCTACGGATGTCCAAGGACAGCTGAGTATGATGAGCGTTGAACAGCTTTCAGCGGGGCTCGATGCTTTGATGTCCACTTTGACAGAAGAACAGCTTGCGTATTATTATGATGGTGTTATTAACTTTTCCAAAAACTCTTATGAAGACAATTTAAGAGCCCTCGGGTATGTTGAGCTCGACAGCCCTCTCACAATTAACCTTTTTGCTTCTTCATTTGAGGAGAAGGATTTAATTGAAGAGGCTATCGCTTCCTACAATGAATCGGTTGAGGAGATTGAACGGATTAGCTACACTGATTATGTTGGACTTATGATGACTTCGGTAACCACTATAATCAATGCGATCACTTACGTCCTTATTGCATTTGTTGCTGTGTCGTTGGTTGTGTCTTCCATAATGATAGGCGTAATTACTCTTATTTCGGTTCAAGAGCGAACAAAAGAGATCGGTATACTCAGAGCCATCGGTGCATCCAAACGCAACGTATCCGGCATGTTTACGGCTGAGACGGTAATAATAGGCTTTTCAGCCGGAACGCTTGGAGTACTGATAACTTATCTGCTTTGCATACCTATAAATCTCATTCTTCACGCCCTTACGGGAATAGGGAATTTGAGTGCAAAATTACCTGTGGACGCAGCTTTGATTCTTATTGCAATCAGCGTAGTTCTTACGCTCTTTGCGGGGATCATTCCTTCAAGAAGTGCATCAAAGAAGGACCCTGTAGTGGCACTGAGAACCGAATAGGTTGTTAACCTTTATTCAGTTATGATATAAAACGTCGGATGCCGAAAACAGCATCCGACGTTTTTATTTGACTACAAAAAAGATTCCGTTGCTTTTTGCAACGGAATCTTTTTACATAATTAAGAGTTATTACTTCTTGGTAACTAACTGAATGATGGAAAGAGCCAAACCGCCGCCTGCAATGAAAAACACGAAGATCATTGCCCAGCTGGGGCCAGAGTTTCTTGCAACGAGAGAACCAATGAAAGTGAGAAGAAAAACGAATGTGTAAAGACCGTAATAGACTACTTTAATAATGTTTTTAAGTTTTGAAAGTGCGGGAGCAAGTTTGTTCCAGTTGATAAACTCGGATACAAAACAAATGAAAAAGCAAATCAAAGTCAAGTAAGCAAAAATAGAAGCAACCCCGAGTAGAGCAGAAGCGTCAAAAGCAGATGCTAAACCCGGAACGCCTAACGCGCTGTATCTAAGATAACCATCACCAACGCCCCACCAACCGTCAACAAAGAGGAAGAGAGCGCTTAAAAGAGCAAGCCCTAAAGAAGCGAGCTTCGCAAGGGGAACAGTGAAAAGGTTGCTTAAAGAAGAAGGTACCTTAGGCGCTTTAGGAGCTTGAGGTGCCTGGTACTGTTGGTTAGCCTGCTGGCAAGAACAAACAGCTCCGTCGGGAATCTGTTTGCCGCATTTTTCGCAAAACATAATGTTACCTCCAATAAAAATCTATGCTAAAATTATACTACCGCAGTAAGTTTTTGTCAAGGCTTTTTTGGAATTACGAAGGGGCTTAGCAGAGAAAACAGCTGTTGGCTTTTTGCCAACAGCTGTCTGTGAAAAATCAGAGTTTAAGCATGAAAAATGTTGTTTCTTTGGTTAATGGCATTTGAGTTAACCGCTAACAGAGGTAACTTTTGAGGAGAGCGAGAAACTCTTCAAAGTAGAGCCGCCTGAGAAAGAGCCGCCGGAGTACAGACCGTCTGTAAGTGTACCGGAATGTGAACCTCCCGTGTATAAGCTGTAGCTTGAACTGCCGGTAAATTCGGGGCAGGAAATGAGAAGATGCTTGTAAGAAATGGTTGGTTTAAAAGTGAAAATTGCTGTGCCGGAGGAGTTTTTGAGCGTAAGAAGCGTATTAGCGCTAAGCTGAGAAGAACGCTTGTAAGAAACGGAGTACTGACTTGAAGAAGTACTGGGAAGCTCTACCATGTCTCCGCCGTCAGCGATGATTACAAGACCGCCGTTAATAAGTCTTGTGCCGTCAGCGTCAAAACCGGAGTTCCCGCCACCGCTTTGCTGTACAATAACCGTGCCGCCGCCGATGGTAAGGTTTCCGTTAGAGTCCAAGCCGTCTCCTTTTACGTTCATCCAGATGTATGCGTTGCCGCTTACATTGAGTGAGTAATTTGAAGTGCTGCCGGAACTTGAAGAACCGGGTCTCACGGGACCGTTATTACCGGTGCCACTGCTGTCGGCGCCGCCTGCTGCGTTAATGCCGTCGTCAGAAGCTGTGATTCTTGTTGTTCCTCCGGTGAGATAAATATTAAGCCCTTCAACACCTTCGTAGCTTGAGCTGACAGTGATGTCGCCGCCTGAAATGGTCATGGTGGTGTCGGAATGGAATGCGTCATCACCTGTTTTGATTGTAAAGTTACCACCGGAAATTGCGCAAGCGCCGTTAGAGTGAACAGCATCGTCGCAGGAATTAAGGTTGAGTGTACCTCCGCTGATGGAGATAGAACCTGTGCCCTTGAGTGCTTTGTAGGAATTGCTGTCAGAGGAACTCACGGATGTGCTGTAACCGCCGTTAGTAGTAACATTTAAAGAGCCACCTTTGATGTTGAGAGCGTTTACAGCTGCCACGCCGTCACGCCCCGAAAGAACGGTGATGTTACCGTCGTTTATGTTGATTGTGTCGTCGGAGCTTATGGTGTCCTCCGGAGTAGAAGCGTAAATGTAGCCGGCTTGTACAGTAACGCTGTCATCGCCTTTTAAAGCCTTGTAACTGCCTGCAGTACTGTCAAAACTTGCATTGTATCCGCCTGCAGAAACTATGTAAAGGTTGTAAGAGCCTGAACCGATCCCTGAAGAGGAGGTAAGAGGGGAGGAGTTGTTGTTGATTAAGACATCCTCGCCCGCCTGGATTGCGTCCGTTCCGCAGGTAATGTGGAGCTGACCGCCGGTAATGTTTACGTCGCCCAGGTAGTTACTCGGAGTGGTGACTGTAACTGTCTTAGAAGATGAATTGTATGTGATCGTGTCACCGGGTTGAATTGTACAGGTTGCGGCGTAATTGCTGTGATCGCAGTAAGTGAGGAGCATGATTCCGTCCGTAGGAACGCTGACGGTTTTAGCGTTGCCGTAGCTGAGTGTTTGCGTTACAGAGTATCCGCCTAAACCGTCACTTTCTGCCACCACGACCTGCCAATAAACCGCTGAGGATGAAAGAGCGCCCGTGGTCCAGATGTAACACCCTCCGTTTTCGATTGAACCGTTTAGTGAGTCGTATGTGAAACTGCAACGTGTCTCTCCTGTAGCTGAGGTAAGGTCAGCGGAATAGGATTTGATACCGTCACCTGTGGAATTGATTGTGATGTTACCGCCCGAAACATCAACCAAAAGATCGCTCTTGATTGCGTTGTTCGTGCAGTTAAGTTCAAAATCACCGCCGGAAATGTTGACCTCGGCATCTCCTTTTATGGCGTTATCAGAACTGAGGACGTTAACAGTTCCGCTCGTGATGTTGAGAATTCCTGCCGCTTTGAGAGCGTTGCCTGCGGCACAGGTGAGAGTAAGAGAACCGCCGTTAATGTTGAGTGTGCCTTCGCTTTCCAAAGCGTCAGCTGCGGAATTTTGAACCGTAACGCTACCGCCGTTAACTGTGATGTCATCGTTTGCGTGAAAAGCGTCCTTTACAGCGTTTTTAACGGTAACATTGCCGTTGCTGATGAGGATGTTATCATCACTTGCAATGGCGTGCTGTCTGTTACCGGTGACGTAAAGAGTGCCGGCACCTGTAATCTCAAGGCTGTCGTTGGAGAACAAAGCACCCTTGTCAAGGAGGGAAGTGGTTGTTCCGTCTGCTAAGGTGTTTACTGTACCTTCGGTTAGGTTAATGTATGCCGTGTCGCACTGTTCAACGTAAATGGCAGGACCGGACGTGTTAGTCAGCGTAAGACCGGAAAGCCTGAGCATAACCTTTGCGGTAGTAGGGGCACTGACATAAATGTAAGCGTTATCCGAACTGCCTGTAACTAAGTAATCACCGCCTTCGGTAATGTATGCGTAGTTATCAACAACGCTGACACCGTTGCCGTTGGTCGTTATGGTGTCGCTGTCAAAGTGAATAGAGGCTGTATTTTCGAGGGAAGAATCCGTAGGTTCTTTCAAGACCACGGATTGTTTTTCATCGTCTGTAAGATAGTAGTTAGAGTAGAGATCGGAAATTTTTTTGATTGAACTCTTAATGCTGAGGTAGTCCGTTGTAGTAACATTTCCGTCACGGTCAACGTCGGCTGCCAACAAGTAAGCTCCTGAAAGAGACGTTTTTTTGATGTGTAGCTTAATTTTTACGTAGTCAAGACTGTTAACAACGCCGTTACCGTCTACGTCACCGTCAACAACTATGATGTATTTAACCGTGGGGTAACAAAGAATCATTCCTGTGCCTACGTATTGCTCTGAGGTGTTTGAGAGGCTTGCTTCTTCTGCACTTTGTATTGTTGCTGAGGAATAAACCGTTGTCATAAACTCGGCAACGGAAGTGTTTGACGGAACACCGTAAACGTATGCGCCGTCAACCGTTAAACGGTACTCGTTGGATAGATCAACAGCTCCTGCAAAAAGCGTAAAAGGGCAGGCGAATGTGATGAGGATAAGGCAAAGAATTAGACTTGTGATGCGTCTTAAACCTTTCATTTGTTACTGAAAACTCCTTCCGTAATAAAATTTTATGTTTTAATTCTCCTCAAAGAAAATAAAACCAAAAATAAAAATGTGACTCGCTTTTTATCCACGAATCACATTTTAGAACTTTTAAATTAAAATCAAGTTAGAAACAAAAGAACAAAGAAAAATTAATGATTTATTGACAAAACCGCTGCTGTTAATACAGACGTTTGTTAATGCTAAAAAGCGGTACAACGGTTATTTGTTGAGACTCTCGCAAAAGACGATTACATCATTAACGGTTTTTAGTTTGAGTGCATCGTCATCGGAAATCGATACTCCGAGTTCGTTTTCAAGCTCCATAAGAATCTCAACGAGGTCGAGGGAATCTGCTCCAAGATCATCGATTATGTTGCTTGAAAGAGAGATTTCGTCGGGAGAAATGCGAAGTTGCTTTGCAAGTGATGAAATTACTTTATCTTTCATTCCGTGTGTTACTCCTTGTATTTACTTTTTGTAGTTGCGTTTGATTTTGCTGGTAGTGGTTTTATCAAATTCTTTTTCTCTGATTGTAACTTCTGTTACGTGCTTGTACGCCGGAAGAATCGAAAGTGTTTCCGCAATGTCTGCTTTTACCTTTTCAAGGTCTGCAACGATGCCTGATTTTTCGGTTTGTTCGGTGTTGAGGAAAACTTCTGCCGCAAGGCCGATTTCGGCACCGTTTTCGTCTGTGATTGATGAAACCACAACCTCTTTAATGTAGGGGATAGAAAGAATGTAGTTCTCTATTTCTTCGGGATAAACATTTTTACCGTTTTTAAGAACAATCAGATTCTTTTTTCTGCCGTTAATTACTACTTGATTCTTTGAAGTTACGTGTCCGATGTCGCCGGTGTGGAATACGCCGTCAATTAATACCTGAGCTGTTGCTTCGGGGTTCTTGTAATACCCGAGCATAACCGTGGGACCTTTTACGCATATTTCACCGTCGCCGTCCTCGTTGGGGTTGTCAACAGTGACCTCAAGCGTAGGAAGAATGATTCCGGCGGTGGAAAAATCGTTGAGTTTTGGACTGTTAACAGAAACCAGGGGTGAACATTCGGTTATGCCGTAGCCAATGAGTACGTCGATTCCGATGTCATCAAAGAATTTGCCGATTTCGGGTCTGATCGGAGCACCGCCGCAAACGATTTCCCTTAAGTTGCCACCAAATGTATTGTGGATGTCTGCAAAGAGTTTTCTTCTTATGTCGATTCCGACTTTGCGGAGAATACGGCTGATTTTGATGCCCGTTTTGAGTTTTTTGCTTCTGCCGCTTTCTTCGGCGGAAGCCCAGATGCGTTTATAGAAAAGTTCAGCAAACGCGGGAACGAGCATTACGTACGAGGGCTTGTAAAGTTGGAGGTTGCTCAAAACAACTCTTAAGGATTCGTTTATGCAAATAGTAGAACGCATACGGAGAGAAACGAGTATGTTACATACCGATTCGTAGGTGTGATGGTAAGGAAGCACGGATAGACAGCGGTCGTAAATTACTGCTACGTGGAGACCGTAGTAAACGCAGGAAATGAGGTTTCTTTCTGTGAGCATAACTCCTTTTGCCATTCCGGTAGTACCCGAGGTGTAAACCAAGAGTTTTAAAGCATCAAGGTCGCTCCTGCTGTTCGTGTAAACATCATAACCTTCGGAAGCGAGATTATTACCCTCCGCCATCAAGGTGCTGAAACTTACTACATTATCACTGTCACTTTCTCTGTCGAATCCCACGATTAGTTTAAGATTGGGAAGGGAGGAAATGTTATTGATAAAAATTTCTTCATACTTTTTGTCACAAAGCACAGCCTCAGCGTCGCTGCTGTTTATAACGTTGATTATGTCTTGCTCGGGCAGGTCTTTGTCAACAGGAACAAAAACATTATCTCCTGAAAGTGTGCTGAGGTAAGAGCAAACGTACTTGTAGCTGTTTGCACCGATGCATGCGATGTGTTTTCCGCCAATGAAACCTCTGGCAGCAAAAGCATTTCCTAAAGCAACGATATCGCCGTAAACATTGACGTAGCTAACTTCAACCACGTCTTTGCCCTTTTTATAAATAAATGCAGCGCGGTCAGGAGTTTTTTCTACGCCGTGAGTAATCAGGTCACGAACTCTGCTAAGCGGTTCAACTTCATTGTACTTAAATTTTGCCATAAACTCGCCCTCCATAAGTGTTTTTGTTTTTGAGAAATCAATAAAACAATTAGAAATTTTTAATCAATTAGATGGATAATCTAAATCATTTAGTTTTCGATACCAGTATAACACGAGTCTGCAACGAAGTCAATAGTTTTTTGTAAAAAGAAATTGAAAAATGAAGTTGACGGAAAAAATTAAATGTGATAAACTAATTAAGTTGAAGATCGTTATAAACTTAGCCCTAAAAAGGAGAAAAGGTTTTGTTTACGAATAAAGAAATTATTGAATACCACTGTCCCAGATGGGACGAGCTTCCCGACATTGAGCTTTACATGGATCAGGTTCTTTCTGTTTTAGAAAGAAAACTGAAAATCTTTGCCGAGCCTGAAGAAAAGATTATTACTTCCACTATGATTAACAATTACGTTAAACAAAAGGTCATCAAACCTCCGCTCAATAAGCGCTATGACCGTTATCATTTGGCGTATTTTTATGTTATCTGTGTGCTGAAGCGTATTTTCAGTGTAAGTGAGATTTGCGTAGGAATAGCTAAGCTCCACCAAACTTACAGAACGGCACAAGGTTACGATATCTTTTGTGACGAACTTGAATTTGCCCTGCGCACTGTTTTCTCACGTGAAAGCGACAACCGTCCTGTACCGGCTGAGGGAACAGGGGAGCTTATCGTAAGAACTGCTGCAATGGCTTTTGCAAATTTTATGTATACAAAGTACTTGGTCGATAAAGATTCCGATAACGTAGAGAGTTGAGTTTTGGAACGATAAATACGAGTTTGGCGTAATTGTTTTAAGTTTTTAAGGAGCATTTTCTATGAATAATCATATTGCGATAAAAAACTTTGTCCGAATGTGCGAGGATGGATGGAACCAAGGCTGGCACGAACGCAACGGCGGTAATTTAAGCTATAGAATGACGAAAACCGAGGTTCTTGACTGCATTGATAAATTCGACATGAGCAGCGATTATAAGCCGCTTGGTATTTCTGCCCCCAACATGGCAGATGAACATTTTATTGTTACGGGCAGCGGAAAGTACATGCGCAACGTACCTCTTTGCCCCGAAGAGAACATCTGCATTGTCAGAATTGATGAAACTGGCAGTATGTATAAGGTGGTTTGGGGACTGACAAAAGGCGGGAAGCCCACAAGCGAGTTATCCTCGCACATTCTTAATCATTCTGTTAAGGCGGAGCTTACAGACGGACGTTACCGTGTAATGTATCATGCACACCCCGAAAATGTTGTTTCTCTTAGCTATGTTTTGCCTTTGAATGACAAGGATTTTTCGCGTGCTCTTTGGCAAAGTGAAACGGAATGTGCAATGGTGTTCCCCGAAGGCGTTGGTGTTGTGGGATGGTATATACCGGGAGGCACAGAACTTGCTGAGGCGAGCAGTGAAAAGATGAAGAGTTATGACGCTGTTGTTTGGGCACACCACGGCTTGTTTTGCAGCGGCGTTGATTTTGACTCAACCTTTGGGTTAATGCACACGGTGGAGAAAGCGGCATCCATTTTCGTAAAGGTCAAGTGTATGGGTGGAGCAAAGCAAACAATTACCGATGAACAGCTTGTCAGAATAGCTGAAAGCATCGGTGAAGTGCTTAATCCTGATTTTGTTGATTTAGGAAAAGAGGCGTAATCGTGGCAACTAAGAAAACCAATGCTATGAGATTGCTTGATAGCGCAAAAATTGATTACAAGGTTTATGAGTACGAATGGAGCGAGGATGATCTTTCGGGCGTAAAGGTTGCGACCCAGATCGGGATTCCATGCGAGCGTGTTTTTAAAACCTTGGTTGCAAAAGGCGATAAAACGGGTTTTTGCGTTTTTTGTATTCCTGTAGAAGATGAACTTGATTTAAAAAAGGCAGCATCAGAAAGCGGAAACAAGAGAGTTGAGCTCATACCTGTAAAAGAAATTCTCGGTGTTACCGGATATATAAGAGGCGGTTGTTCTCCCGTGGGAATGAAAAAAGTTTTTCCCACCTTCTTGGACGAAACTGCCGTGCTTTTTGAAACCGTTACAGTCAGCGCAGGAATAAGGGGCTGTCAGCTCGAAATTAAAACGGATGATTTGGTACGTTTCCTGGAGGCAAAACTATGCCCGATTACCGCAAACTGAGCGATTATTTGAAAGAAACTTACGGTCAAAAGCTATACAAAATCGCCCTCGACTGCGGAATGACTTGTCCCAACCGTGACGGAACAAAAGGCACGAGTGGGTGCATTTTTTGCTCTGCAGGGGGAAGCGGAGATTTTGCAGAAAAAAACAGAGGCAGTGTTGACGAGCAGATAGAACGTGCAAAAAAGCGAATTGAAGGCAAGTACAAGGGTTCAAAGTTCATAGCGTATTTTCAAGCTTTTACAAATACTTACGCTCCGGTAGAACGGCTGAGAGAGATTTTTGCTCCTGTTGTAATGCGTGATGACATTGCGGTGCTTTCTGTGGCTACAAGACCCGATTGTTTGCCCTTAGAGGTTTTGGAGCTTTTGGCAGAGTTAAATACAATTAAGCCGGTTTGGGTTGAGTTGGGGTTACAGACTGTTCACAAAAAGAGCGTAGATTACATTCGCAGAGCTTACGAAAATTCAGACTACGAAAGAGCAGTAACAGAGTTAAAACGCAGAGGGATATACATTGTAACTCACATTATCTTGGGGCTACCCGAAGAAACCAAGGAACAAATGATAGAATCCGTAAAGTATGCTTGCGAGCATTCTCACGGAATCAAGCTTCAGTTATTGCATGTGTTAAAAGGAACAGACTTAGCTCGGGATTATGAAGAAGGGAAATTCAAAACTTTGGAACTTGATGAGTACTTGGATGTTCTCTCCGAGGTTTTAAAAGTGGTTCCGCCAAACGTAATCGTTCACAGACTGACCGGAGACGGACCTAAGCAAGATTTAATAGCTCCTCTATGGAGTGCAAATAAAAAAATGGTTCTAAACCTCATAAATAAGTTGTAAAAAAACGCTTT
>JAFXKQ010000168.1 GCA_017531625.1 Clostridia bacterium | reverse complement strand
CCGTTAACATCCCCTTTCACTCCGCCGACAGTTACCGACGCAGAGCTTCCCTTTGCCGCAACACTAAAAGGCGGAATACTGCACACTGGCTTTCCATCTTCGTTAAAGCTTACACCGTCCCAATCGCCGGGATCTGTGCCTATGGTTTCTGTTTTATCACTCTTGATTTCAAAACTGATTTTTGCACCGTTTACAACGTTACTGTTAACTTTAAACGGAACCGAAAAGCACAAAACGTCATCCGCTTTTACACCTTGTACTCCGTCGCACAGATACTCGGGGGTATTGTATTCTGCCATATCAACAAAATAAAGCACCGCTTTTCCCTTGCCGCCGTCAAACAGTATCCCCTCGTATCTTTTGTGTTCTACACCGTTTTCAACGTATACCGGAGAAGATACCACACCGCCGTCAAACGCTTCAGTATCCGGTTGAACTAAATCCCCATCATAATAAAGCGAAAACTGCACCGCACAAATACCGTGTTTTGCCGTGATATTTCTTACATTTACAAAAACAGAAAAGCTTTCACCTCTATTGACGGTTTCCGGAGCAGAAACAATCAAATCAAAGGCGGTAGAAACTTCAGCCCCCACGCTTACGTATGCGTTCGAGCAAAAAGAAACGCAAAGAAGCAATACGCATAACGAAATTAAAACTCTTTTCACGTCAAAATCTCCTAACAGAAACAAATAGCTTGTAAATATACTAACACAAACCCAATTCAACTGTCAAGCAAACAAAAAACAACTCGCGGAATAAAAGCGTCTGTTCTGGCAAAAATAGTAGCGTCGGAATAAACTGTTAGAAAGGACGTGTTAATACAATGAACGTAAACTCTAATCCGGATTACACGGTAAGGAGAGGCGATATATATTACGCAGATTTGAGTCCTGTGGTGGGCTCTGAACAAGGCGGAATACGCCCCGTGCTGATAGTACAAAATGATGTGGGTAATAAATTCAGTCCCACAGTAATAGCAGCTGCCATAACAAGCAGAACAGGAAAAGCATGTTTACCTACTCACATTGAAGTTGTAGCTTCCGGTGGCTTGGCAAAGGATTCTGTAATTCTTTTGGAACAAATACGCACCTTGGATAAACGCCGTCTCAAAGAAAAAATGGGACATCTTGACGACAGGCTTATGAAGCAGGTTAACGAAGCTATCAGTGTAAGCTTTGGACTCGCCGAAGAAAGCGCAGTATATACGGCCTAAAAAACAGGGGCTGTTGAGGGAAAAACTCTCAACAGCTCCTGATGATTTCTAATACATTTGTTTGATTCTTTCAAAATACAGTTGTGCGATAAATCTATGCCCCTCAGCGTTTGGGTGCGGATCAACGGATAACCTTAAAGGTGCAGAAGAGAATCCTGCGTTTATAAGCTTTTTTTCGCTTGAACCGAAAGGGGCGTAGGTTTCAACAAGGACTGCGTTGGGGAAACTCTCAGCAACTGATGCTATTTCTACATTAAGCAACTCAACCCATTTAGCAGCAAGGCTTTCCAAGTCCAGGCTTGCATCAATGTATTCTATGCCAAACGAAAAACCTTCAAACGGATTATAAAGCGTCATAAGCGCAACAGTAACTTCGGGATTTTTCTCAAAGACGGAATTAAGCACCTTTGGAAGCTCCGTCTTTAAATCAGTTATTCCCTGTCGCATCTTTGTCTCAAATTCCTCGCTTACAAGCAAGGCATTCAGTTCGGCAAAAAAGCTTTCCATGCTCTCTGTGGACGGGTCATCGCTGCCGGAACAGAGACTTTCGTTTACCAAGTCATCTGTTAAGGCGAGTCGACCGCTGATAAAATCAAATGCTTTAAGGTCGTTCTTCTCAAAGAAAGACATCATCGCATCCGTAAAAACCGTTAAAATGTTATTTGCGCCGATACACAACACTGCAAGGTTCGCCTTATCGATTCCGTTTACAGCACCGTTTTCCAACAGATTTAGAAGGTCGGAGGTTTTGTGTCCGTCCACGGCATAATTCAAAAACCCCGTCTTTAAACCTAAGTGTTCGCCTATCATGTCCGTGAGTAATCGTGGAAAACACTCCGTTTCGGGAGCTCTGAGCCCATAACCTCTCGCAATGGAATCTCCCAGAGCTATTATATTAAAGTAACGAGCCGTATCAAAATCCTCAGCCTCGGCATCCGTACTTATACCCGAACCGCCAACAGCTTCAAGCTCTTCCGAAGTTTCATCAATAACAAAGGATTCAAAAAACGAATCATCGCTTTCCATAGAACCGCCAACGTCAACCGAACCCATTTCTTCCTTGGCTTCCTCACAAGAACATAAGCAAGCACTGTATCCGACAACCAAAACAGCTAAAAGCACCGCTTTTAATTTTTTCAAGCTTTTCTCTCCGTAAAAACGTAACCCTGAATTTACCTATCGTAGTTGCGCTTAATCTTCTTTGATGTCGTCTTTTCAAATTCTTCCTTGCGGAAAACAATTTGCTTTACAGCCTTATAAGGGGGCTGTTTCTCATTATAGCTATGAATTGCCCTCTTAATTTCATCTTCGATGTCAATCACACCGAGTTCCTTCGCTTTGTCGAAATCGGGGTAAATTTCAGCACCGAGCGCCTTGCCGGCATCGCCCGAAAGCTTTGCAGCATAAACCACGACTTCTTTTATAAGCGGAATCTCACCCAAGAACTCTTCAATTTCTTCGGGATAAATGTTTTTCCCGTTTTTAAGAACGATAAGGTTCTTACATCTGCCGGTAATGTAAACAAAACCGTTCTTGTCTATCTTACCAATGTCTCCGGTGCGGAACCAACCGTCTTTAATAACCTCAGCCGTTGCCTTCTCATTCTTGTAGTAGCCAAGCATAACGTTGGGACCCTTAACGCAGATCTCACCTTCTCCGTCTTCGTTAGGACAATCGATTCGGATCTCCGTATCTCTCAAAGGCAAACCAACAGACTCAGCGTTGTGGTACTCGTTTCGGTTGATAGAAATAAGCGGACCGCATTCCGTGATGCCGTAACCGTTGATAAGAGTAATGCCAATGCTTTCAAAGAAATCAACTATATAAGGTTTAAGAGGCGCACCGCCGCAGATGATTGCCTTAAGTTCTCCGCCGAATGTTTCGTGAATTTCAGCGAAGAGCTTTCTCCTCTTATCTATTCCGATTTTAAGCAAAGCATTACTGAGCTTGATGCCCTTCTTTACCGTAGCGGTCTTACCCTTTTCCTCTATTGCGGCCCAGATTCTTCTGTAAAAGTTCTCAATATAAAGAGGAACCACAAGCATCTCGGTGGGTTTGTAAAGTTTAAAATTATTCATCAACGCCCTAAGACTCTCGTTAATGCAGATGGTCATACCGTGATGAATCATAGTAAGCACACCGCATGTAGCCTCATAGGAGTGATGATAAGGCAAAACAGAAAGGCACCTCTCCGTAATAAGCATAAGCTCCTGAGCCCTTTGGACATTAAATGCCAAAGTTCCCTGAGATAGCATAACGCCCTTGCTTGAACCGGTTGTACCCGATGTAAACATAAGCTGTTTCAAACCTTTTGTATCGGGAACAACGGAAATGAAGGAAGTATCCCCTTCGTCAAGCAATCTTACACCAATGTCGACCAAATCACGCAATCTGTGCTGACCGCTGCCCTCGGAAGGAACCCCGTTCATTCTTATAAACACTTTAAGTTTTGGAAGCTCCGCCTTTATAGCATCTATCTTATCGGCAATTGCGTTGGAATAGATAACCGCCTCGCACTCTGCATGATTCAGAATGTATGCAGTATCAGCGTTAGGGAGATCTTTGTCCACAGGAACAACTACTCCATCGCTGTTCAAAACGGTAAGATATGACAAAATCCATTGATAAGAATTTTCACCAATAATGGCAATCTTTGACTTTCCTATGCCAAGACTGTAAAGAGCAGTACCGAAAGCATCCACCTCAGCCTTGAATTCAGTATAGGTGACAGTCTTAACCTCGTTGTTCTCTTTGTACTTAATACAAGGCCTATCACCAAAAAGTCTTGCAGATTCATCAATCAAATTACGCATATCCGTACAAGGTCTTACGTCATAATAAGGATAATTCTTTTTTCTGTTTTTATACATCTTGACACCTCAATTAATAAAACTAATCGCCGTAAACAACTTATACAATTATACTTTTACCATAATCTAACAGAAAAATCAACTCTTTCTCAACTCAAGCTCAATTTTTGTTGAGGCGCAAAAAGCAAGGCTCTGCCCTTGTATGGGTTTTATAATCAGATCATTACAGCTTTAACCTTATAACATAAAACTGTTTAATTACATAAAATACCTATTGATACATAAACACTAAGCAAGAAAGGAAAGCCCTTATGTCGGACATCAACCTTAAAACCGCCATAAATCTCCCAAGTTGTTTAACCCCCATAAGCGGTGCTATTTGCGGAAACTGCGGAAGTATCTTAGTGACGGACGGAATTACTCCTGCAATTTTTGTATTTTCTGCCTGCGGAAAACTGATAAATGAAATCCCAACCCCAACGCCTTACAGATTTATTACCTCATCTCAGGACACGGGAACGGTTCTTGTTTTAGGCCGAGGGTGCCAAAACAGAATAATCTGCTTAGACTGTTGCTATAACGAAGCTTTTGAGTTTACTCCCTTCCTCAATGCAGGAACGATAAAAAGCATCTACCCGCTTTCAAACGGAAGACTGCTCGTGAGTTACTCCGACTTATTGGCAATACTTAACAGAAGAGGCACTCTTTTAAATTCTCTCCGTGAAAACAACGACCCTTTTACTGAATTTGAGAGTGCCGTCCCTACCTGCGACGGAATCATTTTGCTCTATACAAAACGGGGAGTGCAGTATCTTGAATTAGATTCGGCAGACACCGCCTTCCTCGTTGCGATCCCCACCTCTGTCCGTCTGCGCAACCTTACAAAAGCCTGCGACGGAACTGTTTACGCCTTTGGAGTGCAGGGATACAAAAACGCTTTTCTTGTCCCCGTTTACGCAAACGGCTCTTTTATTTGTGACGCTCTGAGTACATTGTACAGCGATAGCTGTCCACTTTAATCGCTTGATTTTGAATTCTTGTTTGTAAAAAACTTTAAATTTTGGTTGAAAAACCGTGTTTGTTGTGTTATTATCACTTTGTAGGAATCACATTCGGTTTCTGACTGATTTTTTACCTGTTCTATGAGGTGGCATAATGGAAATGCGAGACAGCGGTTCTCCCAACTTTACAGAATTTTCGGTTGTCGCAAAGCCGAACAAAAAGACCAGACTTACAAAACTTGCGATCTGCTTAGGCGCTCTCTTAGTGTTCGCAATTTATTTCTACGTGATTTGGAATTGGGCACGTCCCCTCTTTGCGACGTTCCCCGTAATGCTCGTCCTTTTAGCGGTGGCGGTTTGGTTCTTTATGCGGTACACAAACCTTGAATACGAATACACCATCGTAAGCGGTGAGTTTCATATGTCGGTCATCTATGGCGGACGCAAAAGGAACGAGCTGTTTTGTGTCCGCATTTCTGAAATGAGCCGTATTGCCAATTGCGTAAACGGAAGTGCGCCCGAAGCGGAAAAAGCCCAAAAGCTTTATTCCTGTATCTCTTCCCCCGATGCTAAAAACATCTGCTATGCGCTTTTCAAATCGGAAGAGGGGCAAAACTGTGCCGTTTACTTCGAAGCAACCAAAAAAGCCCTTTCGTTAATGAAGTTTTATAATTCTTCTGCTTATGCGGTGGATAAACAATGACATTTGAAAACTTAATTTTTTCAGCGGAGCAATTCAAAGCAATTGATTCCTCCCCAATAAACCGAGGTATTTCATCAAAAGAGCTTATGCGTAATGCGGCAGAAGCTCTTTTTGCCCGTTTAGAAAAGCTTGACAAATTACATGGAGAAATCACCATCATTTGCGGAACCGGAAACAACGGCGGTGACGGCTATGCCCTCGCCTGCCTACTTACTGAAGCCGGAATAAAAAACAATGTTTTAGCAGTAGCAGAACCAAAATCAAATGATTCACGGTTTTATCTAAAAAGATACAACTCTCTAAACGGTGCTGTCCTCTACGCTGATGAAAACAGCGGTGACTGTTTGATCAAAAAGAGCGCGACTGTCGTTGATTGCCTATTCGGTTTTTCCTTCCACGGAGAGGCGAAAGGCATTTATCTATCACTCATTGAAGCAATAAACCAAAGTAGTGCTTTTGTTCTTGCGGCAGATTTGCCCAGCGGTCTTACTGCCGACAGCGACGAGGTAACCGTCACATGCGTCAAAGCCGACGCCACAAGTACGTTTACTGCCCACAAGATCGCAACCGTTAGTTACCCCTCCTTTGCTTATTGCGGAAAAGTGTTTGTTGAAGACATAGGCATTCGGAGTGATGATTTAAAAGACCAACTCCCACTCGGCAAAGTTTCGGACAAGTCCGTTTTATCTCTTATTCCGCCTCGTAAAGAAGATTCCCATAAAGGTACCTACGGCACCGTTGGTGCTGTGATCGGTTCCAAAGCGATGAGTGGTGCAGCATACTTAGCAACACTTGCGGCATTAAAAAGCGGTGTTGGATTGGTTAAAGTCCTCTCAGAGGAAGAAACAGCAAAGTTGTTGCGTTTAAAACTCGCAGAACCACTAATTTTTTCCGTTAATGACAACGAATCCCAAAACGCTTTATTTGAGCAGAACAACAGCGCTTACCTTTTAGGTTGCGGCTGTGGACGGAGTTATGATTCCTTGTTTGAAAACCTTCTGCCCAAGCTTAATAAACCCACAGTTATTGACGCTGACGGAATAAATTTCTTGGCCAACCGCATAGGAATATTACAGTCGGTTAAGGCAGAACTTATCCTCACCCCACATCCCGGAGAAATGGCAAGGCTTATCGGAAGGACCGCCGCGCAGGTAAACCAATCCCGTGTAGCCACAGCGAAAAGTTTTTCCAAAGCGTTCGGCACAGTTACGTTGCTGAAAGGGAGCAGAACCGTGGTCACCGCACCTGACGGAAGGCTTTTTGTTAACACAAGCGGTTGCAGTGCCCTCTCCAAAGGCGGAAGCGGCGACGTTTTGGCAGGCCT
>JAFXKQ010000167.1 GCA_017531625.1 Clostridia bacterium | reverse complement strand
TCCCTCGGTGCTGCTATCGCTATTGCTGTCCTCGGCAGAACCTTCCTCCTCAGCGACGGCGTTTCCTTGGCAGAGAAACTCTTGCCCGTAGGCGCTCAGCAGAACATCTTCATCACAGTTGCGCAGGACCTCTTCCCGCCCATCATTGCAGGACTTCTTCTTGCCGCAATCGTTGCCGCTGCTATGTCTACGGCTGACTCTCAGCTCCTCGTTGCTTCCTCTTCCTTCACCAGCGACATCTACAAACCCTTGCTTCGCAAGAACAAGTCCGGTGATAAAGAAATCCTTTGGGTTGGCCGTATAGTGGTTCTCGTTGTTTCTATTGTCGCTTTCATCATCGCTGCTGACGGCATCGGTAACCCCGATAGCTGGGCAAACAGCATTATGTCAATGGTTGAAAACGCTTGGGGCTTGTTCGGTGCAGCCTTCGGACCTGTTGTTATCCTCTCTCTGTTCTGGAAACGCTTAAACTACGTTGGCGCATGTACCGGCATCGTTGTAGGTGCTATCGTGGACATCGCTTGGCTTTTACTCTTTACCAACACTATCATGTCCGCCGCTGTTTACGCTACCGGCGTGTACGAAATTCTTCCCGGCTTCGTTGCAGGCGGTATTGCTGCAGTTATTGCTTCCTTGCTCACCAAAGCTCCCGGTAAAGAGGTTGACGCAATCTTCGAGTCTGCTACCGCTCAGGGCGTTGACGACTAAGGCGTAGCCACTACAGCACAGCGCTGTTTCCCTTGCACCGATTTTTGACAGCGCATCCTGTGGTTTTTGACAAAACTTTTACAAACAGTCGGTTTGCTTACCGCATTCCGGCTGTTTCTTTTTGTCAAGCTCTCCGGTTCTTTCACCGCAAGAACCGCAAACAATTCCTTCATAAAAACCGCCCTCGTTTGCATAAACTTAAAAACGCCTTTAATTTTGTCTCTTTGCTACCCTTTCATGAACCAAAACATGACATTCTCTCTCATAAGTCGGCTCTATTATTCAACAATCCCCTTGACAACCTCAACTATCCGTGATAAAATACTGGGTAAACAAAGTGTTTTATGTATTTCTATTTGTCCGCTTTATTCCTGTCAGTAATCCGTTTAACGGTTTTAATTCCCCCGTCACAAAAACTTGTACAAACAGACTTCGGTCTTTTGTAAATAAAGATTTTATGAAAGGAGTTTTATTATGCAAGGAAAGGTTATTACAGGTTTTGTTCTCGGCATCGTTGCTATCATTTGCAGCTTCATAGGTGGTTGGTTCTCTATAATCGCTCTTCCTATGGCAATAGTAGGTCTTGTTCTCTCCATCATCGGCGGTAAGGAATACAAGGCAGCAGGTCAGAAGAACGGTCTTGCTACTGCAGGTCTCGTTATCGGTATCGTTGCAGTTGTTTTATCCACAATTTTCTTCTTCACTTGCGGTATCTGCGTTCTTTGCGTTGCTGACAAGATTAACGATTTAGAAAACGACATTAACGACTGGGCAAATGCATTCAGCATTGGTTATTAAGAAACATTTCATAGCCTAATAACGGTCTGACCCTGTGCTTTGGTACAGCGTCAGACCGTTGTTCCTAAATACAAAAGTTTCAGAGGTTTAATTATGACCGATTCCATAAATCTATTCGGCAAAGATGTTCCGCTTTACGGTGTTTTTTTCTTTTTGGGAATCATCCTTGCAGTATGTGTGGCTGTTCTCCTCACAAAGAAGAAAAATCCTATCCCCCTTTACGACATGGTTTGTTCTGCGTCGTATATAATGATTGGCGCCATCATTGGCGCTAAGCTGTTGTTTATAGTAGTTTCGTTAGATTCGATTATCGAACAAAATCTCTCACTTTTACAGGTAATCAAGGGCGGATTTGTTTTCTACGGCGGTTTTTTGGGCGGCTTACTTGGTTTAATCATCTATGCCAAGCAGTTTAAAATGCCCCTCGGTCCGTTTATGGACCTGTACGCAACCGTAGTTCCCCTTGGTCACGCTTTCGGCCGTGTGGGCTGCTTTTTTGGCGGTTGTTGCTATGGCAAAGAACACGACGGTTTCTTTTCCGTCACCTACACCGATACCTTAAACGCCGCCACGCCGTTAAACACACCGCTTCTTGCCATCCAGCTCATTGAAGCGTTGGCTCTGCTTTGCCTCTTTGCCGTTCTGCTCACCGTGTATTTGAAAACCGAGAAAAAAGGACTCACCCCCACGCTTTACGCTATTATCTATCCTTTAATCCGTTTTGTGCTTGAATTTTTCAGAGGCGACCGTGAACGTGGCGCTTTCTTAAACATTTCAACCTCGCAGTGGATAAGCATCGCCATTTTTGCTTGTGCCATAGCGTACCTTGTTTATACGACAAAGAGAGAAAGAACAACTTCTGCGCCCGCAACAGTCAAGGATACGGTTAAATGAGCCCAGATTGATTTACACCGGAAAGGCGCTGAGAGCAGACTTTTTTCAAGGAGTTACTTATGCCGCTTATTATAGTACGAAACGACATAACAAAAATGGCTGTGGATGCCATAGTCAACGCCGCTAACAACTCGTTGTTGGGCGGTGGCGGAGTTGACGGCGCAATCCACCGTGCCGCAGGTCAGGAGCTTTTGACCGAATGCAAAACTCTTGGCGGTTGCGAAACCGGCAAAGCGAAGCTTACCAAGGGCTACAATCTGCCTTGCAGATACGTCATTCATACGGTGGGCCCCGTTTACCGTGACGGCAACCACGGAGAGAAAGCCTTGCTTGAATCCTGCTACCGGGAATCGCTCCGTCTTGCCAAAGAACACGGCTGTGAATCCATTGCCTTCCCCTTGATTTCCTCTGGCGCTTACGGCTACCCCAAGGACAAAGCGCTGGAAACCGCAGTTGAGGTTATCGGCACTTTCCTGCTTGACAACGAAATGGAAATTTACCTCGTCATCTTTGACAAAGCCTCGTACCGAATCGGCGAAGAGCTTTTTTCCGAAATTGCGGAATACATAGATGACCATTACGCCGAGGAACACCTGCTTGAGCGTAGCGAACGTCAAAATTCACCTCTCGCTTTGGGGACTGCTCCCGCCCCCCTCAAAGTCTCAAAGTCAAGAAGTAAGGGGAGAGCGAAAGCTGTTCAGTTTAACGCACGTGAAGCCGAGCTGTGCGACTCCATAAACATCTGCGGCGACGCCTTGAATTTGGAGCTTAACACCAAGCTTAAACAGCTTGACGAAAGCTTTTCTCAAATGCTCCTTCGAAAAATTGACGAAAAAGGTTTGACGGATGCCGCGTGCTATAAAAAAGCAAACATAGACCGCAAGCTGTTCTCTAAAATTCGGGGTGACGTTCATTACAAACCGAGCAAAGCGACCGCCATCGCCTTTGCGATTTCGTTGGAACTGACTCTGGACGAAACGGAGGACCTGCTCCGAAAAGCGGGCTTTGCGCTTTCACACAGTAATAAGTTTGACATCATCATCGAGTATTTCATAAAAAAAGGAATTTACAACGTCTTTAAGATAAACGAAGCGCTGTTCGCCTTTGACCAGAACCTGTTAGGCGCGTAGGAAACGAAAACTAAGGAGAGTGTTATGATAAAATTCATCTGTTACCCCAAATGTACCACCTGCCAAAAGGCAAAGAAATGGCTTGACGAAAAGGGAATCAACTACGAACTTCGTGACATAAAGCTAAACAGCCCCACGGAAACCGAATTAAAAGAATGGCATAAGGAAAGCGCCTTGCCTCTTAAAAAGTTTTTCAACACAAGCGGAATGCTCTATAAATCCTTAGACCTAAAAAACAAACTCCCCGAAATGACTGAATCCGAGATGCTAAAACTCCTCGCAACAGACGGAATGCTGGTAAAAAGGCCTCTGCTTATTGGGGATGATTTCGTGCTTGTCGGTTTTAAAGAAGCCGAATGGGCAGAAAATTTCAATAAATAATTTGTCGCCCGTCAAGCGACCAAACCTCTCTTTTGTTGATGTAAAATGTGTACATCAAAGAAAAAGAGAGGTTTTAAATTATGAAAAACAATATTACCGAACTCGTATTCATTTTAGACAGAAGCGGTTCTATGGCGGGCTTGGAGAGCGACACAATCGGCGGATTCAATGCGATGATTGAAAAGCAGAAGAAGCAGGAGGGGGAATGTTACGTCTCCACCGTTCTGTTCAACAACGCAAGCGAGATTTTGCACGACCGCATAAAGCTTGCGGAGGTTCCGAAAATGACAGAAAGCGATTACACCGTCGGAGGCTGTACCGCCCTTATTGACGCAATCGGGGAAGCCATCCACCACATTGAAAACATCCATAAGTACGCGAGAGCGGAGGACGTACCGGAGCACACCATGTTTGTCATCACCACGGACGGAATGGAAAACGCAAGCCGACACTACACAGCCGAAAAAGTGAAAAAGATGATAGAGCGCAAGAAGAAAAAACACGATTGGGAATTCCTGTTTTTGGGAGCGAACATAGATGCGGTGGAAACAGCAAGGAATTACGGAATCGACGAGAGCAGAGCCGTAAACTACCACAGCGACAGCGCAGGAACATCCATAAATTACGAAGCCATGAGCGACGCCATCAGTACCGTGCGCAAAAACGCCCCCCTGACTTCCGGCTGGAAAGCCAAAATCGATAAAGATTTCAAAAGCAGAAAAAAATAAAAAAACGGCAACTAAAACAACTCTATGAATAATGAAAGAGGGCAGAGAAACGAAAAATTTCTCTGTCCTCTTTCCGTTATTAAGTTGCTCCGCTAATCGCAGACAAACCGTTTGAATTTTGCACGGCAAAAATCTTAATCCGCGCATCGTTAACCGCCCTACTTCTTCTCGCCGCAGTACCAACATTCAGCACGATAATCCGAGTTTTCTCTTTTACATCTGTTGCAAGTCCAATAAACCACAGTTGAATCAGTTTGCGTTGATTGAGCCGAAAACGAATTTGTGTTGACGGCTGTTTTCGGGCCTTGCTGAGTAGCTGTATTTGACCCCGTCAAACGCTCTACGCCTCTGCTGATGCGCATATTACTTTCAACAAGCTCTCCAAAAGCATACAAAGCCAACGAAGATATCCAAGCTACCAATGGTCCAACTACCGCAACACCTAAACCTATTAAAATCAAATCC
>JAFXKQ010000166.1 GCA_017531625.1 Clostridia bacterium | reverse complement strand
TTAATTAAAATTCAACTTACTGGAAGGTACACAATGAGAAACTATGCTGACGAATTTGAAAAAAGAGTTGCGTTTATAAAATCGGTTCTCGCTGAAAGTGGTTGCAAAGGAATCGTTTTCGGTAACAGCGGTGGCAAAGACTGCGCCCTCGTGGGAATTTTATGCAAAGCCGCATGCGAGAACACTGTAAGTGTGATGATGCCCTGCGGTTCATCTGTTAACTTTGGCAGCGACATGGACGACGCAACAGCACTTTGCGAGAAATTCGGAATCGAAAACCGCACTGTTGACATAACTCCTGTTAAAGCTGCCGAAGTAGAGGCATTAAAGAATGCTACGGTTCTCAATGACATAGCACTCACAAACATAGCTCCAAGACTCAGAATGGTTACGCTTTACGGTATTGCCGCTTCAGAGAACAGACTTGTTGCGGGCACCGGTAACAGAAGCGAAGTCTTCGTGGGTTACTTCACAAAATGGGGTGACAGCGGTCACGACTTTAATCCCATTTACGACCTCACCGTTACCGAGGTTTACGAGTTTTTGCGTTACCTTAAAGCCCCCGAACACATTATCGAAAAAGCTCCCTCTGCAGGTCTTTTTGAAGGACAGACAGACGAGAAAGAAATGGGTCTCAGTTACGCACAAATCGACGAGTATCTTCTTACAGGCAAAACCGAACCGCAAGCACAGGAGAAAATTCTCGCACGCCACAGACGCAATTTACACAAGGCAGGTCCCAAAAGATACGGTGAAAACTAAATTTAAGGTTTTAGCAAAACAGCTGTTGCAACTACATCATTGCAACAGCTGTTTTATACTATTGTGCATTTTGTTTAATTCTAATGCTTCAAATCTTTTAAGACTTAACCCGTTGTTCGGCAAGCCATTTTACAAGACTTTCCATAGCCTCTGTGGCATCAGAGCGCCCCATGTCATAAACCCTTTGTATCTTTTCCGGGTCGGCTTCAAGCCGTCCGATCTCCGGAGTAAATTTAGGTTGAATACAAAAGACTTCTCCCTTGGACTCAAGGTTGGCTATGAAATCCTTTTCCTGATTGTACATAAGATAACGATTGCTTAATGCGGAAGCAAATTTCGGATACTTACGGTAAAAGAGCCTGGAAGTAAACGAATTTCCTTTTTCTTTGCGGTAATCAGCGGTTCGTGTCATAACTACCACGTTTCTCTCATAGCCCTTTTCCCTGAAAAGCTTTACTGGAATGCTGTCGGTTACTCCTCCATCAAGATACTTTTTTTCCTTCGATTTCTACGATTTTTGAAAAATACGGCAAGGATGCAGAAGCCCTTACAAAGTTTATCTGTTCCTTCATGTCGGTAATTCTTATTAAGTCCGCTTCACCGCTTTCAACATTACTGCAAACAGCATAGAAAGGCGTTTTGTTTTCTGAAAAGGCTTTGTAATCGTACTTGTCAAGTTCTTCGGGTAATTCACGATAGCAAAAATCAACACCTACAACGTTACCGGTCTTGAGCCAACTTTTGAAGCTCATAAACCTTGGGTCCCCGCAATACTTTTTGTAGTAGCGTATGCTCCTCCCCTTTTGTCCGGAAAGAAAAGAACACCCGTGTATTACGCCCGCAGAAACACCGATTACTCCGTCAAATGCGAGCCCGTTATCCATAAAAACATCTAAAACACCGGCAGTATAGATTCCTCTGAATCCACCGCCTTCCAAAACAAGCCCTATTTTCAAATCCTTTGTCTGTCCTCTCGTAGTTTTTGTACCGATTTAAGCACGCAGTTTATAACTCAAATTACTTCGATAAGTATAACATTTTTTACACAGCAAGTCAACCGAGATAAAACTTTGTAAAAAGATGTTGCTAAATTGATGATTTATGTTATATAATGGTACAGAGAAAGGAGTTAGCCATGAAAATAGTATTCCTTACCGCCTTGGGAGTCGGTGGCGCAACGGTCATAGGCGCACTTATCGGCTTCATTTTCAAAAAAATCAGTCATAAATTCAACGACATTGCCCTGTCATTCGCTTCGGGCGTAATGCTTGCGGCTGCTGTAATCGGATTGATTATACCGTCCCTTGATTTTGGCGGAAAGTACGCACTTGCCGTAACTGTAATCGGCGTGTTCTGCGGAGCGGCATGCGTAGACTTAATAGACAAGCTTGTTCCGCATCTTCATAGAATTACAGGCGTGGATACAGAATCACATCCCGAAAGCACTGGTCAAATTGATAAAGTTTTACTTTTTGTTATTGCCATCGCCATACACAACTTACCCGAAGGGATTGCGGCCGGCGTGGGATTCGGTACCGGTAACACAGCAGAAGCACTTACCATTGCGGGCGGCATAGCTTTACAGAACATACCCGAAGGAATGGTAATTATAGCACCAATGCTTGCCACAGGAATGAACAAAAGACGCACCCTGATAATTGCAATGGCTACGGGCGTTGTGGAGGTTATAGGTACTTTATTGGGTTATTTTGCGGTCAGCATTTCGACAGCTATTCTGCCGTTTGCGTTGGCGTTTGCGGGCGGAACCATGCTTTACGTTATCAGCGACGAAATGATTCCCGAAACCCATTCGCACGGAAACGAGCGTGGCGCAACTTATACCCTGATTGGCGGTTTTTGTTTAATGATTGTTTTTGACGTACTGCTTAATTAAAGACAAGGAGAGAATTTTAATGAAACCGACTGTTTATTTTTCACGGACAATAACTCCAGAAAAGGTTTTGGAACTTTTTAAAAGGCTTGATTCCAACCTCTCCGGGAACGTGGCAATCAAGCTTCACTCAGGCGAAAAAGGCAACCAGAATTTTATCGGGCCTGAATTTTGGCGTCCGATTATCGATTTTGTAGGCGGTACAGTAGTTGAATGCAACACCGCTTATGACGGGCAACGCAACACTACAGAAAAACACAAAAAGCTCATTGCCGACCACGGCTGGACAAAGTATTTTCCCTTTGATTTGCTCGATGCAGAAGGTCCAGACAAAGTGCTTGACATCCCCGACGGAAAAATAATTAAAAAGAACTTTGTTGGTAAAAACATCGAAAACTATGATTCTATGCTTGTTCTCTCACACTTCAAGGGACACCCGATGGGTGGCTTCGGTGGCGCTTTAAAACAGCTTTCAATCGGTGTTGCTTCCTCTTTCGGTAAAGCCTACATTCACGGCGCGGGCGAACCCGAAAAGATATGGACTGCAGACCACGATTCTTTTCTTGAATCAATGGCAGATGCAGCAGGAAGCGTTGTGGAGTACTTTAACGGCAAACTTGCCTACATCAACGTAATGAAAAACATGAGCGTTGACTGTGACTGTTGTGCAATTGCCGAAGACCCTTGTATAGCCGACATAGGAATCCTCGCTTCAACCGATCCGGTTGCAATCGACCGTGCATGCCTTGACCTGGTTTATGCTTGTAACGACGAAGGGAAACCCCACCTTTTGGAAAGAATCGAAAGCAGAAACGGAACGCTGACTGTGGATGCAGCGGCAAATCTCGGCTACGGTTCAAAAGAATACAATCTTATCGAAATCGAATAATAAAACTGACAAACTAAAAGGAGCAGTCTTGAATGCCGTGATTGTGCATTAAAGACTGCTCTTTTTCATTAAAAAACGTAGGTATGCATAGCTGTCATAAAGATTTTCGGCACAGAATTGAACCGCATCCTCTGAGCTGTTCATCAACGAAGAGTTGATTAAACGTCCGTAGCCGTCTGTTTCCTCACTAAAAGGCAATTTTGTAACCGCCAAGTTAAAACTTTTTCAAATCACCTACCATAAGGGGAATGAGATTGCACTATACCAGCAAGCATCGCCTTTGGTCACCCAAACGCAGACTGCTAAGAATATTACGGATGATCTCTTGTAAGTCTATACTTTCCAATGACATAGCTTGCAATTCTAACTGCTTGTTTTTCTTCCTCGTCAACGGTCATCTCTTTTGATAAAATCCATTGGTAATAATGAGTCAGCTCATGGGCAATTGAATGTAGAATA
>JAFXKQ010000017.1 GCA_017531625.1 Clostridia bacterium | reverse complement strand
GTGGTGGAGCTTACCATCGCCCTGCATTCGGTTTTTTCTTCGCCGGAAGATAGGATTATTTGGGACGTAGGTCATCAGAGCTACGTCCATAAGCTTTTGACGGGCCGTTACGGAGAGTTTGGAACTCTGCGTACTTACGGCGGCCTTTCAGGCTTTCAGAAACGTAGCGAAAGCGTGCACGACAGCTTCGGAGCGGGTCATTCCAGCACCTCGGTTTCTGCGGCGGTAGGACTTGCCTGCGCTGATAAAATGGCGGGCCGTGACAGTACCACGGTTGCGGTTATCGGCGACGGTGCTTTTACCGGCGGAATGGCTTACGAAGCTTTAAATAACATTGCGGAAAAGGACCTTAATCTGGTTATCATTCTCAACGACAACGAGATGTCCATCGGTACTAATGTGGGCGGAATAACAAGGTATCTTTCCAATTTCAGGACAAGCCCGAGGTACTTCCGCTTTAAGCACGGATTGAAGAGTTTTCTTTCTGCAATTCCTTTGCTTGGGAAGGGGCTGATTGCCCTCGCAACGGGGATAAAAAACTTTTTTAAGCGTTTGTTACTTAAAGAGAACTTGTTTGAGAGCATGGGGCTTAATTACTTGGGCCCCGTTGACGGATACGATATAAAAAGGCTTAAAAGCGTGCTTCAGGAGGCAAAAAAATCCAAGGAAAGCACGATAGTTCACGTGAGAACGGTTAAAGGCAAGGGTTACGCTCCCGCCGAGGCAGACCCTGAGAAGTACCACGGAGTAGCAAAGAATTTTGGCGAACAGGGAAAAGTGAAGACAAAGAGCTTTTCTTCTGTTTTTGGAGAAATTATTACGGAACGTGCCGCAGAGGACTCTAAACTTTGCGCCGTTTGCGCGGCAATGTGCGAGGGTACGGGACTTGGAAATTTCAGCCGTGCGTACGATGACCGTTTCTTTGACGTGGGCATCGCAGAGGAGCACGGAATGACTTTCTGCGCCGCACTTTCGGCCGGAGGAATGCATCCTGTTTTTGCACTTTATTCTACCTTTGCCCAGCGTGCTTATGATCAGATTTTGCACGATGCGGCTTTGCAATCTCTCCCCGTTGTTTTGGCATTGGACCGTGCGGGGCTTGTGGGCGAGGACGGCGCAACCCATCACGGCGTTTTCGACGTTAGCTTTTTACAGCAGGTGCCCGGTGCGGTGATTTATTCTCCCGAAACCGAGGAGGAAATGAAAGCTTGTTTTGAAAAAGCTTTTGAGTTTGATTCCCTTTGTGCCGTAAGGTATCCCAGGGGCGGGGAAAAGAGTTATGACAGAAGCGGTTTTGTAAAGTCAGAGGCGCTTTCTTACAAGGATTTCGGTGAAAACCCCGACCTTGCTTTAGTCACCTACGGACGGTTGACGGAAAACGCATGCAAGGCGGCGGAGCTACTCAGAGCCGAGGGCAGAAGCGTCAGAGTGGTCAAAGTTTTGAGACTGAAGCCCCTGGACGGGAAGGCTTTGGAAGCGGTTCTCAGCGGTGCGGGGAACGTTTATTTCCTTGAGGAAGGCATCGAACACGGCGGTTTTTCCGAGCTTGCGTTGGCGTATCTTGCGCAACAGGGATTCCTGCAAGGCAGAAAGAGCTTTATCAGAGCGATTGACGACCGTTTCGTGGCTCACGGCGATTTGGAGAACCTTTTTGCCGAGTGTGGCTTCTTACCTGAGCAGATTGCGGCAGAAATTAAAAAGAAGTTTTAGGAGAAAAGTTGCAAGGGCTTTACAACAACCTTTGCATTCTTAATAAAGGGTTTATGGAAAAAAAGAGAGCAGACATCGTTCTTTGCGAAAAAGGTCTTGCGGAAAGCCGCACAAGGGCGAGAGCTCTTATCAAAAACGGCTCGGCTTTTGTGGACGGGCGAGTAATCGAAAAGCCCTCGGAACTTTTGGACGGTGACAGCGTTTTTACCTTATCCGAGGATGCGATGGAGTACGTTTCCAGGGCGGCACTTAAACTTGAAACGGCTCTTGATTTTTTCGGAGTTTCCCCAAAAGGGCTTACGGTGGCTAACATTGGAGCTTCCACGGGTGGATTTACCCAGTGCTTGCTTAACCACGGGACAGAAAAGGTTTTTGCCGTGGACGTGGGAAAGGACCAGCTCCACCACACGCTCAGAAGCAATCCGTCGGTTGTAAGCATGGAGGGAGTTAACGCCCGTGAGCTTACGGCGGAGAGCTTTCCGTGCAAGATTGACATGGCGGTGATGGACGTGTCTTTCATTTCCCAAACGCTCATTTATCCGGCCCTTGCTTCAATTCTTGAAAAGGGCGCTTGCTTGATTGCGCTTGTAAAACCGCAGTTCGAGGTAGGCAAGGAGAACGTTGGCAAAAAAGGCGTCGTTAAGGATAAAAAAGGCGCTCTTATAGAAATGGTTACGCTAAAAATTCAGTACGCTGCGGAGGACAACGGCTTTGAGCTCTTGCAGGTTATCGACTCCCCCATAAAGGGCGGTACCGGTAACAAGGAGTATCTTGCACTGCTTCGCAAAACGGTTTGATTATGATTAAAAGAATTTCGATTATTCCCAATCTTTCCAAAAACGGCTCGGGAAAATGTGCAGTCAGGTTGGCAGAGATACTGAAAAACGTCGGAGTTGAGGTGTTTGCCGAGGACTCGCACAAAAACGTTTTTACCGGCGTTAAGGTGAATTTTGTTCCCCGTGAAAGGGTTTACGCAGAAGCGGAGGCAGTTGTTGTGCTCGGCGGCGACGGAACGGTGATTTCCGCCGCAAAGCGTGGGGCGCTTACGGGAATCCCCGTGTTGGGAGTCAATTTCGGCAAGGTTGGGTACATTGCAGAGCTGGAAGAAAATGAAATCGAGCTCGCCGCAAAGCTTGCAGACGGTGACTACACCGTGGAGGAACGGATGATGCTCGATGCGGAGGTTTACAAGGGGGACAGACGTTTGTTCTATTCCCTTGCCTTTAACGAAGTGGCGGTAACAAGAGGAAGCGTTTCCAAGCTCGCTGATTTTAACCTCTACTGCGGAGATAAAGCTGTCAGCCGTTACCGTGCGGACGGACTCATCGTAGCTACTCCTACGGGTTCAACCGCCTATTCACTCGCGGCGGGTGGTCCTGTTATCGACCCGTCTTTTGAGGCGTTTTGTGTGACGCCCATTTGTTCTCATTCCTTGGTTTCCGCACGTTCCCTTATCTTTACCCCTCAGTCGGAAATCAGGGTCAAGGTTCCGTCCAGCAGGTACTCCGAGGCGGTTCTTACCGCTGACGGCAAAGCTTATTTTAAAATCAGCGACCCCGAGGTTACGGTGGTTGTTAAAAAATCAGATAAATTGGCAAGGCTCATTAAGCTCAAGCCTTTCTCGTTCTATGACACCCTTTACAGGAAGTTTGACACAGGTGAATAAAATCAGCTGATTTGTTTAAGGAGATTATCATGAAGGCTAAGCGTCAGGCATTAATTCTTGAACTGATAAAAGGTACGGGAATAAAAACGCAGGATGATTTGATAAAAGGCTTGAAAGCGCACGGCTTTGAAGTTACGCAAGCTACGGTTTCCCGTGACATCAGGGAACTTAACATAGTAAAAAGTTCTGACGGTGCAGGAGGTTACCGTTACCTTTCCGTTGCACCCATGGGCGACGACTTTTTGCAGAAATTGACTAAGATTTTTGCTGAAGCCGTACATAAAGTTGATTACGCACAGAACATTGTGGTTGTTAAGACCTACGCCGGCATGGGGAACGCCGCAGGTGCGGCTGTCGATTCCATGCACCTTGAAGGCGTTGTGGGTTCCCTTGCGGGGGACGACACGCTTCTCATCATTGCAAGGGATGAAGGGGCGGCTAACCGAATTTGCACTAAGCTTAAACTTATGCTTTCTCAGAAGTAGGCTCATGGCATAAAGGAGATTTTGATTTATGCTTTCCTCTCTTCACATCGAAAATGTTGCACTTATAAAAGAATTAGACTTGGTTCTCGGCAGCGGGTTTACCGTTCTGACGGGTGAAACAGGCGCAGGCAAGAGCATTATCATTGATGCTCTTTCTTTGCTTTGCGGCGGAAGAAGCGACCGGGAGATAATTCGCAGCGGTGAGCCCTACGCTTTGGTTGAGGGCTTTTTCGATTGCTTTGATGAGGGGACGTTGGAGGCGCTTCACGAAATTGATGTGGAACCGGATGAGGACGGCTTTGTTTTTTTGAGCCGTAAGGTTTCGGCAGACGGCAGAAGCGTGGCGAAAATCGGCACAAGACAGGTTCCTTCAAGCAGACTGAGAACGGTTGCGGAGGTTTTGGTTGGCATCCACGGTCAGCAGGACACCTTGCTTCTTGCCGACAGGGAAAGGCATTTGCCCATCCTTGACAAGTACGCCAAAAATTCTGCGCTGATTGAGGAATACAGAGGCATTTATCAAAGCTACGTTTCGGTTCAGAAGGAGCTTAAAGCTCTCAAAACTGCGGAATCTGACAGAAACGAAAGGCTTGAAATGCTTGAATTTAAGCTTAGCGAACTGAAAAAAGCAAAGCTTACAGCGGGGGAGGAAGCAGAGCTTACCGCCCTCAGATTAAAGCTTATGAACGCTGAAAAAATAGCTGACAGCTCCCGTTCTGCGTACTCTGTTCTTTACGGAGAGAGCGGTTCTGTAAGCGAAAAGCTCTACACTGCCATCAACGCCCTTCGTCCAATCGTGGACGCTGTGCCCGAGGCGGGTGAGCTGATGGAACGTTTGGATGCAATCAAGTGCGAGAGCGATGACATTGCGGATTCCGTAAGAGGGCTTTACGATGTGGAAGAGGATGTTTCCACAGCTCTTGACAGGACGGAAAGCAGATTGGATTTGATAAACACCTTGAAAAGACGGCACAAAACGGATTTTGACGGGCTTTTG
>JAFXKQ010000165.1 GCA_017531625.1 Clostridia bacterium | reverse complement strand
TTTTGAACGAAAAAATAAGGTAAATGGCAGAAAAATCGGGGCATTGCCCCGAATTTTCAACTTTAATGCAGTAAGTTTGTTTTTATTTTTCGTGCTCTGTGCCTTTGTCAGTAATCTGAAGGAAACGGTAAAAGCCGTTTCCTTTTTTTACTGCCTTCGTCAAAAGAGCTGTCGCAAGCCAAAAAGCTGCGTCAGCTGTTTTTTTGAGTTTAGTTCAATTTTTTGCCCTTGATCTTTTCCCAGTACTCTTTTGCCGCACGCTCTGTTTTGTTATTGCCGAAGCGATAATAAACCCTGTCCTTCAGCGCATCGGGCAAATACTGCTGATTCACCCACGAATTTTCAAAATCATGGGGGTATTTGTAGCCTTGTTCACGCTCGTCGCCGAAACCGTCCGCATGCTTGTTTTGCAAATGCCTCGGAACAGAGCCAATGTTCCCAGCCGCTATGTCCGCCTTCACCGCAGCATACGCCATGTAAGCGCTGTTTGACTTGGGTGCAGTAGCGAGGAAAACCGTCGCCTGCGCCAAGGGAATCACAGCCTCCGGCAGCCCTAACTGCGTTGCCGCATCCACACAGCTCTTAACCACCGTAATCGCGGTGGGATAAGCAAGGCCTACATCCTCGCAAGCAATCACCAAAAGGCGTCTGCAAGCGATAAGCAAATCTCCGCCCTCGAGGATTCTGCAAAGGTAAAAAACCGCTGCATTCTCGTCCGAACCCCTTATGGATTTCTGCAAAGCGGAGATGCAGTCATAATGCTCTTCACCGTTGCGGTCAAAGCGCAATCCTGCCATGGTAGAAAGCTCTTTTGCCGTGTCTGCAGACAAGGTGTCACCCGAAGCAAAAAAGCTGTTCTCGAGCAAATTTATAGCCTTCCGCACGTCGCCGTCCGTGGAACGGGAAATGATTCCGAAAACATCACCCTCAAGCTTCTTTTCGCCGTACTCCTCGCAAAGCATTCCAAACGCACGCTTTAGCGAAGGAACCATTTCTTCCGCCGAAACGCCCTTGAATTCAAAAACCGCAGAACGTGAAAGAAGCGCAGAAAAAATGCAGAAGTAAGGATTGTCCGTAGTGGAGCAAATCAAAGTAACCCGCCCGTCCTCAACGTATTCGAGCAGGCTCTGCTGTTGCTTCTTGTTGAAGTACTGAATTTCGTCTATGTAGAGGAGAATCCCGCCCGCACCCAGCAAGGTGTCCGTTTCGGAAAGCGCCGCCTTAATGTCAGAAAGCGCAGCGGTAGTAGCGTTAATCTTATGGAGGCGTTTGCCTGTTTTTTTAGCGACGATGTCCGCCACCGTGGTTTTACCCGTACCGGGAGGGCCGTAAAAAACCATAGAGGGAATGTGACCGCTTTCAATTATTCTCCTGAACGGACGCCCTTCTCCGAGCAAATGGCGCTGACCCGAAACTTCGTCAAGGCTTTTGGGTCTTACTCTGTCAGCCAAAGGCATAAATCCGTGCCTCCTTCCGTAAAAACAGGCTCAAACGCAGGAATTTTTGCGTCTGAGCCTTTTTAGCCAAATAACTAAGCCTTAACCTTACCGTTAAGTTTGAAGGTGAAAAGACGTACAAAAATGTAAATTGCCATCAGAATGTCAAGCAAGCAGAAAACAAAGTTGTGGTCGGGAGTTTCCAGCCATGCAAGAGAGAGAACCACCGTGGGAACCGCAAACACAAGGAGCGTTACCGCCGCACAAAGTCCGAAAAGAACGTACAGCGCCGTATTGGTCTGCTTTGCCGAAAACCTTGTCTCGTTCACAAATAACAAGAGCAAGAAGGCGTAAGACAAGAGATGGTAGTTGTAAGCATAACCCCAAGCCATAAGACGGTTTTGGAGCAAAAAGTCCTGAACCAGCTTCAATGCCGCAAACGCAACGGGAGCAAAGGAAGCGACGGAAAAGAGGAAAGGCTTTTTATTAAACCCATCAAAAGCGGCAAAAGCAAAGTAAGCGGATGAGAGAATAAGACAAGCGATTACCGCCATGAACAAAAACGATTTATCGCTGACATCTCCGTAGCTGTAATTAAACATAAAGTAGTAATCTGCGTTTTCATAGCCCACGTTTCCACGCGTGAATTCCGCAACAATGTACCAAATGGCAACGCCTGCGGACATCAAGCTAAGAAAAGCAAAGCTGATTCGGCTGGAAAGCTGAGAAAATGTAGCCTTTTTTCCGCACACCACCCCACGGCAAAAAAGGGCGGCAACCACGATGAACACGAGGCAGAAAATGTAAAAGTAATCAACGAAATCCGTTGTAAGGTTGCGGTCCACGGAGTAAAGCTCAATGGAAGGGCCCCCGCTGTTACTTTTTATAGCCACAAGGCGAAGCACGCTTGCAACTATTCCAATGAGGGCAGAAAAGCTTAAAATAGCATAGTAAATAGGTTTTTTAATCATTTTAATGTCCCCTGAAAGAGAAATTTGTACCAAATACCATTATAAACCTTTTTTGCGGTCAAGTAAATAGTTTTTTCAAAAGAAAATGAAAACCAAAAAACATTTCGTCCGAAGGAAAGAACAAGGGGCTGTAAAAAACGGTTTTTACAGCCCCAAAGTTTATTTAATTGATTTAATCGCAGTTATTACCCGTTCTGCCTTGGCTCAATTAACCGAGCTTGGAAGCGAGCTTGATGCGAATGTAATCGAGAGTGGAAATCTTGCTGTCCTTGTTAGTGTCAGCCGCCTTAGCGAACACGCCTTCAAGTGCTGTGTTTTCCTTAATGGAAGCCTTAACACTTGCAACGTCGGTGGTGTTAACAAGACCGTCGCCGTCAATGTCGCCTGTAACGATAACGGTAGCTGTGTACTCGCCATCGGTTACGGTGCAACCTGTACCAACAACTGCGTCTGTTGCAAGAGCGTTACCGCTTGCGTCTTTTACTGTAACCTCTGCAACGAAGATAGCTTTAACGTCAGCAGCGGTCATAGCGCTTACGCCGCTTACAAGTTCTTCGGTGTTGAGGGAGTACTTACCCTCTGCCTTAGCCTCTTCTGTGAGGATGAAGTCAGAGTAGTAACCGTAAACTGCTTTTACGGAAGAATTAGCAGAGATTGTGAAGATTGTTGTTGCGCTCTTAGCGTCAGAGAACGTACCTGTACCGGAAACGAGTTCCCAATGGTCGAAGTATGCATTTTCCTCGGGAGTATCTGCGCTGATAACAACGCCTCTGCCTGTAACGTAACTGCCGTCACCGATACCGTTTTCAACAGCGAGGGTGTAGGTAGTACCGCCGAAAATCTGAACTTCGGAGATACCGAAGAGGTAAGCAAGGCTCTTAAGAGTGATTCTTACGTACTTTGCGGTAACCAAATCAAATTCAAGAGAATGGTTAATCAAATGCTCGGATGTGGTAGTGCCCCACTTTGCATAAGCCGCAACGTCAACAAGGTTGGAAACCTCGTAATATGTTGAGCCGTTGGTGGAGTATTCAACCTTCAAAGCTGTGTCATCGTAGCTGCCCCAAACAGAGTCCCAGCTTACAAGGCAGATGTCCCTGAGAGCAACAGCGGTAATCTCACGGTTCTGACCGAGGTTAAAGGTCATAACGTAGTTATTGCCCGAACCGGAATAAACAACTTCCTTTTGGTAGGAGGAGTTTGTGGACGAATCGGAGAATTCTTCGGTGGAGTACTGACCGTCAGTAAGCTTTGTGAAAGAGGAGTCGCCCTGTGCAGTGTTACGGTAAGAAGGAGAAGAACCGCCTGCGGTAACCGTGTAAGAAACGCCGCTTGCATAGTTTACGAGATTGGGGTCATCGAAAGAACCCACATAATTAACGTAGTTAGCCTTAACCACAGAATCTACTGCGGTAGTAGTAAAGGTTGTGGAAACCTTGGTGGGCTCTGCGATAACGCCTTCGCCGCTTTCGAGAGTCCAGTGGGTAAATTTCTTACCGACTAAGGTGCTTGCCTTAATGTTTACAACCGTGTTTTCCTGATAAGAGCCGTTACCAACGCCGTTTTCAACGGTGAGGTTGTACTCAATGTCCTTATACTTAGCTGTAATCTCTGTGTCAGCCGCTCTCATTGTGAGAACCGTGGAAGAAGCGGTCTTTTGAGCGAAAGAAGCTGCGCCCTTGGTAGCAGCCCATTGGTCGAACATCAAATCTGTGGGAGCTGCATCAGCGGTAAGAGAAACTGTCTCGCCTGCTGCGTAGAACTTTGTGCCGGAGCCGAAAGCTGCGCTGTTGAGCACGTTGAGAGCATAAACTCTGGTTGTGGAAGCGAGGTTTACATAACCGCTTACTCCGCCAACGGTAACGTAACCGAAGCTGCCGCTGAGAGCGGTAACTTCAACAACGTCATTAGCTGCAACGGAAGCAACTGCTGTACCGGAGGTAGAAGCTGTAGAGTAAACGCTTATAGCGGAATTAGCTCTGTAATAGCCTGTCTGGTAACCGTTAACACGGCTGAAGTTGGAAAGCTTAACCCAGCCGGCATTGCCGTTGGCAAGGGTAATCTTACCCCAGCCGTTGCTTACGAGGCTAACGCTTACTGTCTCGCCGGAAGCAACAGAACCAACGGAAGAAGTGGAAGTGTTGCCTGCGGAGTAAACCGTAACAGCGGAAGACGCCTTGTAAGAACCGGGAGTATAGGAATAAGCTGCGGAAGATGTGGTAGTGCTAAAGAGGTTGTAGCAAGTATCGGTAGGCTTATAGGTACCGCCCATTGCTTCGTAGAAAGCAATCATTCTTGCCCAGAAAACCTTGTAGTATGTACCGTTGTAATCAAAGGTAGCGTTTGTACCGAAAACGTAACGCATCTGCATAGGGCAGTTCTTGCCGTATACGTCCCAGTGCTGGATAACCTGAGTGTGGGGGTTAAAGTTGAGCTGGAGACACATGGAAGCTACGAGCATGGAAAGGTATGTAACGGTTTCATCAAACTGATTAGCATACCACTCGTACATTTCGTCTGTGTTCCACTGTTCGCCACCGGAAGTAGAGGTTGCGGGGAACGCATTAACGCAGGTTTCGATACCGATACAGTTGGACTGCATAGCATCGGAAACGCCTATACTGCTGTCAGCAGAGCCTGTGTGCCAGCCTTTTTCGTTAAGGGGAAGAGCCTGGTAAATACCGTCGTTACCGCAGGTGAAATGCCAGGACATGGAGGGCGACTGGTCTCTGATATAAGAGTGGTTATTAATAGCCCAGGAGCCTTCAGCATAGTTACCTGTGTTGTGAACTACGATGTACTTCTGGCTCATGGCTGTGTAGGGGCTGGGACGGTTAGCATGCCCGGAATCGGGGATAAAATCCGTCGTAACTTTGATTTCATAGGGTGTGCCCTCGCCGAGGATGTAATCCTCTGAGTCGGTCAAGCCCTTATGCGAAGTGTGGACCATGCTTGACGGAACGTCAACCTTGGGAGCAACAAAGTCCGCATCACTGATTGCCGCTACGCTGAGAGTGCCGCAGATGCAAGCAACAGCGAGGACAACAGCAAGAAGCTTCTTTAAGCCTTTCATAAATTTCCTCCTAATTTGGTAAAAGTGTTTACGGGACGGCACTTGCGCCACGTCCCTTATTTTCATTATGGATTCATTGTATCACGTTTTTCCCACTGTTTCAATCACATTTTATAATTTTTTATAATTTTTCTTGCTGTTGTTTGTGAATTTTGCCAAAATAAAAGTTTTAATAATTAGGCTTTATTACCATACAAAAAACGGCTGACGCAAAAAGCATCAGCCGCCAGACCGCTGACAAAGGCACAGAGCACGAAAAATAAAAACAAACTTACTGCATTAAAGTTGAAAAATCGGGGCAATG
>JAFXKQ010000164.1 GCA_017531625.1 Clostridia bacterium | reverse complement strand
GGCTCACACTCTCCACATCATTGACAACGGCGATCTTATCAGATACTACATGTACAAGGCTGACGGTACCAGAGTTTTGATTTGTTCAATAAGACTTGACCCCGTCAATGACAAAGTAGTTGTTTACAATTCCGCCGGCGGTTTAATCTTCCAAGGAACTGCTGTTGTTAACGAAGGCGGTTACTTCGAAAACTGGTCGCATTTAGCTAACACGAACATTACTAACGTAACTTTGAGTGGCGCAAACTAAGAACTAAGATTTTGAAGCTTTAAACAATTGAATAAAAATGGGACTTCCGCAAGTTTTTCAAACATGCGGAAGTCCCGTGTTTTTAACGAATGTGTTTTTGCCGAGCTTGTTAAAGTTTGGTTGAATGCTCCTGCTTGGAAGATTTGGCTTGCAAAGCTTTTAAGCGGTGAAGCTTTGCAGGGGATGGGGAGCGTTTTGAATTTAGGTTATTCTGCGTAGGACGGCAGGTTTACGTAGGTTACCGGATGGGCGAGGGCGGGAATGAGTTTTTCCCTCACGTCGCTCATTTTTATTTTGAGGCTTGTGGTGTTTATGCAAGGGTGGGTACCAAGGTACTCACTTTCCAAAACCTCTTCATCGATAAGAAAGCGTACTTTGTTTTCGCAGTCGTTCATCAAGCCGAAAATGCAAACCGAACCCGGCGTTACGCCGAGGTACTTCTCCATGTGCTCCGCTGTTGCGAAGGACAGGCGCGAGGACCCGATTTGCGCTGAAATGTCCTTGGTTTTGAAGGGTTTGTTGCCGGGAATCAGAAGAAGGTAAAAGTCTGTCTGCTGGCGGTTGCACAAAAACAGATTCTTGCACGTGGTAGCCCCCAGCACTTTGTCGATTTCCTCACACATTTCCATTGTCATTGCGGGTTCTTCCGTGTCAACACGTTCAAACTCTACCCCAAGGCTGTCCAAAAGGTCGTAAACTTTGATTTCTTTATCTGTGCGGCCTTCCGTTGTTTCGGGGCGTCCCTTTTCTAAAATCATGATTTTTCTCCCTGATTGAATTTTTATTTTTTTGGTTTGGTTTCTTCTTTAGTTTTACTGTTTGTTTCTTCTTTGTCCTTTTGTCGGCGGTTGCTTAAAACCGCTTACAACAGTTTATTATAGTACAAGTCCGAAAATCCTTCAAGATAAATTTAAGCTTTTTTGTTTATCTTTACTCGGTACTTGAAAAAAACGTAAATTAGGTTTAAAATAAAAGTGTTAGGAGGGAATCGCAATGAGTGATACTTTTAAAGAGCTTGACAAGGGGCTTTCAAATTTGCAGTTGGTCCGCGGGATGAGTGAAAATCGGACAAAGCCTCAGCAATTCCTTGCTTCCATTGACGGGGACACGGGTGAATGGATTGAGGAGCAGTTGGGCGAGTACATGAAGCTCATCGCTTACTACCGTTGCGCTTTGATGGAGGTTGAAACCAAGTTTAATGTTTTAAACGAGGAGTTTTCCCTTGTTCATGACAGAAATCCCATCAACAGCGTAAAAACGCGCATCAAGTCCTTTAAAAGCATTAAGGAAAAGCTTGACAGACGTGGACTCCCTTACTCTTTGAAGTCCGTGGAGGAAAACATTCACGACGTTGCGGGAATCAGAATCATTTGTTCCTTCACCGAGGACATAAAGACCCTTTCCGAGGCACTTTTAAAGCAGGATGACGTGACTTTGATTGAAATGAAGGATTACATTTCAAAGCCCAAGCCTAACGGTTACAGGAGTTTGCATTTGATCGTGGGGATTCCCATTTTCCTTGCCAACGACAAAAAGATGATGAAGGTGGAGATTCAACTGCGCACCATTGCCATGGACTGTTGGGCGAGTTTGGAGCATCAACTGAGATACAAAAAGAACAGCGTTCACGCCGAGGAAATGGCTTCTGAGCTTTTATCCTGCGCTGAAATAAGTGCTCAGCTTGACAGGCGGATGGATGCTTTGCGGGAGCTGACACAAAATGGGCAGTCGTAAAAGTTTTGAGTTGCCACGGGGAGTGGGTTTCGCCGTTTCCGCTTTGGAGGCAGCGGGCTTTGAGGCGTACGCCGTTGGCGGTGCGGTTCGTGATTTGGTCAGGGGTGTTGAACCTTCCGATTTTGACATTACGACAAGGGCGTTGCCGGCGCAGGTTAAGGAAGTTTTTCGGGGTTTTAAAACCTACGACACGGGAATCAAGCACGGAACTGTAACGGTAATCTCAGACGGGATGCCCTTGGAGATCACTACTTACCGAATTGAAGACGGGTACTCCGACGGAAGACATCCCGACGGGGTGCGTTTTGCTAAGGGGATAGAGGACGACCTTTCAAGGCGTGATTTTACGGTGAACGCCATGGCTTTTTCTCCGAGCCGTGGGCTTGTTGACCCTTTTGGCGGTGAAGTTGACATAAAAAACAGAGTCATTCGTGCCGTGGGGGAGGCAGAGAAGCGGTTTGAGGAAGACGGGCTCAGAATAATGCGGGCGTTGCGCTTTGCGGCGGTTCTGGGATTTGAAATTGAAGCGAAAACCGCTGAGGCTCTCTTTTTGCATCGGCAAAACCTTTTGAGGGTGAGCAGTGAGCGTCTTTCTGCGGAATTGGGAAAACTTTTGTGCGGTGAAGGTGCTACGGCGGTTCTGAAAAGGTTTGCGGAGGTTTTTGCCACGGTTTATCCCTCAATGCTTGGGGTAGAGCCTTGTTCCGTGGACAAGGTGGAAAACTGTCTTGAACAGAGGTTAGCAGCCTTGTTCTTTGACCTCGGAGAGAAAAAGGCGGGGGAGCTTTGCCAAAGGCTAAGGTTCTCTCACGAGCTTCTTTACGGTGCTTTGTGTTTGGCAAAAGAGGCGGGCGCGGAGCTTAAAAACGGTAAGCCGTTTCTTAAACGGGAGATGCGCCGTTTTGGTGCTGACAGTTTTATTAAATGTCTTGAGTTCAGGAAAAGGGTGGTTTCCGAAGCTCAGGCGGGAGAAGCGCTTTCCTCCGTCCGCGAAATTCTGCAAAACGGGGAATGCTACGACCTGAAGGGGCTTGCACTCGACGGCGACGTGCTGATTTCCGCCGGGGTTGTGCGTGGACGGGCGGTTGGCGAGGCTTTGGAGCTTTTGTTGGATGCTGTTATTGGCGGAAAGGTTGAAAACAGCAAGGAATGTTTATTAAAGTATTTTTTAAACCGCATGACGGATAATAAAGGTGACGGCGTTTAAACATTCTTGTAAGCGCCGTTTCGTTTTCTTTTGAAAAAACGCCCGTTTCCGTTCCGTTTTCCGTTTCTTGTTTGGCAGCCAAAGCATTGCAATCCGAATCAGCAAAAAAGGGCTGAAGCGTAATTCTTTGGCTACGGAGTTGTTTTGTTTGACTTGCGGGGATAAATGTGTTATAGTGATAAACGGAAGTTTTTTCTTTTTTTTGATTTTTACGGAAGGTTTGGTTAAGGTATGAAAAAGAAGCTTTTTTCTGCTTTGCTTGCAGGTTTGCTTTGCCTTTGCTTTTGCGGTTGCTCTGCGGTAGAGAGTTATATAGACGGGTTATTAGGGGCTGAAAGCGGTGTCGGTACGGGAGTTCAAAGCGGGCTTCCTTCAAGCGGGGGGAGTACCGTTACCGAGGAGGAAGAGCTTACTGTGGCGCCTGCGACGGATTTTGAGTACAAGGTGAGGGAAAGCGGAGTCACTTTGACCAAGTACCTCGGCTCTGCTGAGAGAATCATCGTGCCCGACACGGTTGAGGGTGCCTCTGTGGTTTCGATTGCTTCGGGTGCTTTTGAAAATTCTTCGGAGATTAAGGAGCTTGTTGTTCCCGACTCGGTTGCCGTGGTTGGTCACGGTGCGCTTTCGGGTTGCACAAAGCTTGAGGCGTTGAGCTTGCCTTATGCGGGTGGCGAAGAAAACGCTCACAGCTACATCGGTTACGTTTTCGGCGCTAACAAGCCCTCTGAAAACGCAAAGACCGTTCCCACGACCTTAAAGGAGCTCACCGTGGGCGGAAGTAAAATCGTTGATGATGCCTTCTACGGAATGGAGAGGCTGAAAAAACTCAAGGTTAAAGACAGCGTTAAGGAAATTGAAAAGGGCGCATTCGCTGACCTCGACTCCCTTGAAACTTTGACGGTGCCCTTTATTGGCGGTACTGCTGAGGACACGGCACCTTTCGGTTTTGTTTTCGGCGGTGACAGCTACGGCGACAACCGCAAGGTTTTGCCGTCTTCGTTACGTTACCTTACGGTGACGGGGGAGACAAAGGTTTTGCCTTATGATTTTTACGGTGCGGAACGGCTTGTAACAGTTGACTTTTGCGGAACCGTTACCTCCGTTGGCGAGTACGCTTTTTCCAAGTGCGAAGCCCTCAAAAAGGCGACGGGGCTTGATAAAGTAAAAAACGTGGGGCAGTACGGCTTTGCGTATTGCAAGTCCTTGACGGAGCTTAGTCTTCCCCTTGTTTCACGGGTGGAGAACAACAGCTTTTACGGTTGCATGAGTCTTAAGGGCGTTACACTTTCTGAAGAGCTTGATTACATTGGAGAGTGCGCTTTTGCTTTTTGTGAATCCGTTTATGAGATTACGCTTCCCGAGGCGTTGAAAGCCTTGGAAAGACGCACGTTTTACGGTTGCTCGGGCTTGGTTTCCATTGACATTCCCGAAAGCGTTGAGACCTTGGGTGACGAGGTTTTCTGCGGTTGTACTGCCATGAAGAAGCTCAGCGGCGGTGAGGGTGTCAACTCGGTGGGGGAGAAGGCTTTTGAGTTCTGCCCCAAAACGATGAAAAAAGAGCTGAAAAGCGGTTCTTTTCTTGCGACTTGGTTTGAGAATGAGGGTAAATAAATGAGACGCTTAATTAGTTTGGTTCTGTGCGTTGTAATGCTTTTACTTTGCGGTTGCGCTACTGAAATGGACAAAGAGGATTCTTCGTCTGACCAAGGCGTTTCCGACGAGAGCAATCAGAGCTTCGACGGAAGTGCTGACCTTGAAACGGAAAGCTCTGAGCCGGTTGAGGACTCCCTTGCTTCCGATGAGTCGAATGAGGAGTCTGAGGACGGATCCTTTGAACAAGAGCCGTCCCGTGATGAGGACGAGTCCGCCGAGTACTTCCTGAACGGCTTTTCTTACACCGTGAAGGAGGGGAAAGCTACGGTTACGGCTTACCACGGCAAGGAGGCAAATCTCACGGTTCCCACAGATTTTGACGGGTTTGGAGTTGTTGCTGTTGCCGACGGTGCTTTTAAAAACAACGCTTACATTGAGGAGATAAAGGTTTCCGACGGGGTTCTTTCTGTCGGTGAAAACGCTTTCTCCGGTTGCTCAAAGCTTAAAAAACTGAGCATTGGCAAGGACGTGGCTTTCATCGGAGAGGGTGTTGTTGACGATTGCGCTTTGTTGGAAAACATTGAGGTCAGCGGTCTTAACACGGTTTTTGCAACCAAGGGCGGTGTGCTCTACAACAAGGAGATGACAAAGCTTTTGCGTTGCCCTCAAGCCTTTGAAAAAACAGAGTTTACCGTGCCCGAATCCGTTACGGAAATTGAGCCTTACGCTTTTTATTACTGCACGTCGCTTAAAAAGCTCAATCTGCACGAACAAATTACAAAACTTGGGGCTGGGGCGTTTTATTACTGCCGTTCACTTGAAAGCGTTTCCGTTCCGTCTTTGATCAATTCCGTAGACGATTTCCTTTGCTTCGGTTGCCTCTCGCTTAAAAAGGTTTCTTTGCCCGACGGTCTTGTTTCCATCGGCGAGTACGCATT
>JAFXKQ010000163.1 GCA_017531625.1 Clostridia bacterium | reverse complement strand
GAGGAGCAAGCGGAGGAGGCGGAAACATAAATCCCTTTCATTGAGAGGGCGTTAAGGACGGTTTCGCTCTTTTGCCCTAAGAGGCTGAGGTTGAGAATCCCGTCGCAAGAGTTTTGCGGTTGGTTAAAATGGACAAAGCTTTCTTTTCCTAAGCGGTCTATGATAAAGGAACGGATTTCAGCAATGCGTTGGTGCCTTGCTTCCAGGTTCTTGGCATAATCCGTCGCCGCCGCCGCAAAGGCGCTGATTGCCGCAAGGTTTTCGGTCCCTGAACGCAAGCCTTTTTCCTGACCGCCGCCGAGGACGTAGGGCAGAACCCTTACCCCTTTACGTACTGCCAAAGCACCCGCACCCCTCAGCCCGTTTATTTTGTGGGCAGAGAAGGAAACCGCATCGCAGGCTTTGTACCCTTGTTTAAAACCCTTGAACTTCAGGAGTCCTTGTACTGCGTCGCTGTGCAAAAAAGCACCTGAGCCGCTTTCCGTAATGATCCGCTTGATTGCGCTCAGGTCGTTTACAGCTCCTGTTTCGTTGTTTACCTGCATGACCGAAACCAACGCCACCGGCTTTGAAAGCGCTTGTCTTAACTCGTCAAGGTTTATGCTTCCCCCATTTGTGGAAAGGCGGATGACCTCCCATCCCTCTTCTTCAAGACGTTTCAAAGGCTCGTCCACGGAGGGATGCTCGGAATCGGTGCTGACAACGGTCTTTGAACGGCGTTTTTGCGCCGAAGCGATGCCGAAAATCGCCGTATTGTTTGCCTCACTCCCCGAAGCGGTAAAGTAAACCTCTTCGCCGTTAAATCCCACAACTGACGCAAAGGCTTTACGTGCGGCTTCAAGCTCCCGCTTTGCCTCCACTCCTGCGGCGTGCGGCGATGAGGGGTTGCCGTAAAGGGAAAGGGCTTTTTGTGCTGCGCTTAGTGCCGTTTCCGAAGGAACGGTGGTTGCGGCGTTATCAAAATAAATGCTCATTAAAAAAATCTCCCGCAAGTTACTTTCCTCATTATAGCTCCAAAATCCGCAAAAGTCAATAAAACTCCAAAAAACCGCCAAAGACAAAGGAATTCAATGGGTTTTTGCGAAAAAAATTTAAGGTTTGGCGAAAAAAATATTAAAAAACCCCTTTACTTTACTAAAACCACATTGTATAATAATTTGATTAGCTGTATATGTGAAGCTGTGAGCACATATAAGCGATTAAATATAAAGGAGGTGTTCCGATGGAACTCTGGCAAATTCTATTATTAGTCGGCGTTGCCGTACTCATGGCGGTCGTAGGTTTCGCTCTCGGCGTGATTTACAGAAAAAAAGTGGGCGAAAAGCTTATTAAGTCCGCTGAAACCGAGGCAGAACGCATTGTGGAAGACGCTAAAAAGCAAGGCGAGACCAAGAAGAAGGAAGCTCTCTTGGAAGCTAAGGAGGAAGCGCTTCGCATCAAGAACGAGACCGAACGTGAGTTAAAAGAACGCAGAAACGACTTGAACCGCATTGAGCGCAGGACAATTCAAAAAGAGGAAACTCTTGATAAAAAAATCGAAAACCTCGATAAAAAAGAAGAGCAACTCAACAAAAAGATTGCGGAAAACACAGAGCTTACCGCATCTATTGAAAAAGTCAAGGAAGAACAAACAGCATTACTCAGCAAAATCGCAGGTATGTCTCCCGAAGAGGCTAAGCAGGCTCTCTTAGACAGAGTTGAGAGCGAGTCCAAGCATGAAGTAGCCATGAGACTTTCTGCCGCAGAGCAGGAGTTTAAGGAAAAATCCGATGAAATGGCTAAGGACATTATTTCGTTGGCGATTCAGAGATGCGCTTCTGACAGCGTATCCGAAGCAACGGTTTCCGTTGTAGACCTTCCCAACGATGAAATGAAGGGGAGAATAATTGGCCGTGAAGGCAGAAACATCAGAGCTATTGAAACTCTTACGGGAGTTGACCTTATCATTGATGACACGCCTGAGGCTATTACCATATCTACCTTTGACCCCATCAGGAGAGAGGTTGCAAGGCTTGCCCTTGAAAAGCTTATTTCCGATGGCCGTATCCATCCTTCCAGAATTGAAGAGATGGTGGAAAAGAGCCGCAGAGAGGTTGATGCCATTGTTAAGAAGGAAGGCGAACAGGCAACCTTCGAAACAGGAATTCACGGTATCAACGGCGAACTTGTTAAGATTCTCGGTCGTTTGAAGTTCCGTACAAGTTACGGTCAGAACGCACTTAAGCACTCCATTGAGGTAGCTCACATTTCAGGAATGATTGCGAGCGAACTCGGTGTTGACGTTACTCTGGCTAAGCGTGCAGGCCTTCTCCATGACATCGGTAAGGCTATGAACCACGAGGTTGACGGTTCTCACGTACAAATCGGTGTTGACCTTGCCAAGAAGTACAAGGAAAACAAGGACGTTGTTCACGCAATCGAAGCCCACCACGGCGACGTTGATCCCAAGACTTACATTGCAGTCATCGTTCAGGCGGCTGACGCCATTTCCGCAGCACGTCCCGGCGCACGCAGAGAGAACCTTGAAAACTACATTAAGAGACTTCAGCGTCTTGAAGAAATCGCAAACGGTTTTGCGGGCGTTGAAAAGTCCTTTGCAATTCAGGCGGGCAGAGAAATCAGAATCATGGTTAAGCCCGACGAAATTACAGACGATCAGATGGTGTTTATTGCCCGTGATATTGCAAGCAAGATAGAGGCAGAGCTTGAATACGCCGGACAGATAAAGATTAACATGATCAGAGAAACGAGAGTTCAGGATTTTGCGAAGTAATTTATTGAAAGTTTTAGCTCTTGGAGACGTGGTAGGCCCCTTGGGGGTTGGCGCTGTTTCCTCAGAGCTGAGAAAAATCAAACACAGTTTGGGTGCAGAGCTTGTGCTTGTTAACGGAGAGAATTCTTACATTGGAAACGGCCTTGACAGCGCAAGTGCAGATGCTATTTTTAGGGCGGGCGCAGACGTGATTACGGGCGGCAACCACAGCCTTCACCTTCACGACATGCACGACCGCTTTGACGAGGATCCGTTCATTTTAAGACCGATAAATCTTTCGCCGCGCTCACCGGGTAAGGGCTACACGGTTTTTCAGTTGAAAAACGGGAAGCGCATACTTGTGATCTCGGCTTGCGGACAGGTTTTTATGGATCCTGCAAATTCCCCTTTTTATGCCGTAGACAAGCTTCTTGAAGAGCTTGATGGCAAGTACGATTTTGCCATTGCCGATCTCCACGCAGAGGCCACCAGCGAAAAGCATGCTTTCTTCCGTGCTTTCGACGGGCGCATAAACATTATGTACGGCACTCATACCCACGTCCAGACGGCGGATGAGATGTTGCTTCCAAAGGGAAGCGCTTGCATTTCCGACCTGGGAATGTGCGGAGTTGTTGAGTCCGTCCTCGGGGTGAAGATCGAAACCATTGTCAAAAAGTACATGACCGGGGTGTCTGACCGCTTTTCTAAGGCGGAGGGGGACGTTGCTCTTTGCGGAGCGCTCTTTTCCCTGGACATGGACAGCGGTTTTGTTACCGCTGTTGAGAGGGTCAGGGTTGTAGTTCCCCAAGCCAAGTGCCGTTAACGGGTGACGTTGATTGCAAAAGGCTTAAAGCGGTTCAATGGGCAGAGATGCCCGCACGGAAATCTGAGTTGATTACACGTACTTTGAATGAATTTATCATGAAAGGTTTTTTGTATAATGAAAATCAATTTTATTAAGCTTTTGAGCGTTGTTCTTTGCCTTTGTGTTCTTTGTTCCGCAATGGCGTTTACGGCTTTTGCCGAGGGCGAGGACGGTGCGGATGCAGTGAACACCGTTGGAGCAACAAGTGCAACGGAAGGTGAAAATGCGTCAAATCTTACGGCAAGTGATGCAAGTGCAGATGCAGGCAAGACTCCCGGCAGTTCGCCTTGGGTTTTGATCGTTTGGGTTGCAATCCTTGGTTTGGCGTTTTATTTCCTTCTTATCCGTCCCGAAAAGAAGCGCAAGAAGGAAGCTGACAATCTCCGTAACGGACTTAAACTCGGTGACACCATCACCACCATCGGCGGTTTTGTTGGCGAGGTTATCCGCATTGATGAGAATACCATTACCATTTACTGCGGTAATACCAAGATGGAGCTTCAGAAGTGGGCTATCCGTTCCATTGACGAGATCAGCGAAGCAAGCGTTGATGACGTAGATGACGACGACGCTGACGAAGACAGCGCAGAAACCAAATAAACAAACAGTTTGTAATAAAAAAGAAAGCTTGGGGCTTGCGAGACTTCTCATAAGGAAGTCTCGCAGTTTTATTCGCCTCGTTCCTCTCGGCGAGTGGTATTGCTTCGCAGTGATATTCGGCTAACGCCGAGTGGTATTGCCTTCGGCAGTTTAAGGCGAATAAAATAACACTGAAGCCGATAGGTTTCAATAACACTATTGCTTTGCAATAATATCACTCCGACGAAGTCGGAATAAAACTTGAAAAGCATTATACTTTTGTGTATAATGAACTTTGAGGTGATAAGAATGGCGGATAGTATTTTAAGGGATAAAGCAAAGGAATTTGCAAAAACGGTTGTTTTTCTCTGTCGTGATATGAAATCAAAGCATAAAGAATCGGTTTTGATAAACCAATTACTTCGTTCTGCTACTTCCATTGGCGCAAATCTACATGAAGCGCAATATGCTCAAAGCACTAACGATTTTATTTCAAAGCTTGAAATAGCCCAAAAAGAATGTTACGAAACAGAATATTGGTTAGAGATTCTTTTTGAAACAGATTGTATGAATGAAGAAGAATATAAAGCATCACAAAACGATTGTGGAGCAATTCGCAGAATGTTAATTTCTTCATTAAAAACCATAAAATCCAAATAAGGGTTTGGGTTTAGCCCAATATAGTATTTGTGCATACTAATGCGATGCTGGTTCTGTTAAGACAGAGAGTAATTATTTTCATTCCGGTTTCAACAGAATTAATGATAATTTTGAAAGTAAACCGCAAGTGTGTGTATCAAGGTGAATGTATATGATATACTTTTTTTGCAAAGGAGTGATTATTTGTGGATCAAATCAAAATCGGAAAATTCATTTCCGAAAACAGAAAGAAACAATTCTTAACACAGGAACAATTAGCTGAGCGATTGAATATAAGCAAAAATGCAGTTTCAAAGTGGGAACGAGGTTTGAATTTGCCTGATGTTTCAATTATGCAAGATTTATGCAACGTACTACACATTTCCCTGAACGAGCTTTTTATTGGCGAAAAAATTGATGACAATGAGTATAAAAAGGTCGCCGATAACAACTTATTGGAAGCTTTGGAAAATAGTTCGTTTACACTAAAAGAAAAAATAGCATTTTTCAAGAAAAAATGGAGAAAAGAAAATAGATTTAAAATTGTTTTTTCTTTCATGGTGTGGTGCGCCTTGGGCATTGCGTTAAAATCTCAAAATGTTGATCATGCACTTATAGGAGCAGTTTCGGGTTTATTGAGCGTGTTATTTTATGCTGTTTTATATAATAATATGATGATATATGTTGAAAATAATGCTTATAAAAAATAGAGAAAAATTGATATACAAATTCACATAATTGTACTGT
>JAFXKQ010000162.1 GCA_017531625.1 Clostridia bacterium | reverse complement strand
TTGAAAAAATGGAAGCCCCCCTTCAACCGAAGCCATCAAAACCGTAACTTCCGCTTCTGATTCTTTTAACGCATTCACGAAACCGCTGCAAAGCAAATCCAAGCACACAATAAATGAGCTGCCGTTCTCCTTCAGGCAATCAAGAATCCGCTTGGGCGCAGAAAGCGGGTGAAGCATAACCGGGACAGCACCAATCATGTTCAAGCCGTAAAAAGAACCAAGTGCTTGCGGAACATTAGGCAGCGCAACCGCAACTCTGTCCCCCGCCTTAACTCCAACCGCCGAGAAAGCCTTAGCCGTGAGCTTAACTTCCGAAAGGAAATCTCTGTAATTTACTGACCTTCCCATAAACTCATAAGCCACGTTAGTCGGATACTTCTCCGCCGTCGCTTCGAGAAGTTGGTAAACGGTTTTGTCCGAGTACTCAAGGTTGTGAGGAATCGCTCCGTAGTTTTTTAACCAAGGTTTCATTTTTTCACCACACAAAACTTTTGACCGCCAATTTCTCAAAGACAACACGGGAAGTAAAGCTTTTTCTCAACTTCCGTGATGCCGGAAAACGGCGGTCAACAACTTCAAAAAACTTATTCAGCATCAACCTTAGAAGTTTTTGCCCCGGCCTTAGGCTTTAAACAATACTTCCAAAGGAGAGCCGCAACGGTTGCTCCTACGAGAGGACCCACGATGTAAACCCAAACTTCATTGAGGAATACGCCGCCGTTGAAAACTGCGGGAGCTAAACTTCTTGCAGGGTTAACAGAAGTACCCGTAAGGGGAATGCCGAGAATGTGTACAAAGCAAAGTGTAAGACCGATAACGAGCCCCGAAATGTTCTGATACTTCGCATCGGAAGTAACCCCGAGAATAACGAGTACAAATACGAAAGTGAGAATGATTTCCACAACAAGACCGCCAACAACGCCAACGTTACTAAGGTTGGCACCAAGCTCGCTGTTGGAGAAAGCCGCACCGCTGAAAGCGCCTGTTAAGTACTTTAAAAGTCCCGTTCCGACAAATCCGCCAAGGAACTGAGCAAGAACGTAACCGATGAAATCATCAACGCTGAGTCCACCGTTTAAAAACACTGCAAGAGAAACGGCAGGGTTAACGTGACAGCCTGAAACGTGGCCGATTGCATAAGCCATAGCCACAATGGAAAGCCCGAAAGACATAGCTATTCCCAGCTGACCAAGGCCCTGCTGCAAAGAAAACGCTGCCGCACCGCAACCGAAAAGCACAAGAACAGCCGTACCGAGGAACTCTGCAAAATACTTTTTCATAACACAAATTCCCTTCTTTAAAAGATAACACACGCCTGAATTAAACGCATTCCTACACTACTTTTTAAAAAGAACCTCTTCGCAAGTGAAAGTACCTTCATTTACGGTTACGATCAAATTACCGTTCTCATCAAAAGAGTAAGGCATAACAAATGTCCACACATTTCCCTCTACGTCCTGAGTAATCTCAAGCTCGCTGTCGCTAAGAACAACATAAGTCATGGGGTTGATGTCGCCGAGGGAAACATAAATACCCGTACCGTCTAAATTAAAGCCATAAGCCTGAACAATGCCTTCAACAGGCTCATAATTCCAAATTGAAATAAAGCCGCCCGGCAAAAGGTGATCCGGTGGATAAACGCCAACGTACTCATAAACCTCTCTCTTAACTCCGCAGGTGTAGTAAAGAGTGTCGCCGACTATGTTATAAGTGGCATTTATAGCGTAAACCTCTGTACCCTCAAGCTTCAGATCCTTACCCATGGCAGAGAAACGGTAGAAGCGGATGTTTTCGAGTTCGCCGGCTTCGCTCTCTGTGATAACCGCACCCATGAAGGTATAATCCACATACATGTACTTATAGCCCGTGTCGGTTTTTGTTTTCCACGTACCCACAACCGTTCTCGGCTCAGCTTCACCGGAAGAATCAACATCTTCAGAACCTTGGGCAGACGCATCGGAGACATCGCCTTCGTTTGAAGGCTCTGCGCTCTCCGTGCTTTCTGTGGCGGTTGACCCGTCAACGGATGAATTATCTGTACTGTCCTCGCCGCAAGAAGAAAATGCAAACGCAGAAAGGAGCATAATCGCAACCAACAAAAGACTAACAATTCTCTTTTTCATAAAAATCACCCCAAAACCAAAATGAGGAAAAAACTTCCTAAAACAAGTATAATGCCTTTTCTAAAAAAAGTCAACAGCTTTCGTTTTACAAAGGGATTAAGTGCTTTATTACCCTATTTATCCCCTGTCATCTTCTCCTGCTTAACTTTGTGGTCGATAACATGTCTTGAAGCTAACTCCTTCATGATGTCATCACCGCTTATGTTTGCCTCCACCATAAGAACCATCAAATGATAAATAAGATCGCTTATTTCGTAAACGGTTTCAGCCTTATCTTCAGCTTTAGCGGCAATTATGACCTCTGTAGCTTCTTCCCCTACCTTTTTAAGAATCTTGTCAAGCCCCTTTTCAAAGAGGTAAGTTGTGTACGAACCTTCTTTTTTTTCGCTCTTACGACCTCTGATCAGCTCTAAAAGCCCCTCAAGGGAAAAGCCTTCGCCACCATCGCCGAAAACTCTGTCGCCGAAGCACGAATCCGTACCAAGATGGCACGCCGGTCCGCTTTTTTCAACGTAAACGGTAAGGGCATCACGGTCGCAGTCTGTTTCTATGCGCTTAATCTTCTGAACGTTACCCGAGGTTTCACCCTTTCTCCAAAGGCAGTTTCTGGAACGAGACCAGAAGCAGGTACGACCTTCTTCAATACTAATGTCAAGGCTCTCTTTGTTCATGTAAGCAAGGGTCAGAACCTTTCCGCTCAAATCATCAATAACAATTGCGGGAATCAACCCTTTTTCATCAAATTTCAGTTCCTCTTTATTTATCATCATAACAGTATTTCCCTCTCAACAAAAACTAAATCATTCTGACATTAATGTTTTCAGAACGCAAAACAGACTTAAGCTCCCTGATGTCCACCTCTCCAAAGTGAAAAACAGAAGCTGCAAGCCCTGCGTCAACTTTAGGAATGGCCTTAAACAGTTTTGTATAATCGTATATGCAACCAGCGCCGCCGGAAGCAATAACCGGAACGTCGACAATGTCACAAACCTTTTCCAAAAGCTCAAGGTCAAACCCGCCCTTAACTCCGTCCGTGTCAATGCTGTTGACCACGATTTCACCTGCGCCCTCGTCAACGCATTTTTTTATCCAATCAAGAGCATCAAGCTCCGTTTCGATCCTTCCGCCGTGCAAAAAGACCTTAAACCGTCCACCCACACGTTTAACATCCACAGAAAGCACAACGCATTGATCGCCGTAACGCTTTGCCGCCGCGCCTACAAGAGAGTGATCCTTAATCGCGCCGGAATTGACACTCACCTTGTCAGCACCGCATTTAAGCACCCTGTCAAAATCGTCAATGCTGTTGATGCCGCCGCCAACCGTGAGCGGAATAAAAATCTTTTTTGCCACTTCGGTCAAGATGTCCGTAAACAACTTACGGTTTTCATGGGAAGCGGTGATGTCATAAAAAACCAACTCGTCTGCGCCGTTTTTACTGTAATACTCTGCCAACTCTATCGGGGAAGAAACGTCATTAAGCCCTTCAAAATTAACACCCTTGACTACTCTGCCGTCACGCACGTCAAGACAAGGAATAATTCGCTTTGTAATCAACTTTAATTCTCCCCTCTCGCAATTTTAAGAGCTTCAACCAAATCAATGTCTCCCGTGTAAATGGCACGTCCGAGGATGGCTCCGTAAAGCCCGAGTTTTTTAAGTCGCCTTACGTCATCTAAACGGGAAACCCCGCCTGAAGCCACAATGTCAATGCTGTACTTTGAAGAAAGCTCCTCATAAAGCTCTACATTAGTTCCTGCAAGCATACCGTCCTTTGAAATGTCGGTACAAATGACAGTTTTAACTCCTAATTTTTCCAGTCTTTCAAAGAAGTCGTAACAATCAAGCTCGCTCGTTTCAAGCCAACCCTTAATAGCAACTTTTTTACAGTTGAGATCAACGCCTACCGCAATTTTTTCACCGTATTTATTCACCGTTTTTTCAAGGAACTCAGGGTTCTCAACTGCGGCAGTTCCGAGAATGACCCGCATAACACCTAAAGCGAGGTATTTTTCGATTACCTCTTCGCTCCTTATTCCGCCGCCAATCTCAACTTTTAAATCCGTTTCATTTACAATTCTTTTAACAACCTCGAAATTAGGCGTTTCACCGCTCTTTGCGCCTTCGAGATCAACAACATGAAGGTACTCTGCGCCCTTTTCTCTGAACTGAGCCGCAAAAGCGGGAGGGTTATCGCTGTAAACAGTCATTTTGTTGTAATCTCCCTTAGCAAGCCGTACCGCTTTACCTTCGTACAAATCTATTGCAGGAAAAAGCTTCATAAACCAATTCTCCTAAAAATCAAAAAATCAAACCTCGCAAAAAGCCCTGAGAATGTCCAATCCAACCTCACCGCTTTTTTCTGGATGGAACTGAGTACCGAAAACGTTTCCCGAAGCTACCGCAGCAGTAAGCGTCGCACCGTACTCTGTGGTTGCCGCCAAAGCGTCACCGCAACCGTCAGCGTAAAAAGAATGGACGAAATAAACGTGTGCACCGTCGTCAAGATACTTAAAAATCGGGCATTTTTCTCTTCCTGCAGGAAAAGAAAGTGCGTTCCAACCGATGTGAGGAATCTTGTAATCCTTGCTCACCTTTGGAGCGATGGGAACAACTTCTCCCTTAATCAAACCAAGTCCTTTGTGCTCGCCGTATTCGAAGCTTTTTTCTAGAAGCATCTGCATCCCGAGACAAACTCCAAGCAAAGGTTTTCCGCTTGCCGCCTCGGCTCTTACAACTTTGTCAAGACCGGTTGCGGAAAGCTTTGCCGCCGCATCTGCAAAAGCTCCAACGCCGGGCAAAATGACCCTGTCGCTTTTTGAGATAACCGAAGGGTCATCGGTAACAACCACTCGCTGACCTATGTATTCAAAAGAACACCTGAGGGAATAAAGATTCCCCACTCCGTAATCAATAATCGAAATCATTTACGTTAAAACCTCTCTGCATTTCAGCACAAAACGCCCTTAGTTGAGGGAATGGTATCTCCGACAACAGCGGTAGCTTTTGCAAGTGTCCTGCCCAAAGCCTTAAAAACAGCTTCTAAAATGTGATGACAGTTTTTCCCGTCAATGAGCTTAACGTGCAAACAAATCTTTGCATTAGCCGTAAACGCCACAAGGAACTCTTCCAAAAGCTCCGTATCAAAATCTCCAACCTTTGCGTGAGGAACGGGAACGTCAAAAGAAAGGAAGGGACGACCGGAAATGTCAACAGCGCAAAGCACCAAACTCTCGTCCATGGGAAGCATAATGTCACCGTATCTCGCAATCCCAACCTTGTTACCGAGAGCCTCGTAAAAAGCAGTACCGAGAACGATTCCCACATCCTCAACGCTGTGGTGGTAATCAACCTCTGTATCGCCCTTGTAGCTTAACTCAAGTCCGTAACCGCTGTGAGAAGCAAAAAGCGTCATCATGTGGTTAAAGAAACCGCAATCTCCTTCTATTTTCTTTTCTCCGCCGTCAAGGCAAAGCTTTAATGCTATGTCAGTTTCCTTGGTAGTGCGTTTTATCTCGCTGATCCTCATAAAAAGCTACCTCCCGATAATTCTGTCAACAGTCTCAACAAATGTACTCATTTCTTCTGGCGTACCCACGGTTATTCTAAGGTAAGCGTCGATTCTCGGAGCAGAAAAATGTCTTACAAGAATCCCGTTTTCTTTAAGCTTCAAATAAAGCTCTGCTCCGCTGATTTCACTGTGCTTTGCAAAAATAAAATTTGCTTTTGAGGGAATCACTTCAAAACCAAGGCGTTTCAATTCCCCGGCGGTCTTGTCCCTCGTTTCAATGATTCGTGCTGCGTTTGCCATGTAATAGCCGTTGTCATCAATTGCCGCTTCACCGGCAATCTGGGAAATACGGTTGATGTTGTAGGGGTTTGTGGAATACTTCACTTTTTCAAGATCGGCAATAATTTCTGTGTTGCCCACCGCAAAACCGAGTCTGGCTCCCGCCAAGGAACGTGACTTTGAGAAAGTACCCACTACTAAAAGGTTCCCGTACTTCTTTGTCAAGGGAATACAACTCTCTCCGCCGAAGTCAACGTAGGCCTCGTCAATGATAACGAGATTGTCGTTTTTGGTTACGATCTCTTCAACCTCAGTCCTTGAGAGTGCGAGCCCCGTAGGCGCATTGGGATTGGCAATAACGATGTTTTTATCCAAATGGAAGTAGTCTTCCTTTGCTACGGAAAAATCGTCTCTCAAAGGAATCCTTTCATAAGGGACTCCGTAAAGCTCTGCATAAACCTTGTAAAATCCGTAGCTTATGTCGGGAAACGCCATTCCCTTGTTCCCGTCGCAAAAAGCGAGAAAGCTGAAGGAAAGCACCTCGTCAGAACCGTTTGAAATAAAAACGTTCTCTTTCTCAACTCCGAACAACGCCGCAAGCTTTGACTTCAAGCGTGAACAGGTTGGATCGGAATAAAGCTTTAATTTTTCAATTTCTTCCTCTGTTATGCGCTCCACTACAAGTTTAGACGGAGGATAAGGCGATTCATTCGTATTAAGTTTGATGTATTTTTTATCCTGAGGCTGTTCACCCGGGATGTAAGCATCAAGTGAAACAAGAGCCTCTTTAAGAAATCTGCTCATAACCTTACTTCTTTCGGTTAAATTATTAATAAATCCTACCGGTATCTGATTTTAGCAGAATTAGCATGGGCGTCAAGTCCCTCGTTTTCTGCAAAAGCGGCAACCTTTTTTCCAACCTTTTCAAAAGCTTCTTTCGTGTAGTAAGTGTAGGAGCTCTTTTTTATAAAATCGTCAACGGAAAGAGGGCTGGAAAACCGAGCCGTTCCGTTGGTAGGCAAAGTGTGATTGGTGCCGGAGAAATAATCGCCGAGGGCTTCGGGACAGTACTTACCAAGGAAAACAGAACCTGCATTAACAACGGATTCGAGGTAATCGAAAGGATTCTTAACGCAAAGCTCCAAGTGTTCGGGTGCGGCCTGATTGGCAAGTTCAACAGCACGTTCAACCGTATCGCAAACAATAATTGCTCCGTAATTGTCAATTGAAGCCCTTGCAATGTTCTCTCTCGGAAGCTTAGAAAGCTGTAATTCTAACTCTTTGCTGACCTCAACAGCCAACTCTTCGCTGGTTGTGATGAGAATTGCGGCAGCTACCGTGTCATGCTCCGCTTGCGACAGCAAATCTGCCGCAACAAAGCTAGGATCATTGTCAGCGTCAGCCACAATAAGAATTTCACTCGGACCGGCAACCATGTCGATGGCAACCTTACCGAAAACCTGACGCTTTGCCTCTGCAACAAATCTGTTACCGGGTCCTACAATTTTGTCAACCTTAGGAATGCTTTCTGTACCGTACGCCAAAGCTGCAACCGCTTGTGCTCCACCGATTTTGAAAACTCTGTCCGCACCCGCAATCTTTGCAGCTGCAAGAATGTTGGGAGCAATTTTTCCATCGGTTGTGGGAGGGCTTACAAGAACAATCTCTTTAACCCCCGCAATCTTTGCCGGAATGCAGTTCATCAAAACGGAAGACGGATAACTTGCTGTACCTCCGGGAATGTAGAGTCCTACCTTTTCAAGCGGCAGAATTCTTTGTCCGAGAATCGCACCGTCAGAACGTTCGATTTTAAATCCTTTTCTCAGCTGATTCTTGTGGTACTCATAAATGTTTGCCGACGCCTCGTTCATTATCTC
>JAFXKQ010000161.1 GCA_017531625.1 Clostridia bacterium | reverse complement strand
CTGTGAACGCCGTGTTCGCTCTTGAGGTAACCGTAAGCGTTGTCGCCTTCAATGAGGATTGAAACGCTCTTGATGCCCGCCTCGTCGCCGTCCAGGTAATCCAGAACCTTCACCTTAAACCCTCTGCGTTCGGCAAAACGGGTGTACATGCGGTAAAGCATCTGCGCCCAGTCCTGAGCCTCCGTACCGCCGGCACCGGGGTGAATGGAGAGAATGCAGTTGTTGCCGTCGTACTCACCGGAAAGAAGTACGCTGATTTTCTGCTCCTCGTAAAGCTTTTTAACCGTTTCAAGTTCGGAAAGCAGATCGTCCACCAGGTCCTCGTCGTCCTCTTCGAGCGCCATGGTAAAAAGCTCGTTAAAGGAATTAAAGCTGTTTTGAAGCCCCATAAATCCGTCGTAAAGCCTTTTTTTGGACTTCAAAACCTTGAGAACTGACTGAGACTTTTCCGCATCGTTCCAAAAATCGGGAGAAGCCACCTGAGCGTCGAGTTCACTCAGCTCTTCGGCGAGACGCTCAATGCGTAAAGACTCTCTTAGTTCGGCAATGCCGCCTTCAAGCTCTTTGACAGCAGGGCGGTTCTGTTCAAGTCGTAAAATCAAAACTGATACCTCATCTTCTTTGATACTATTATTATACATTAAGTCAACCGATTAGTCAAGGGGCGAAAGGGAAAATGAAATTCAAAAATTAAAAACAAATTGAGGTCAAATTAAGGCCGGATTAAGGTGAAAACCCTTTGATTTTTCGGCGCACGAACGGGTTTATTTTTTCAGAAGTTCCGAAATTGCTTCCTTGGCAATGACCAAACCCGCCGCACCGGGAACAAAGGAAACGGAGCCGAGCAAGAAGTTTCCGTCACCGTCCTTGGCTTGAACGGGCGGTTCCTTGCTGTAAACCACTTTCAGTCCCTTAACGCCCGCTTCTTTGAGGAGTTTTCGCATCGCCTTGGCAAGGGGGCAAACGGAAGTCTCGTAAATGTCAGCGCAGATGAAACCGGAAGGGTCTAACTTGTTTCCCGTGCCCATGGAGGCGATGATGGGAATTCCGAGGTCTTCGGCGTGCTTTGCAAGGGCGACCTAGGCGCTTACGTTGTCGATTGCGTCCACAATGCAGTTTATTCTGTTTTCGGAAAGAAGTGCGGGAATTTTCTCGCCGTCGAGGAAAATTTTAAGTGCTTTTACCTCTGCCGACGGATTGATTGCCTTAACTCTCTTTTCTCCGGCAAGAACCTTGTCCGTTCCCAACGCATCAGCGGTGCAAAGAAGCTGTCTGTTAAGGTTTGAAACCTCAAAAACGTCGCAGTCCACCAAAATAAACCGTCCCACGCCCGCCCTCGCAAGTGCTTCGAGAACGTGACCGCCCACTCCGCCGAGTCCGCAGAGCAAAACCGTCTTTTCACCGAGGATTTTGCCGGAATCCTCCCCCAAAAGAGGGAGCTGTCTTGTAAACCGTCCGCTTAAATCGCTTAAATCAGTTTTAGATTCAATCATCGTTCTGTCCACTCGTCATTTGTGTTTGTTCTGTCCACTCGTCATTTGTGTTTGCCCGTAAGCTCAACCACCGTAACTCCCGTGTCGCCCTCACCGTAGCGTCCGCTTCTGAAGGAGCTGATTCGCTTGTCGCTCCTTAGGTAACGCCAAAGTGCGGCACGTAAAGCGCCGGTGCCCTTTCCGTGAATCAAGCGCACGGATTGGTAACCTGCGGTGATTGCGCTGTCAAGGTAACGGTCAACCATAAACCAAGCATCGTCGCCGGTTTCGCCCCTGAGGTCGATTTCGTTTTTAACGCCGGCACGAAGGTCGCCCACGTGAGCGTTTTTGCTGACGCTTTCTTCCACGACAACAGGCTCGTCAAGAAGCCGTAAGTTTTTGATTTTAACCTTGGTTTTGATGATTCCCGCCTGAACCACAGCATTTTTACCTTCAACGCTTATGACGGTACCCTTCTTTTTAATGTCGTAAATGAGAACGGGGTCGCCCTTCTGCAAAGGTCTGGGGAGTACGTACTCCTCGTCTTCCTTGTCCTTTTCGGCGGAAGCGTCGTAAATCAAGCCGTCCGCACGGCGAAGTTCGCTTCTGACTGCTGCCCTCGACTGTTCAAGCCGTTCTTTTGCGTCCGCCTTGTCCTTTTCCTTCTGGAGCTGGTTTACCGTGTCGAAAATGAAGTCGCTGGAAGCCCTCGCGCTTGCTAAAATCGCATTCGCCTGTTCTCTGGCACGGGCGATTTCCTTTTCCGTCCGTTCTTCAATTCCTCTGGCTTTTTCCGTAGCCTCAGCAAGCATTTTCTCTGCCTCTGCCTTGGCTTTTTTAACCGCCTCACGTTCCTTTTCGAGGCTGTTCTCCTGCTCTTCAAGACGTGAGAGCACCGTCTCAAACTTAACGTTCTCGTCCTTGAGAAGCTCCGTCGCCCTTGAAATGATTTCGTCGGAAATCCCAAGCCTTGAGGAAATGGCAAAAGCGTTTGACTTTCCGGGTAAGCCCGTGATAAGACGGTAAGTGGGTTTAAGAGTCTCCACGTCAAATTCGCAAGAAGCGTTGAGAACGTCATCGTGCTCAATGGCGTAAAGCTTCAGTTCGCTGTAATGGGTCGTGGCGGCGGAAATCGCACCGAGCGCCTTGATTCTTTCGAGAATGGCGATGGCAAGCGCCGCACCTTCAACGGGGTCAGTGCCTGCGCCAAGCTCGTCAAAGAGCACGAGGGAGTCCTCGTCCACGGATTTAAGAATCTCAACCACGTTTACCATGTGGGCAGAGAAGGTGGAGAGGGATTGCTCAATGCTCTGTTCGTCACCGATGTCCGCTAAAATGTTTGAGAAAATCGGCAAGCAGGAGCCGTAGTCGCAGGGAATGTGTAAACCGCACTGAGCCATCATGGCAAAAAGTCCGATTGTCTTTAATGTAACTGTCTTACCGCCCGTGTTGGGGCCTGTAATTATCATGGTGGATTGCGCGTCACCGAATTCAAGACTGATGGGAACGGCACTTTCCTTGGGGAGCAAGGGGTGTCTGGCACGGAGAAGCTTTATCCTGCGCTTCATTCCGCCGAGAATCGGTTCGCTTGCGTCTAACTTGAATGAAAGCTCAGCCCGTGCAAAAATGCAATCAAGGTCGGTAATAACCCGACAGTCCATGGTGAGCTGGAGAGCGAAACGGACGACCTCTTCCGTGAGTAAAACGAGAATCTTTTCGATTTCGTCCTCCTCAGCGGATTTAAGCTCACGGAGCTTGTTGTTTGCTTCAAGAACCGCCAAAGGCTCGATAAAGAAGGTAGCACCGGAAGCTGAGGTGTCGTGAAGCAGACCCTTGACCTCGTTTTTGTACTCCGCCTTAACGGGAACAACGTAACGGCCGCTTCTGATGGTAACGATGTTTTCCTGCAGGTACTTGGATTGAGAGCCGTTTGTGTACTTGGCAAGGGTGTCCTTGATGCCGTTTTCTGTTTTTCTCATTTCACGGCGGATTTTGTAAAGGTTGTCGCTTGCGTCATCGGCAATGATGTCCTCGGACATGATGGCGGCGGAAATCTTCTTTTCGAGGAAAGGGTTTTCCTGAAGCATTCCGAAGTACTCCGCAAGACAGCCCAGGGACTCACGTCCGCCTGCGTACTTGTTGAGGGAAGCAACGATGCGTAAAGTGCTCGCCACGGAAAGAAGTTGCTTGGGGGAGAGGGAAGCCCCTCTCTGCGCCCTGTCCAGAGCTTCCGAAATGTCCCGTGCGCCGCCAAAGGGAGCGCTGCCTTTAAGAACGATGAGTTCCTTAGCCTTGGAGGTTTCGGACTGTAAGCGTTTTACAACCACCTCGTCAGCGCTCGGAACGATGGCAGAAAGCTTTTCTTTAGCGCCCTCTGTGCGTGCTGAATGAATGAGCATTTCACGGATTTTGTCAAATTCAAGGGTTTTAACAGCCCTTACAAAAGCGTTTTCGTTCATAGCATAAATCCTTTTTACGTCATTGAAGTCATTGAATGACGGTCAGATCTTTGTAAACCTTTAAGCTCTTAGGTCTGATTTCGATGTGCTCCAAAACCACGGTTTCCGCAATTTGGGCAAGAAGCTTTTCCGTCTCGGAATCGGTCTTGAAGGAAAAGACCTTGTCCACGGGAGCCGCAGCGGAGTAAGCGATGGCTTTAAGCAAAGCCTTGGAAGCGGGAATCAAAGCCCTTTTTGAAGGCAGTAAAGCGGAGCAACTTCTGCAAACCGCCCCAACCTCTTCCGTGTTAAAAAATGCCGCTCCGTCCTCCGTTTCGCCACCGCAGGACACGTCAATCAGCTCCTTACCGCAAGCAAAGCAGGAGCCGTAAAGCGGCTCAAACCCGATTATTGAAAGGAATCTCAGCTCAAAAACCGCCTTGATGTGGCGGGGAGGGAAGGTCTCCTTGAGCAGAGAGATGAGAGCGACAAGGCAAAGCCTGAAAGCTTCGTTCTCGCCCTGTTCGCCCGTGAAAGCGGTTTTGCAAAGCTCGGTAAAGTAGGACGCCAGAGCAAAGTCCTCCACCCGTGTGGAAAGGTCGAAAAAGCTGTAAATCAGTCTGGCGTCGGTGATGATGTAAAAACCGTGGGATTCGGTGAGGTAGAACTCGGAGTAGGTGAGCAGTTGCAGTGAACGGAAGTAGCTTGAGGTAACCTTCTTGCCACCCGTAGCCTTTGCCACGAGAGTTCCGCTGTCCTCGGTGAGAAGCGTGACTTTGGAACCGTTTTCGCCGCTGTCCTCGGTTTTGATAACTAAAGCCTTGATAACCATAAATAAAGCCGTTTATTCCTCGTTGTTGTAGCCGAAATCCGCAAGAAGTGCCTTGCGGTCACGCCAGTTTTCCTTAACCTTGACCCAAAGCTCGAGATGAACCTTTGTGCCCAGCATTTCCTCGGCGTCGATTCTTGCGTAAGAGCCGATTTTCTTGAGCATTGCGCCGTTTTTGCCGATGAGGATTTTCTTGTGAGCTTCCTTCTCGCAGAAGATTTCGGCACGGATTCTGACGATTCCGTCGTCCTCCTTGAACTCCTCAATTGCAACCGCAACCCCGTGGGGAACCTCCTCGTCCGTCAGCCTTAAAACCTTTTCCCTGATGAGTTCCGCAACGAGCTGACGTTCGGGCTGGTCTGTAATCATGTCGTCGGGGAAGAAATGAACCGATTCCACGAGCAGAGGGTCGATTTCTTTAAAGATGATGTCGATTCCGTCCTTTTCCTTTGCGGAAAGGGGAATGAGAGCATGAAAATCAAATTCTGCGGCGAGGTCGCTTATGTTCTTCGCCAAGAGCCCCTTGTTAACCACGTCAACCTTGTTCATTACGATGATGAGGGTGGTGTCGGACTGGGAAAGCTTTTTAAGAGCGTCACGTTCTGCGGGGGTGAGTCTTGCCCCTGCGTCCATGACGAAAAGGGTAATGTCTGCGTCTTGAGAAGCGTTGCCCGCCGCACGCATCATGTACTCCCCAAGCAAATTCTTGGGACGGTGAAGACCGGGCGTGTCAATGAAAACGTACTGGTTCTCGCCCTTGGTGAGAACGCCCGTAATGCGGTTTCTCGTAGTCTGGGGACGGCGTGAAACGATGGCAACCTTTTCGCCGACGAGAGCGTTGAGCAGAGTGGATTTTCCCACGTTGGGCTTTCCCGTAATGGTAATAAAAGCTGTTTTTGTAGCCATAAATTCTCCAAAATTTAAAAATTAAAACAAAATTCTTCGAGCTTTTCCGAGGAGCTCTGTAGGGGCTTACTCTCTGGTAATGCCCAAACGGTTAAGAATTTCTTCCTGCTTCGCCTCCATGTAAAGCCGACCTTCCTCGTCGTCCACGTGGTCGTAGCCCATCAGATGGAGTGCGGAATGTACGGAAAGAAAGCAAAGCTCCCTCAGCAGACTGTGACCGTACTCCTTCGCCTGTTCCTCAGCCCGTTCAAGGGAAATGACGATGTCCCCAAGCAGAGTTTCCGTTTCCGGGGAATCAAAGTCCAGCATGGGAAAGGAGAGCACGTCCGTGGGAGCGTCCTTGCCACGGTAATCACGGTTAAGCTCTTTGATGTATTCATTGTCGCAAACGGTCAGTGAAACCTCAAAAAGGTGGTCGGGGTATTCCTCGTAGACCGTTTCACGAATGCATTTTTTCATTTTTTCAAGAGTCGCCCTTGGGAAAGGCGAGGGCGTAAGGTTGGTAAGGTAAATCTTAGTCACGGTTAAAAACCTCCCGTTCAAGTTCTGCTGATTAAAGCTTCGAAGTGCCCCATGAGCAGTTTAACGCCTGTAAAAACGGCGTTCACGCTGTTCCTCGGCGGGCTTGGACTTTGAAGCATTCTTCTCGTAGGCGAGAATGATTTTCTGCACCAGCGGATGACGTACAACGTCCTTGTGCGAGAACTTGAAAATCTGAATTCCCTCAATGTCGTTTAAAATCCCGATGGCTTCCACAAGACCGCTCTTTTTGATGAAAGGAAGGTCGATCTGCGAGGTGTCGCCCGTAACGATGGCTTTTGAGTTGTTGCCAAGACGGGTGAGGAACATCTTCATCTGTTCGGGCGTGGTGTTCTGCGCCTCGTCGAGAATGATGAAAGCGTCATCAAGGGTGCGCCCTCTCATGTAAGCGAGGGGAGCGATCTCAATGATGTTCTTCTCGCAGAAGCGGTTAAAACTTTCACCGCCGAGCATTTCGAGAAGGGCATCGTAAAGCGGACGAAGGTAGGGGTCGATTTTGCTCTGCAAATCTCCGGGCAGAAACCCCAGTTTCTCTCCCGCCTCCACGGCAGGTCTGGTGAGGATGATTTTTGAAATCTGCTTTGATTTGAGTGCCTGAACCGCCATGGCAACGGCAAGAAAGGTCTTACCCGTGCCTGCGGGCCCTACGCCGAAAACGACGGTGTTCTTCTTGATTGCCTCAACGTACTTCTGCTGTCCCACGGTTTTTGCCTTTACGGGCTTGCCCTTGTTGGTAAGGCAGATGCAGTCGTTGTAAATGGCGGAAAGCTCGTCCTGCCTGTTTTCCTTCACCATGGCGATGACGTAGTTGAGGCTGTTCTCGTCGATGGAGTCGGAAAGCTTGGAAAGCCGTTCCAGCTGTTCGACGGCAGAAGCCGCCATTCTGACGTCGTTTTCGTTTTCGCCCGTGATTTTAACTGCGTCTCCGCGGTTGGAAAGCTTAACGCCGAATTCCGATTCGAGCTTGTCCGTGTTCACGTCGAGAGTACCGAAAAGCTTGAGTAAAAATTCCATGTTAAGTTCGTCGAGATTGCGTTCAAACATAAAACCTGCACCCTGTTTCTGTAACTTGATTCCTAAAAATTGACCGATTTATTTGATGATTTCAAATTTAAGGCTGATGTCGAGGGCTTTGACGGAATGGGTAAGAGCGCCGATGGAAATCAAATCCACTCCCGTTTCAGCAACGGACTTAAGGTCACGTTCACCCATGTTACCGCTGGCTTCCGTAACCGCCTTGCCGTCGATGAGCTTAACTGCCTCAGCCATCATTTCGTAACTCATGTTGTCAAGCATGATGATGTCAGCCCCTGCGGAAAGCGCTTCCTTGACCTGTTCGAGAGTCTCGGTCTCCACCTCCACCTTTAAGGTGTGGGGAACGTAAGCCTTTGCACTGAGGACAGCGTTTGTCAGTCCGCCCGCCGCCGCAATGTGGTTGTCCTTGATGAGAACCCCGTCAGAAAGGCTGTAACGGTGGTTAGTTCCGCCGCCGACTCTTACTGCGTACTTGTCCAGCATGCGAAGACCGGGCATTGTCTTTCTCGTGTCGGTGATTTTGGCATTTGTGCCCTTCACCGACTCAACCGCCTGACGGGTTGCCGTGGCAATCCCGGAAGCACGTTGCATGAGGTTGAGCGCCGTGCGTTCTCCTGCGAGAATGCTTCTTGCGTTGCCTTCAATTTCCGCTAAAACGTCGCCTTTCTTTACAAAATCTCCGTCCTTGCAAAGACAGCGGAGCGAAACCTCGCCGCCAACCAGTTCAAAGGTGCGCTTTGCGATTTCCATTCCGCAAATCACGCCGTCTGCCTTAGCCTTGAAAGCACCCTTTGCACGTGCGTCCTTGCCCACGGAAGCCACGGAGGTAATGTCTCCGCCCGGCATGTCTTCTTCAAGAGTCATTAAAATTATTTTGTCAAAATTCATTGTAAATTACTCCTTAATGTTTTCTCGCCTTCTCAGTCCTCAAGGCTTGCCACAATGTAATGCGCTCCAACGCTTTCCTTGCGTGCGTACGCACTTTCAAGAATACACAGAGCGTTCTGCATCATATTATAAACCTTGTAGTGGTAGGGATTGGAGAGGTACGCACTGTCAAGCTGTTCCTTGATTTCCTCAAGCTCCTTGATTCCCTTGAGCATCCCGTCAAAACTGCGTTCGGGCCCTGCGTACTTTGTCATAATGCGCTTGACCGTCTTTTCCGCCTGTTCGTAAAACCGGTTGCTGAAAGCGATTGAACCGAGAGCTTCAACGTTGGCGGGACCCACGTTCTTTTCTCCGCTTGGACGGAAGTTTGCGTTAATGTGTCTTGCGGCACGTCTGCCGAAAACAAGGCATTCCAGCACCGAGTTGGAAGCCAGACGGTTTCCGCCGTGGATTCCGCTTTCGGCGGATTCTCCGCAACAGTAAAGGCCTTCAATGCTGGTTCTTGCATCAAGGTCGGTCTTTACTCCGCCCATGAGGTAATGCTGTGCGGGACGGACGGGAATGTAATCCGCCGTAAGATTTATCCCTTTATTCAGGCATTGGTTGTAAATGGTGGGGAAGCGGTTGGAGAAAAACTCCGTTGTCATGGAAGATGCGTCAAGGAAAACGTGGCTTTCGTTAATGCGGTCAAGCTCCTTGATGATTTCCCTCGTCACGATGTCACGGGGAGCAAGGTCGGCAAGCTCGTGCTTGTCCTTCATGAACGCCTCACCCCTGGAGTTTCTGAGAATGGCACCCTCGCCCCTGACCGCCTCGGAGATGAGGAAGAGTCTGTCGGGCTTGTCGTCCGCAATGAGGGTGGTGGGGTGGAACTGAACCATCTCCATGTTTGAAAGTACAGCCCCCGCACGGTGAGCCGCTGCGATTCCGTCGCCTACCGCACCCGTGGGGTTAGTGGTGTATTCGTAAATCTGACCGATTCCGCCCGTGGCGAGAATCACGTTCCTCGAACGGAAAATGCGGTACTCTTCGCCAACCATCACCACGGCACCGCAAACGCCCTTTTCGTCGGTGAGCAGGTCCACCAGGTAGCTTTCGAAGAAAAAGTGCAGATTTTCTTTTTTCAAAGCGAGCCTGCCGAGCTGTTTGGTGGTTTCTTTCCCCGTGGCGTCGCCGCCGCAGTGAACGATGCGCCTCATGTGATGGCCGCCCTCACGGGTGATGAGCAGATCCCCCTCGGAATTCACGTCAAAGGGAATCTGCATGTCGATGAGGGTGCGAATGTTTTCGGGTCCCTCTTCAACCAGAACCTTAACCGCTTCAAGTTCGCAAAGTCCTGCGCCTGCGGTAAGCGTGTCCTGAATGTGACCCTCAAAATCGTCGTCCTTGCTCATGACTGCGGCAATCCCGCCCTGAGCGAGGTAAGAGTTGCTTTCGTCAATGTTCGCCTTTGTTACCATGGCGCACTGTAAAGACTCGTCCAGATGCAAAGCAGCGTAAAGTCCTGCGATTCCGCTGCCGATGATGAGCACGTCAAAGGGGTACTCCTCTGCGCCTGCCGCTTTTTCGTTGTATAAATACTTCCTGATGTCAGTCATAAATTAAAAGCCGTTCCTTTCGGAAAGAGATTTAAAAATCCTTATTTTTTTGATTTGTCCGGTTTGTCGGATGATTTAACGGATTTATTTGATTTCAAGCATTCTTTCGATGGGGCGGAGCGCACGTTCTCTCAAGCCCTCGTCCAAAAAGACTTCGCCCACGCCGTTTTCGAGTGTGTCGATGAGCATTTCGGGGGTAATCTTTTTCATTCCCTCGCAGAAAAGCGTTTCTCTGTCCGGGTTGAAGAAGGTCTTTTCGGGGTGGAGCATCCTCATTCGCTCAATCACGCCGTCCTCGGTGCAGATGATGAACTCCCTGTCCTCGGATTCGGCAACAAAGCGCAGAATCTGCGAAGTGCTCCCCACAAAGTCGGAAAGTGCGCAAATTTCGGGTTGGCACTCGGGATGGGTAAGCACGGGTGCGCCGGGGTGCTCCGCCTTGGCTTCAAGAACCTTTTCAAGCTTCAAGTTGTCGTGAATGGGGCAGTAGCCCGGGTGGAAGAAGAATTTCTTCTGCGGTACTTGCTCCGCCACGAAACGTCCCAGATTGCGGTCGGGAACAAAAATTATCTCATCGCCTTCCACAGCGCTTGCAACCTTAACGGCGTTTGCGGAGGTACAGCAGATGTCGGAAACCGCCTTTGTCCTCGCCGTGCTGTTGATGTAGCAAACAACCGAGGCGTGGGGGTGTTCTTCCCTCAGACGCAGAATGTGGTTTTCGTCAATCATGTCCGCCATAAGACAGCCGGCGTCGGGTGCGGGAATGAAAACGCACTTTTCGGGGCAGAGAAGCTTTGCCGTTTCTGCCATGAAGCTCACTCCACAGAAAACGATTTTCTCACATTCCAGGTCTTTGCACCTGCGTGCGAGTTCCAGGGAGTCGCCGACAAAATCGGCGGCAAGCTGAATTTCGATGGGTTCGTAAAAGTGAGCGAGAACGACGGCGTTCTTTTCCTTTTTAAGTTTCTCAGCCTTGGAAAGAAACTCAAGGGTTTCGTTTCCGAGGCTCTCAAAGTAAGCGGGATTTATCATAAAAGTGAATCTCCTGAAAATTCTTAGTTATCAGCCTTTACAAAGTTCAAAGGCATCTCGTTAAGATTGAAAGGCGTGTTCTGGTAAACGAAGTAGTTCAGCCAGTTGGAAAAGAGTAAATGAGCGTGGGCACGCCAGGTGTTGACGGGAACGGAGTTCGGGTCGTCGCCGTTGAAGTAGTGGCGCGGAATCTCAATTTCTTTACCCTTGCTCAGGTCTCGCAGGTACTCGGTTTTAAGGGTTTCGGCATCGTATTCACCGTGGCCGATGACAAAGATGCTTCTCCCGTCCGAGGAAGCGGCAAGGTAAAGCCCCGCCTCGTCCGACTCCGCAAGTTTGATAAGAGAGGGGCAACGGTCAAACGCTTCGCCGTCGCAGTAGGAAAACCTGGAATGGGGCGCAAGGAATTCCTCATCAAAGCCTCTCAGCAACGGGTGAGAAGGAACGAGAGTTTTGTGTTTGAAAACCCCAAACATTTTTTTGTCCAGCTGAAGCTTTTTTATGCCGTACTTGTAGTAAAGACCTGCCATGGCACCCCAACAGATGAACATGGTGGAGAAAACGTTGTGCTTCGTCCATTCCATTATGTCGCACAGCTCGTCCCAGTAGCTCACTTCCTCAAACTCCATGTACTCCACGGGCGCACCCGTGATGATGAACCCGTCAAAGCGTTCGTCCTTAACGTCGTTAAAGGTCTTGTAAAATGAAGCGAGATGACCTTCGGGAACGTTCTTGGGGGAGTAAGTGCCCGTGGTGAGCAGTGTAATGTCAGTCTGCAACGGCGTGTTGGAAAGCAAACGCAAAAGCTGAGTCTCCGTCACTATCTTGGTGGGCATGAGATTGAGAATGGCAATCTTTAACGGGCGAATGTCCTGCCTGCTGGCTCTGTTCTCGTCCATAACGAAAATGTTTTCTTTTTCAAGAGTCTCTGCGGCCGGGAGGCCAACGGGAATTTTAATCGGCATACGTATTCACCCCATTTAAAAAGCTAAGTATACAGTTTTGCATTATAGCATTTTTATCACGGCTTGGCAAGAGTTTTTAGCGTTTTTGTGAGAGTTTGAAAATACTTTTTGTAAAAAGCTATGGAAAAAAGGAAAAAATAGTGTTATACTCTAAACAGGAAATTTTTGTTTGTAAACTGACGGGAGGTGTGGGAATGTGCGAAACTAAGATTTTCACCGTGGATAAAGACAGACCGAACCTTGATTTTTTGATGGAGTGTGCCAAAATCATCAAGGAGGGGGGAATCGTGGCGTTCCCCACGGAAACGGTTTACGGCCTTGGAGCCTGCGCCTTCGACAGCAAGGCGGTGGAAAGGGTCTACGAGGCGAAGAAACGCCCCCCCGTAAAGGCGCTCAGCTGTCTGGTTTATGACTTGGAGCAG
>JAFXKQ010000160.1 GCA_017531625.1 Clostridia bacterium | reverse complement strand
TCACGTATAATGTCAGCAGGATCAACGCCCATTTCCTCAGCAAGCTTAGCCATGCTGTCTGCCTCGCTCATTCTGCCGTAAATCGTATCCCAAAGCGGTGCTCCGGAGTAGCAAATCTTCTTCGCCTTGCCGGCCTTATAAAGCTCGACAGACTTGGGAACACGGTCAATAAGAGGGCAAGCCCCGCCGAGAACGAGAATACAATCTCCCGTTTCGTCGCTCTTGTCTTCTACGTTGTTAAAAACGATGCTCTCGACTATCTCTCTGTTGATGTCCTCGTCCTTGATTTTTGAAAGAAACATAATAAAAACTCTCCAAACAATAAAATTTTATAAGCCTTTACCTACAAAAGAATTATAGTACAAAAGCCACTCATAATTCAAGCTCTTTTGCAATAAAAGCTCCTAATTTTTGTTAAATTCAGCGTCTCTTATTGCTTTTGTTTCATCAACTATGGCAAAAAGCTCTTTAGCGCTTTCGATTTCGCCCTTGTAGGGATAAGATTTTTGAACTTTGTCAAACTTACTTTTAATTTTTTCGGCCTTTGACACGTCGCCTTGTCCTAACAAAGCATAGGCGTATTGCGTCCTCAAAACACAAGGCATTCCTTTTAACTGCGCCATAATTCTCTTTTGATCCTTGGTTAAAAGGCATTCAAGAACTTCTCCCCTGTTTTCAAGGATAAGCTCAGTAAAAATCATGTCAGAAACCATAATTACACGGTTCAATTGAATTATTTTGTTTTCCTTTGCGAGAAACTCCTCACTGAGCGAATACGCTTCTTCAAACCTATGCTCATCAACCAATCTCTCGCACATAAAATTCGCCATAAACGCAATCAAACTGTTGGAAGCCAGCTCCTCATCCGTGGGACGGAAAAACATTTCCTCGGGCAAATCCTTAATTCTCAAACCTTGTGCCAAAAGCTCGTGATACTTTAACTGTAACCAAAACGCTTTACGTGCCTTCGGGTTATTTTTGAGCATAACGGTGTTGTAACCGTCGTTTTCGATAACAGCGCTTATGGGAATCCCGTTAACGAGAGCAAAAACGAGGTTAACCAAAGCTGCTCCGCCCAAAATCAATTTTGGAACAAGCCCTAAGTCAAATAACAAAACGGTTGCTCCGAAAACCAAAGCGACAACCGCATTGGCGATGATTCCGCCAAGGTTATAGAGCATAACGGGAAAGCTGTTGTCGTTGTACTCAGGCGGACACATAAGGCATTGACCGCCTGCGCCGGGAAGCGAGTAACGTTTGATGCGAAGCTTACCGTCCTGTTTAATCAAATCTATTCCAAAAATCATAAACGAACAGAATTTGTAACCCGAGAGAAGTCCAAACAAAAGATGTCCCGCCTCGTGTAGAATCACACTGAATAAAACGGTAAAAACAATAGCAACAATGAGTGCCAGATAAATCACAATGTTTTCAAAAAAGGAAAGCCCATCGGGAACAAGCTCTGCAAGATAAACCCCGCAAAAGGCACCTATTACGCCGCCGATAACCAGCGGTACCATAAGGGCAAGAATTGACGTTTTATTCTTCTTTATATTCGGTTTTTCCATAACAGACTCCTTAATGTAATAAAACGCTACCGTATTTTAGCACAAACAAAATTTCTTGTCAACAATGCCATTTTCAAACAAACCGTTTTAAGACAAACGACAAAATCCCCTTGATTTTTTAATCTGACTTTGATATAATAGCAAATGCGTTAAGGAAAGTGAGGTGACTTCGGTGCAAACTAATTCTGTTCAGAAACTTATAGCGCAAAATAAAAAGGCTTTTCACGATTACTTTGTAGAAGATAAGTACGAGGCAGGCATTGAGCTTTGCGGTACCGAGGTCAAGTCCTTGCGAGCAGGCAGAGTCAATCTCAAGGATTCTTATTGCCGTATTCAAAACGGAGAGCTTTTCGTGTTGGGAATGCACGTAAGCCCTTACGAGAAAGGTAACATTTTCAACCGCGAACCGCTTCGTGAGCGACGGGTTCTGATGCATAAGCGTGAGATTTTAAGGCTGTTGGGATTGGTGGGACAGAAAGGGTATTCCCTGATTCCGCTCAGGCTGTATTTCAGCGGTAAATGGGTTAAGCTTGAGATAGGTTTATGTAAAGGTAAAAAGCTTTATGACAAGCGTGAAGCGGACGCAAAGCGTTCAGCGAAACGAGAAGCCGACAGGGCAGAAAAACTTTAGCGCAAAACACACACGGGGGCGTAAAGGTTTCGACGGGGGTTTTGAGCTACGATAAGCGTGCAGAAGCCCGCACCTTCTATAAAATGCGGAAAATAAAATTAAACGCTAACAACGAATTAGCAATCGCTGCCTAACCGGCGGCCGTCGAACCTGTGAGGACTGCGGCATAGGATTCGGCGTCACAAAGCAGTGAACGTGAGCGAGCCAAAGCTTTGCGGCACGCCATGAATTAATGAAGCTACTGAACCGAGCAGTCTGTCTGTGGACGGCTGGGAGAGGGAATGTAAATCATAGACTACGCACGTAGAAAGTCGTAAGGATGGGCTTTCGGACAGGGGTTCGACTCCCCTCGCCACCACCAGACAACAGGAAAAGCCAATCCGTAAAGGGTTGGCTTTTTTCTTTGCTTTGGGATGCTTTTCCTAAGCAACACCTTGCTCTTCGTAAAAACTTATGATATAATAAATTAAATAATTTAAATATTTTGAATGGATTTGCCTTTCTCAATCGTATTGTTTTATGAAGCCGATAAAAACGGCACTAAAATTATCAGGAGGCAAAGCATGAAAAAATTACTCACAAGTATTCTGGCACTTACTCTGGTACTTCTTATCTCAGGCATATCCGCTTTTGCGGTTGGTGTTAACCGCAAAGCAGAGCCTTTGAACGAAACCCCCGTTACCGACGAAGCGGTTTCCGATGACCTTGTTATCGAAGAAGAAGCTTCCGACGACGTTGTTACCGACGAAGAAGTTTCCGACGACGTTATTGTTGACGAAGAAGCTTCCGATGACGTTGTTACCGACGAAGAAAAGCCTCACAAAGGACACACTTCCGAAAACTGCAAAAAGCTTGTAGACGAAGACGGTGACGGTCTTTGCGACAACTGTGTTGACGAGGATGGCGACGGCATCTGTGACAACAAGGGTAACAAAGGCGACAAAGGCGACAAAGGCAACAAAGGCAACGGCGAAAAGAAGGGCGACAAGACTCACACCGCTGAAAACTGCAAAAAGTTTGTAGACGAGGACGGCGACGGTCTTTGCGACAACTGTGTTGACGAGGATGGCGACGGCATCTGCGACAACAAGGGCGGCAAGAACAAGAAGAATGGCAGAGGCAATAAGGACGAAGCTGAACCTGAAACAGAAACCGAAGCCAATGCTGAGGCCAGAGGCAGAGGCAAAGGCAAAAACAAAAGATAAAACATAACAGTGAGGATACAACGTGCGATCTGAAATAGGGGTAAACAACGCAATAAAGCTGTACTCTGATACCATGAGGCGTATTTGTATACTGCATTTAAAGAGTTATCATGATGCAGAGGATATTTGCCAGACGGTATTTATTAAGTATATGTGCAGCGATATCGAGTTTGAAAGCGCAGAGCATGAGAAAGCGTGGATTATCAGAGTTACGATCAATGCCTGCAAAGACCTGCTTAAAAGCTTTTTCAGAAGCCGCACGGTTAACCTCAACGAGTTGATTTGTGAATCAGACAGCGTTTCTTCCCAGTCAAGTGAGGTTTTGGAGGCAGTTTTATCACTGCCTCCAAAATACAAAAACGTAATACATCTGCATTATTACGAAGGGTACACAGCACCAGAAATTGCAGAAATATTGGGAAAGAACGTTAACACGGTATACACGCTTTTAACGAGAGCAAAGAAGCTACTTAAAGAAACACTGGGAGGTGAAGAACTTGCATAACAGAATCAAAAACGCATTTGACGGAATACAAGCAGACGAAGCGTTTGAAAAAAAGCTTATGACTAAAGTGGCAAAGCGCAGAAGCACAATTAAAGCCGCCGGCTTTTATCGCAAAGCCATAGCTGCCACAGCTACCTGTTTGTTGGTTCTTTGTCTAGGTTTGGTTGGATATTACCTGTACTTTACCCCGGTTACGGTTATAAGCGTGGACGTTAATCCTTCCGTTGAGCTTGGCATCAACCGCTTCGATAATGTTGTATCGATAGAAGCCTTTAACGACGAAGGCGAAAAGATCGTTAACTCCGTAAAATTGCAGCATCTTAATTACAAGGATGCCGTTGACAAGCTGCTTGATACTACCGACTTTTCCAAGTATGCTGAAAGCGAGGGGCTTGTGTACCTTACCGTTTTCGGTGACAATAAGGAAAGTGACATAGTAGCCGAAGGTCTTGCAGAGCACACACGAAGCAGAAGCGACGTGCATTGCTCACACAGCCTAAACAAGGAAACAAAAAACGCCCATAGCAACGGACTTTCCATGGGTAAATATGAAGCTTATCTTGAACTGAAAAGCATTAATCCGAACGTTACGGTTGATGAGGTAAAGGACCTTACGATGCGTCAGATAAAGGACAGAATAAGGGAAAACGACAAGGACGACTTTACAGAGGAGCTCCCCGAACAAAACGTTGACCGCAAGGAAAGCAAAGGCCAGCATCATGGCAACGGTCACTGAAACGGCAAGAATGACAAAAAATGATTCCTTAAAACAGCATCCTCCGTGGTGCTGTTTTTTTACTTAGAGGTGAGAGCTTTTGCTCTCCAATTCGTCTTTATTAACGAGGTGAGCTTATGGCAAGAAAGGTTTTTAGACTTGCATCCCCATTGTTTTTATTTTTTGTTTTATTCTCTCCCTACTCTATCGTCAACCGCCGCTTTATCGTAGAGTGGTTTGGCTGCGGTTGCCCTAAGATAGACGAGCTTGGAAACGTGGTGCAAAACGATTTTAACGCCAACGATTTTACAGCAATTTTCTGGCTGCTTGTTACCGTTGCAGTCGTTTCACTTTCCGCGCTTAATTTAAAGCTGATGAAAAAACGGTGGTTGAAGGCTGTTTATATCTCTTCGGTAGCTTTTTTATCTCTGCTGATCAGCTATTCCTTTTGCCAAACTCTTATGTGGAACTAAGTCAGAACCACCGGTTGAACCGGTGGCTTGCACGGCCCCTATAAGGGGCAATTACAGGCTTCGCCCCTAAAAGGAGCCCCTGAAGTTTGACACCGCATTACACTC
>JAFXKQ010000159.1 GCA_017531625.1 Clostridia bacterium | reverse complement strand
CGCTGCGAGAGGAGCGGTTTCAATGCCCGCCTGAAGGATTGCAGAGGTGATTCTCAACTCGCCCTGGAAGGCAAAAACCTCGTAATTGTTGGATTCGTCCGTGAGATAAAATGAGCTGAAACTCAAAACTCTGGCGTGGTGTTCGCCCTGAACGATGAGGTGCTTGGTGGTAATGTTTGTCTGGGTTTCGTCCTTGTACTTCTGAACAAAGGCGGTGTCTCTGTTGATGTCCTTGTACTCAACGGTAACGTGACCGCTGTAACGTCTGGAGTACTCCTCAGCCAACTCTGCAATGCGCAGGTCGGAAATGTCGTCCTTTTCGGCGAGGAAGTAGAGGGTAACTTTCCAATCGTCGCCAAGGCTTGCAAGTGCTTCGTCGGAGGCGGAAGAAACTGTGTAGAAGTTCGCGTCTTCGCCTGTCAGGTCTATTTTCATCGTAACGGACTTGCTGATGACCGTTACAAAGGCGTTAAGACCGATGATAAGAGCGATAAAAACAACCGCAAAGCTGACGGACAGGGAGGCGTATTTGAGTTTTCTGCGGGAATCCGCTTTGTTTTTTGTTTTGTTATTCATTGTTGAAACCTCGCTTCCCTGAAACTTAAGCCCAACGGCGGCGTTCGTAAACTCTTACTGCGAGGAAGAGGAAAACGCCGGCAAAGGAAACAAAATAGATGATGGAAGTGATGTCGAGCTGACCGTTCATAAAAGGCGTGTAGCGGTCAAGAACAGAGAACCACTGAATGAGGGTTTTAAGCCACTTGATTTCGATGCCTTGAGCGAAGAAGCTGAAAGCAAAGAGTGCAAAGATGACGTCCATGGAGGTGAGTGCGGAAATGAGCGCATCCTCGGTAAGGGAGGAGAAGAAAATCCCAATGGCGAGGAAAAGCGCACCCACAAAGAAAAGGCAAAGCACGTTTGCCGCAATGAGCGGAACGTTGGGGCTGCCGTAAATTCCCAAAAGGATGAAGTTAAGGCTGTTGATGGCAAGAGTGCCCGCAAAAACCGTAAGGGCAGCAAAGTACTTGCCGAAAATCATGCCCGAAATCGAAATCGGGGCGGTCATCAAAAGCTGTTCGGTCTTTGTTTTGCGTTCTTCCGAAAGGGATTTCATTGTAAGAAGCGGCAAAAGGATGGCGAAAGCTATGAGCAGATAGAGGAAGTAAGCGGAAACGCTGCTTTTCTCCTGCTTCTGCAAGGTGCAGATGCTGAAAATAAGACCGCTGATAGCAAGGAAGTTAGCCATAAAAATGTAGCCGAGAGGGGAAACAAAGTAAGATTTCAGCTCTCTCTTGTAAATCGCACCCATTTAGTTAGCCCTCCTTTGCTCAGCGATGGTTTTCTTTTTCTTTTCGGCTTCCTGTTTTTTTGTAACAAGGCGTACAAAAATGTCTTCAAGGCTCAGCTCCATTCCTTCAAGCCCGATAAGAGGGTACCCTTTAGAAGCGAGCGAATGGAAGAGCGCCTTTCTGATGTCGATCCTCTCCTCGGATTCAATGAGGTAGCTGACGGAATCAGTATCCTGCTTGCCGAGAATTTCGCAGTACTTGACGCCGGGAAGCTCTCTGAGGGCTTTAAGCACCTCGGTTTCAGGCCCTACGATTTTTGCAATCTGCTTCATGGGACCTTCTACGGCTTTTATCAGATCCTCTGTGCGCTCGTTAGCCACGATCTGACCTTCATTTATTACCACAATTCGGCTGCAAACCTGTTGAACCTCGGGCAGAATGTGGGAACTGAGAATGATGGTGTGCTCTTTGCCGAGGAATTTTATTAGGTTGCGGATTTCGATGATCTGCTTGGGGTCAAGACCAACCGTAGGCTCGTCAAAAACGAGGACCTTGGGGTTTCCGATAAGGGATTGAGCGATGCCGACTCTTTGGCGGTAGCCCTTGGAAAGGTTCTTGATAACACGGTTGAGAACGTGGTTGATTTTAACAACTTCGCAAATCTCGTTAATGTGCTGTTTTTTTGGTAAACGGCACTTTTTAAGCTCGTAAACGAAATAAAGGTACTCTTTAACCGTCATGTCGAGGTAAAGCGGAGGAAGTTCAGGTAAAAAACCGATAAGCTTTTTAGCTTCGATGGGGTTTTCGAGAATGTCGATGCCGTCGACCTTGGCGGTACCTGCGGAGGCGGAGAGGTAGCCTGTAAGAATGTTCAAGGCAGTACTTTTACCTGCGCCGTTAGGACCGAGAAAACCTAAAATTTCCCCGGCTTCCACGTTAAAGCTGATGCCTTTAAGAGCTTGTTTATCGCCGTAATTTTTGTAAATGTCGGTAAACTCAATCATTTTTAATCTTTCCTCAAAAAAATTATTGGGCGGAGGCTTTGCTTTTTGGGAAAGCCTCCGCATTTTTTCAGTCAGTTATTCAGCCTTCTCCTTGATGACTGCGATGCCCAAATCCTTGAGCAAGGCTTCGGGTACGTCGGAGGGGCAAGCGGTCATGAGCTCGGAAGCGTTCTGAACCTTGGGGAAGGCAACGACGTCTCGCAAGCTTTCTGCGCCGAGGAGCTGCATCACAAGACGGTCAAGACCGAGAGCCATTCCGCCGTGAGGAGGAGGACCGAACTTGAAAGCATCTGTAAGGAATCCAAACTTCTTGTAAGCTTCCTCGTCGGAGATGCCGAGAAGCTTGAAAATGGTTTTCTGCAAATCGGGGTTTGTGATTCTGATAGAGCCGCTGGAAAGCTCAATGCCGTTGAGAACAAGGTCGTAAGCCTTCGCTCTGACGTTGGCTTTGTCTGTTTCGAGGTAGGGCAAGCACTCGTCAAGAGGTGCTGTGAATGGGTGGTGCATGGCAACAAAATCGCCAAGATCCTTGTCGTACTCGAAGAAGGGAAACTCAACGACCCAAAGGGGTTTAAATCCGGTCTTTTCAACACCTGCGCGGTTTGCCGTTTCGATTCGAACAAGACCCATGGTTGAAAGGAGAGCGGAAACGTTGGAGTCTGCCATGATGAGAACCACGTCGCCGGTTTCTGCGTCCATGGCTTTGATGATGGCGTTCATCTCGTCCTCTGTCATAAACTTAGCGAAAGAGGAGGAAACGCCCTGGTCTGTCATTCTGATCCAAGCAAGACCTTTTGCTCCGCAGCCCTTTGCGTAGTCGGTAATGCGGTCGATTTCCTTACGGGTGAGCTTTGCGGCAAATCCCTTTGCGTTGATGGCTCTGACGCCGCCACCCTGTTCGATTGCGCTTGCAAAAACGGGGAAAGCACAACCCTTAACCACTTCCGTAAGGTCCTGAATTTCCATCCCGTATCTGAGGTCGGGCTTGTCGGAGCCGAAACGCTCCATCACTTCTCTGTAAGTGTAGCGGGGAATGGGGAGTTCGAGCTTGTAGCCGAGCATCTTGTCGAAGACCCGTTCCATGTAACCCTCAACGAGGGTGAGGATGTCATCCACGTCAACGAAAGACATCTCAAAGTCGATCTGAGTAAACTCCGGCTGACGGTCAGCTCTGAGGTCCTCGTCACGGAAACAGCGAGCTATCTGCATGTAACGGTCAAAGCCTGCCACCATAAGGAGCTGTTTGTAAAGCTGAGGGGACTGAGGAAGGGCATAAAACTCGCCCTTGTGGATGCGGCTGGGAACAAGGTAGTCCCTCGCACCTTCGGGAGTAGACTTAACCATAATGGGGGTTTCGATTTCGATAAAACCGTTCTCGTCAAAGTAGTCACGGGTAACCTTTGCCAGCTTGTGACGGAAGATGATGTTCTTAGCCAAATCGGGACGGCGAAGGTCAAGGTAACGGTACTTGAGTCTTAACTCCTCGTTAGCCTTGGAGTTTTCAACGATTTCAAAAGGAGGAGTCTCTGCGGTGGAGAGAATTTTAAGCTCTGTAACAAAAATCTCAATGCTTCCCGTGGGGATGTTGGGGTTTTTGCTGGAACGTTCTCTGACTGTACCCGTAGCGGCGAGTACGTATTCGCTTCTGACTGTAAACGCCTTTTCAAAAACCGCTTTGTCGGTGCTCTCATCAAATGCGAGCTGAACGATGCCAGTGCGGTCACGAAGGTCTATAAAGATGAGCGCACCAAGGTCTCTCTGCCTTTGTGTCCATCCGGTAACCGTAACGGTCTTGCCGATGCAGTCCTCTGTAAGAGTGCCGCAATAATCGGTTCTTTTGGTAGAACCCAATAACTCTGCCATTATGTTTTACTCCTTAATCTTAAATTTCACTTAAAGCCGAATCCCTTGGTTGAAGCCAAGTTTACGGTAGGTCGAAAGCTTGTCCTTTGCCGATTAAGCAAGGGCTGAAATTATCTTGTCGGCGTTGATTTCAACTTCGATGTTGTCGCCGCCTCTCATGGCTTTCAAAACCGCCTTGCCCTCTTCAAGCTCGTTGTCACCGAGAACGAGGGTGTAAAGCGCACCTATTTTGTCAGCGTATTTCATTTGCGCCTTCAAGGACCTGCCGCAGATGTCGCACTCGGAATAAATGCCTGAGTTTTTAAGCTTTCCGCAAAGCTCAAAGGCTTTCGCCTGCGCTTTTTCTCCCATGGGAGCGAAGTAGAGCTTGGGAGCTTTGTCGATTGCGGGAAGAGCGTTTGCGTTTTCCATCACTGCGATAAGACGGGTGATGCCCATGCCGAAGCCTACGCCGCAAAGGGGAGGCCCGCCGAGTTGTTTAACAAGTCCGTCGTAACGGCCGCCGCCGCAAACGGTAGACTGGGCTCCGATGTCGGAAACAAACTCAAACACCGTCTTGGTGTAGTAGTCAAGCCCCCTGACGATAAAGGGGTCGACCTCAAACTTTGTGCCCGAGTCATTAAGACAAGCCTTCAGCTTCTCAAAATGCTTGGAGCAGTCCTCGCAGAGGAATTCTATGGTCTTGGGAGCGTCAGCTGCAATCGCCTTGCATTCGGGGCACTTGCAGTCCAGAATTCTCAAAGGATTGGTTTCAAGTCTGCCCTTGCAGGTGTCGCAAAGCCCGTCCTTTTTGTTTTCAAAGTAAGTCTTTAAAGCTGCGTGGTAATCGGCACGGCAGGTTTTGCATCCGATTGAATTGATTTTGAGAGAGATGTGTTCATCAACGCCGAGAGCCTTGAACAAAGCACTTGCCAGCATGATTACCTCTGCATCGGCGTAAGGGCTGTCTGCCCCGAAAACCTCTGTGCCGAACTGTACGAACTCACGGCTTCTGTTAGCCTGAGGCTTTTCGTATCTGAAAAACGAACCGATGTAATAAAGCTTTAAGGGCATAGCCTGAGCCACAAGCCCGTTTTCCACAATGCTTCTTACAACGCTTGCCGTACCTTCCGGACGAAGGCTCATGCTTCTTCCGTCACGGTCGCTGAAGGTGTACATCTCCTTCTGAACAATGTCCGTAGTGTCACCCACTCCGCGGTCAAAAAGCTCCGTGTATTCAAAGGTGGGGAAACGGATTTCGGAGAACCCGTTTAAAGCGGCAACTTTTCTCGCCGCCGTCTCAATGTATTGCCAAAGTCCCGACTGTTCGGGAAGAATGTCAAAAGTACCCTTGGGTTTCTGAATGTTCGCCATAATACGTCATAAATCGCCGCAATAAAAGCGGCCCTCCGTCATTTTTGAAGCTTTGCTCGACAACAGCTCCGCAAGCTTTGCGAGAATCGCCGAGCTTTTAAAGAACAAGCTACGCCTTGTCGCTGTATCTGGGATTTACGTACATTCTCCAGTCAAGGTCGCCCCTGTCAAGTGCAAGAATCAGCGCCTCTGCGGTTGCGATGTTGGTGGCAACAGGAATGTTCTGTACGTCGCACATGCGGATGATACTGCTCTCAGCATCGTCGTATTCTGCATCTGAAGCGGTGTCACGGAAAATGAGAAGCAAATCTATTTCGTTAAACGCAATTCTGGAAGCGATCTGTTGCTGACCGCCGTGAGAACCGGCGAGAAGTTTTTCAATTTCCAAACCTGTGGCTTCGCTTATGTACTTGCCGGTAGTGGCGGTAGCGCAAAGGTTATGTCTGCTGAGAATACCGCAATAAGCGATACAAAACTCAGTCATAAGTTCTTTCTTTTTGTCACTTGCAATTATAGCTATTTCCATTAAATTAAAACTCCTTTCATTTTAAAAGAAATTTTCAAAAAATTTATCTTAATCCGTAAAAATCTAAAAGTCTAAGTTGCGGAAAAAAGTCTTTTTAACCCCTTTGTCTTGTAGACCCCTTTGAGCAAGGGAACCTGCTCACCGCAAACACGACGTGCAATGTTGAGAAAAGCACGTTCGTACTCCTTGAGCTTATTCAGTTTTTTGGGGTTTTTAGCTCCGTTTTCAAGAGCAACACGGCCTGCCTCCTGGTCGATGCTTACGTTGCTGTCGTAGGGAACAACCCCGATAAGGCGTATGTGAGCACGGGTGATGATGTCGTAAACGCCGGGGAGCCGTCCGGCCTCCGAATCCTCTTTGTGAAAAATGTTAACCACCAAACGAATGTTGGAAAACCCAAGCTCCGCCAGTTTGGTTGCGGTTTTTTCCGCCGCGCGAATGGCGGTGGACTGGTGAAAAGAAACCACGATGGCGTCATCACATACGGCGGCGAAGGAGAGGTAAGTATCTGAAATTTCCGCTGAGGAATCAACCAAAATGTAGTCGTAACGTGATTTCAACTCGTTAAACAGCGAAATGAAACGCTCCTGTTCCAGCTTCTCTCCCGAAAAGTTTGCGGGTGCGGGAAGCAGGGAAAGCAAAGGATTCTTTTCCGACCTGATGATGGCGTCGGAAGGGGCAGTGCCATCCTTAAGAATGTCGTAGCAATCGAAAACAGAGTTGTTTTCAAGCCCGAGCACGATGTCAAGACAGCGGTTGGAGAAATCGGCATCCACGGTGAGAACGCTTTTACCAAGGTAAGTGAGAGCCGAAGCCAGATTCGCAGAAACCGTGGTTTTGCCCACTCCGCCCTTGAACGAGGTAACAAAAATTGCTCTGCCCATGGATAAAACGCCTCCCTTCTGTGCTAAATCCTTGTGATGAAAACTGTATGACACCGCACAAGGCGGCATCTAAACAATCATCATTTTATCATAGCATTATTAAACAGATTTGTCAAATATTTTCACCGCATTATTCGACGGAAACTCCGCTTGTTTTGCGCATTTAAAGTTCCCCCGAAAGAATCCGCTTCTTTGTGTTTTCCGCATCCGTAACGTAAAGCCTGTACCAGCTGATAAAACTGAGAAGAACCCAAAGGTGGTGGTAGTAATCTCCCTTACCTTTGCGGTGATTTTCGAGGAGCTTCAACGCCTCCTCGCTGTTTATAAATTCATCAGCAGTGCTGTTCTTAATGATGTCCGCCGCCCAGTCGTAAAGCTCGTCCTTGAGCCAGACTCTCACGGGGACAGGGTAGCCCAGCTTGGGGCGCACAAGGGTTTCCTTGTTCACGAGGTCGGAAAAGGCATCGCGGAGAATGAATTTGGTGGTGCCGTTTTTAAGCTTGTCCCCGTCGCAAAGGTCGCACACGGCTTCAAAAACTTCTTTGTCGAGGAACGGCACACGTGCTTCCAGGGAGTTGCCCATGCTGAGGCGGTCACCTTTAACCAAAATGTCGCTGGGGAGCCAGGTGTTGAAGTCGCAGTGTTGCATTTTAAGAAGAGGTGTGTAGCCCTCCGTCTCTGCGTAGATCGGGGCAGTAATTTCGGTAAAGCTCTGGTTCTTGTCAAACGTTTTAAGGTACTTCCTCTTTGATTTTTCATCAAAAACAAAGGAGTTACCAACAAAGCGTTTTTCGAGGGGAACGCAGCCTCTCATTATCAAGCCCTTGCCCTTGACTCCGTCGGGGAGCATTTTGGCAAGAGCCAAAAGCGGCGTTTTGATAAACTGTGGCAGAGAGCTGATCTTCTTTGAAGAACGGGCAGTGTCGTAAATTCTGTACCCTCCGAAAATTTCGTCCGAGCCTTCACCCGAAAGCACTACCTTGACGTGTTTTGCCGCCTCACGGCAAATGAGGTAGATGGCAACGGTTGAGGGGTCCGCAACGGGGGAGTCCAGATGGTAAATAACCTTTTCGTAATTGTTCTTGAAATCTTCAAGATTGCATTCCAGCAGAACGTGGTCAATGTCCAAATGTGAAGAAATCGCCGCCGCATCGTCCAATTCCGAATAGCCCCTTACGTTGAATCCGACGGTAAAGGCTTTGATGCCGGGCTCGATTTTACTTGCCACGGCGGTAACTACGGCGCTGTCGATTCCGCTTGAAAGAAAGCTTCCCAGGGGAACGTCACTCAGCATGTGATAGGCTACGGACTTTTCCACTGCGTCACGGAGCTTGACCTTTTTAGCCTCGTAACCCAGGTGCATGTTCGGTTTAAAAACGGGTTTCCAGTAATTTTCGATTCTTTGCCCCTTTCCGTCACAGATCATGTAGGACCCTTTGGGCAGAATGAAAATGTCACCGCCGATTGTGTTGGGTTCCGTGGTGTACTGGAAGGTCATGTAATGTTGAAGTAAGGACTTGTCCACCTTGAAACCGTCGTATTCACCGTCAAAGAAAAACGCTTTCATCTCGCTTGAAAAAACGGTGCCGTCCGAGGTTTGGCGGTAATAAAGCGGTTTGATGCCGAAGGGATCACGGCCTGACATGACGGACTTGTTCTCGCCGTCGTAGATGATAAATGCAAACATTCCACGGAGAATTTTGATAAATTCTGCCCCATGACGGCGGTAAAGCTCAATCAACGTCTCGACTTCGCTCTTAGTGGAGAAAGTAACCCCTTCACGCAAAAGCTCGTCCCTCAATTCGAGGTAGTTGTAAATTTCGCCGTTGTAAACCGCCGTGTACTTGCCGTCCGATGAGCTGAAAGGCTGAGCACCGCCGGCAAGGTCTATGATGGAAAGCCTTCTGAAACCGAAAGCCACTTTGTCGTTGCTGAAAAATTGCGAGTCGTCGGGTCCCCTGTGCCTGATGCAATGGGACATGTTTTTCACGCATTCAATGTCTTTTTCAGTTAAAACGCTGTTTCTGTATATTCCAACGAATCCGCACATAAAAACTCCTCAAATGCCCCTTTGGGCATTGCTTTTATCAAAATGTTGTAAAATCTCAGTTTAAATCCAAGCTTAAAGCCTTTTTTGCTCGTCCATGGCCGCGGTAAGGGCAAAAACAACCCTCAGTTCCAGCGCAAGCCAAGCGCCCTTGAGCAAAACTCCTACGGAATGCCAAGTGCCGTAGTTTGTCAAGGTGTAGGTAAAGAAAGCGACGCAAGCCAAGGCAAAAACCACGTGGCAGGGTTCAAATCCGTTCCCGACTACGCAACCCATCAACTTGTCGGCGCGGAGAGTAAAAATTTTCTCCATTTTAGCAACGCTTACAAGAAACAGAGCACTTATGGCAAGCTCTGCAAAGGCTACCGCAATGGCGGGGAGTTGCACTAAATCAAGGACCCGCATTCCCGCGAACTGCAATAAAGCCAGAAGGGCAAAAACGCTCGCTTCTTTGTAAAACTTCTTCCTCGGAAGCAGAAGGTAAAGGGGAAGAATGAAAATCAAAGTTCCCGCAAAAAGGGGTAAGATGTGAATGTTGTCGACTTTGAGGTCAAAGAAGAAAACAAAGCCCACGACCGTGAGGTAAAGGGCGGTTCTGAACTTTGAAAATTCTTCAATCAACGGATTGCGTTCTATAAAACCTTTGTATTTTTCGGACAGACGGGAAGAAAAGATTTTGTCTTTCCCCATCATTACGAAAAAGGAAACGATTTCCTTGCAAACCCAAATCATTGCGATAAGGTTTACAAAAACCGAGGTGATGATGGCAAAGTTGTAAAAACTTGCAAGCTCTCTGGTTGAAATGTCCCAATCCACTTCTCCGTTGGCAACGAGAAGCATGGGCAGAGCAAAAAGCTGAGGCGCAACGGTGAGAACCGTCCTGCTTACGACGCCGAGAACTGCCATAAACCTTGCGTTTCCAACTTTGGAGAGTAAGCCGTCGCTGTCGTTCCTGTCCGCAAGGTACGAAATGCCTTTGAAAAGCCCTGTAACGAAGGAGAGGGCAAAGATCACTTCAAAAACGCCGAAAAGGAACGAGAACGCCAATGAGTCCGAATAATTCATTCCCGGAACGAAAAGACCGCAAACGGTTTTTGCACCGCTGAAAACCGCAAGAAGCGTGATTTTTGATGCGGCGGTTTCGATGTAGCCGTCAAGGTACTTGACCTTTGAAAGCGAAAAAGCGATCAGAACGTAACCTACAAAATCGGGCAAGGGGTCAACAAGCACGATGACGGGGTTGAGAAGGAACACAAATCCCACAGACAGACAGAAAATCTGTAATCTGCTGAAAAAGAGTGATTTTCTTTCTGCATCACGGCTCATCAGTCATCACCTTCCGTGTTTCCTTCACGTTTTTTCTTCTTTTGTTCTTTGAGAAAACGTTTTCTTTCCAGGAGCTCGGTCTCCATCTCAATGATTTCCTGCTCTTCTTCAAACCGTGCCTGGGTTGTGATGGTGGTGAAGCACATAAAGAGAAGAATGACGTTAAGGAGGATAACAACGTACTTGCCGATCATTACGGCTACGGTAAAGGCGTTGTCGGCGGCAAAGAAAGTCTGTGCCATCAGCGCCGCAAAGTAAAGGGCCGACACGTAAAGAACCAGTTTTGCGTAAAAAGCAAATTTCGTTGCGCCGCCGCCGGAAACGATGCGGTTTACCTCGCCGATGTAGCAAAAATGCAGAACAACGGAAAGAAGAACGTACAGCACCGTAATCCCTTTAGCGAGCCAGAGAGGTGTCTCAAAGAGTTCTAAGGCGGTGAGCGTGAAATTCACAAGGTTCAACGCTCCCGTAAGGCAAAGCCCTGCACAGGCGTAGAACGCCAAAGAAAAACCTTTGTTGTTTTTCAGCTCCGAATAAATGCGTTTAAAACCCGTTGCCAAAAGCAGATAGCCAACGAAGTCCAGACCCAAAACGTCAAGGATCAAAAAAACGTAACCGAATGCGCAAAGACCGAATCCCATAAAAAACCTACCTGAATTTATTGAAAAATAGCTTAATAATCAACTAAACGAGAGATTCTTTAAGCGTCAACCGCAAAGAAACTTACTCGTTGTCAGAGTTACCCATGCAGCATTTTTTGTACTTTTTGCCGCTTCCGCAAGGGCAGGGGTCGTTTGGACCGACCTTTTCCGTCTTGCGTTTGATCACCGTTTTCTTCATCTGAACTTCGCCTTTGAGGGCGGCTTCCCCCGCCTTTAACACCTGTTTTCTTTCGATGGGCTTTTGTGCGGGGCGAACTGAAAGCAGTTTCTTAACCGTAGCCTCTTTTATGTCGGTGATCATCTGTTCAAACATGTTGCCGCCTTCAAGACGGTACTCTGTAATGGGGTTATGCTGTGCGTAGGAGCGCAGGCCGATTCCGGAAATAAGGTCATCCATGTCATCAATGTAGTTGACCCAATGGCGGTCCACATTTTCAAGCAGAACAATTCTCTCAATCTCTCTGAAAGGCTCGTCGCCAAACTCCGGCCTGTCCTTGAAAATTTCGGCTTGGCGGAAGATTTCTTCCTGCTCAGCATAACGTTTGTCGGCACGCTCAATCAAAGTGTTTTCAAGTGACTCGCGGGTGAGGTAATTCAACTCCTCGGCGGTGTACTTGAAATCATCGTCGCCGCAAAGCAAACCGTAAAATTCGCCTCTGATGGCATCAAAATTCCAATGATCCGGAACGTCCCCCTGAATGTTTGCATCAAGCACGTTTTTGATGTACTCGTGCATCATGTTTATGATGGTCTGCTTTATGTCGTTACCGTCAAGGACCTCACGTCTTTGCTTGTAAATGATCTCTCTGTGGCGGTTCATCACGTCGTCGTATTGGAGGACGTGCTTACGTCTGTCAAAGTTTGCGCCTTCAAGGCGTTTTTGTGCGTTTTCGATGGAGTTGCTGAGAATTTTTACGTCGATGGGGGTGTCCTCGTCCATTCCTGTTCGGGAAATGAGCCCCATAAGTCTGTCCGTTCCGAAAAGGCGCATAAGGTCGTCTTCCATCGAAAGGAAGAAACGGCTTTCACCGGGGTCGCCCTGACGGCCCGCACGGCCTCTCAGCTGATTGTCGATGCGGCGGCTTTCGTGGCGTTCCGTTCCGAGAATGTAAAGACCGCCCGCTTCGCAGACCTTGACAGCTTCAGCCTTGGTTTCTTTTTCAAACTCTGCAACGTATTGGTTGTATTTTTCTCTCGCTTCGATGACCGCCCCGTCCTCGCTCCGGGCAAATCCCGTAGCTTCGTAAATCGTGGCTTCGTCAAAGCCTTCTGCCCTGAGTTTGTTCTTTGCAAGGTAATCGCTGTTACCGCCGAGTACAATGTCAGTACCTCTGCCCGCCATGTTGGTGGAAATGGTAACTGCTCCGAGTTTGCCTGCCTGAGCTACGATTTCAGCCTCTTTTTCGTGATGCTTTGCGTTGAGGACTGTGTGCTTGATTCCGTTCTTGGTAAGGAGAGCGGAGAGCAATTCGCTCTTTTCGATGGAAACCGTACCAACAAGAACGGGCTGTCCTTTTTCGTGGCACTCTGCGATCTGCTTGATGATTGCCTTGTATTTCCCTGCCACCGTGGTGTAAACCACGTCGTTGCGGTCGTTTCTTATCATTGGCTTGTTGGTGGGAATCTCTACCACGTCAAGCCCGTAGATTTCTCTGAATTCTTCTTCTTCGGTAAGCGCAGTACCCGTCATGCCCGAAAGCTTTTTGTAAAGCCTGAAGAAGTTTTGGTAAGTGATGGTTGCCTGAGTTTTGTTTTCACGCTCTATCTTAACGCCTTCCTTCGCTTCAATTGCTTGGTGAAGCCCGTTAGAGTAGCGTCTGCCGTACATTATACGTCCCGTAAAGGAGTCAACAATGAGAACCTCGCCGTCCTTAACAACGTAATCAACATCACGTTTCATTACGCCACGGGCACGGATAGCCTGGTTAATGTGATGCATAATCGAAGCGTTTTCGACGTCCGCAAGGTTTTCGATTCCAAAGAACTTCTCCGCCTTTTCGATGCCCGAAGCGGTGAGAACCGCTGTGTTAGCCTTTTCGTCCACAATGTAATCGGCATCAATGCTGTCGTGCTCTTCCTTGGAGTCAAGCTCCTTGATTTTGAAAACCCTGAGATGCTTTGCAAAGTCGTCCGCCTTTTCGTAAAGAGGGTCGCTTTCCTCCCCGGGGCCGGAAATGATAAGAGGAGTCCTTGCTTCGTCAATGAGGATGGAGTCCACTTCGTCCACAATTGCAAAGGCGTGGGTACGCTGAACCATGTTGCGCTTGTAAATAACCATGTTATCACGGAGGTAGTCAAACCCAAACTCGTTGTTTGTGCCGTAAGTGATGTCGGAGTTGTATGCCTTTTGTCTTTCAGCCTTGTCCAGACCGTGAACGATCAAGCCCACCGAGAGCCCCATGAATTTGTAAACGCTTCCCATCCACTCGCTGTCACGTTTTGCGAGGTAGTCGTTAACCGTAACTATGTGAACGCCTTCGCCGGAAAGAGCGTTGAGGTATGCGGGGAGCGTAGCCATGAGAGTCTTACCTTCACCGGTTTTCATCTCCGCAATTCTTCCCTGGTGAATGACGATGCCGCCGAGAAGCTGCACACGGTAATGCTTCTTGCCGAGCACTCTCCAGGACGCTTCTCTCACCGCCGCAAAAGCGTCGGGTAGAATGTCGTCAAGGGTTTCCCCTTTGGAAAGGCGGGATTTCAAAACCTCGGTTTGAGAAGAAAGTTCCCCGTCGGTCATAGCCTGATACTTGGGTTCAAGAGCTTCGATTTTATCAACGATGGGGTAAAGCTTTTTTATTTGACGGTCGCTGTACGTACCGAAGATTTTTGTGATTATCGACATAACAAAATTTATCCCCTTTTCTTAATTGAGTTATTATACTATACTTTCCAAAGAAAGTCCAGCATTTTCCGAGAAAAGTACGGCATTTTCCGAAAAAAAGCGTTGATTTGAACGGTAAAAGAAGTTATAATGTACTTTGAAGAAGTTTGAGGAAGTGAAAAATTGAGCAAGAAAGTTAATGTAGTTTTGGTTGAGCCCGAAATTCCGCAGAACACTGGGAACATTTCCCGTACTTGTGCGGCTACGGATTCGGCTCTGCATTTGATAAGACCCCTCGGGTTTGAAATTTCGGACAAGCACTTGAAACGTGCAGGTTTGGATTACTGGCAGTATCTTGACCTGACTTATTATGACAGTTGGGAAGACTTTAAGGCAAAACACGAGGGTGCAGCGATTTATTATTTCAGCACCAAGGCAAAACGGTGCTATTCCGAGGTGGAGTACGAGGACGAGGTTTACCTTGTTTTCGGAAAGGAAACAAAGGGCTTGCCGGAGGAACTGCTAAGGGCTAACGAGGAGCGTTGTGTACGGATTCCCATGAAGGGTGATCTGAGAAGCTTGAACCTCTCAAATTCCGTTGCCATCGCCGTTTACGAGGCGTTGAAACAGGACGGATTTGAGGGCTTGAACACAAAGGGAAAGCTTTTTGAATGAAAAGGAGAGGTTTTTTGGATGAAAACCATTGCGGCTGTAAGTACGCCCAAGGGCGTTGGCGCAGTTTCGATGATAAGGCTTTCGGGAGATGAAGCCATCGAAACCGCAAATAAAATTTTCAAACCGAAGAGCGGAAAATCTTTGATGCAGGTCGGTGCAAACGAAGCGGTGTACGGAGTTTTCCACGATGAGGCAGGGGAGTTTGATGACGGGCTTGTGACCGTGTTCAGAGCCCCCCGTTCCTACACGGGAGAAGACGTGGCGGAGCTTTGCTGTCACGGCGGCGCTCTTGCGACGGGCAGGCTTCTCAGGGCGGCCATCGGTGCGGGTGCCGATTACGCCGCCGCCGGAGAGTACACAAAAAGGGCGTTCATCAACGGCAAATTGAACCTTTCACAAGCGGAAGCGGTTGGTGCGTTGATTGAAGCGAGAAGCGACACTTACCTGAGCATCAGCGTCCGTCAGCTTGGCGGCGAACTGTCGAAAAAGATTGATTCCCTAATCGGAAAGCTTTCGTTCCTTGCCGCTTCCGTTTATGCTTACATAGATTATCCGGACGAGGATTTGACTGACGTTTCCGTGGAGGAAATGAAGGAGAGACTGGGAGAAATCCTTGCAGAAATTAAAAAACTCAGCGGAAGTTACCGTTTTGGCAAAGCGGTTTCCGAGGGTGTAAAGACTTCCATTGTGGGCAGACCCAACACGGGGAAAAGCTCGGTGTTTAACCTTTTGGCGGGTTGCGACAGAGCGATTGTTACGGAAATAGCGGGGACGACTCGTGACGTTATCACGGAAACGGTGAAGCTTGGCGACATTCTTTTGTGCCTTGCGGACACGGCGGGAATCAGGGACAGCGGTGACACTGTTGAAAAAATCGGAATAGAACGCAGTCTTGAAAGCATCGACAGCGCAGAGCTTGTGATTTTGGTTCTGGACACTTCGAGAAAGATGAGCGACGAAGACCGAGAAGTTATAAACCGCATCGTTGACAGCGGTAAATCCGGAGTTACGGTGGTGCTCTTAAACAAGAGTGACCTTGGTGCGGATTTTTATTTTGAAGTGCCTTTTGACAGGGTAATTGAGTTTTCCGCCAAAGAAGGAAAAGGTTTCGACGAGCTTGTTGAAACGGTGGCTGAGATGTTTGGCGAGGGTAAGCTTGAATCCCTTGGGGAAATCATTACAAACGCCAGACAGTACGGTGCAATCGAAAAGGGGCGCCGTGCTGTGGAAAGCGCAATCAAAGCCCTTGATTCCTTTACTCAGGACGTGGCGGGCTTTGACATAGAAGAGGCAATTGCGGCGTTGGCAGAAACCGACGGAAAAGCCGCAAACGAAGAGATAGTAAATGAAATTTTTTCGCATTTTTGCGTAGGAAAGTAAGGCTTTGATTTTATGAAAAAATACACAGCTGGTAAAATAGATGTTGCGGTAGTCGGAGCAGGTCATGCGGGAATTGAGGCTGCCCTTGCCTGTGCACGCTTAGGGCTTGAAACGGTGATTTTCACCCTTTCTCTCGACCTTGTGGGGAACATGCCCTGCAACCCTTCCATCGGAGGAACGGGTAAAGGTCATTTGGTTTATGAGATAACGGCGCTTGGCGGCGAAATGGGTTATGCGGCAGACAAGGTTATGCTGCAAAGCAGAATGCTCAACACGGGCAAAGGTCCTGCTGTGCATTCTTTGAGAATGCAGTCCGACCGCAGAGCGTATCAGACCTACATGAAGGAACTGATGGAGCGCACGGAGAACCTTACGGTAATTCAAGCCGAGGTTGAGGAAGTGGTTGCGGAGGACGGCAAGGTCTTGGGTGTCGTTACGGCATTCGGCGGATTTTACGAAGCCAAGGCTGTCATCATCGCAACGGGTACGACCTTGGGCGGGCGGATAATCGTTGGAGAATGCGCCTACGATTCAGGTCCCGACAACACCAAGGCGGCAACAGAGCTGACCAAGAGTCTTGAACGGATCGGTGTTCCGCTGAGACGGTTCAAGACGGGAACTCCCGCACGAATCCACGCTGACAGCATCAATTTTGAGGTTCTTGAAGAACAGCACGGCGACGAACCGCCCACGTATTTCACCGTTGAAGGTGAAAAGAGCGACGGAAAAATGATCTGTCACGTAACTTACACAAACGGCGAAACTCACAGGATCATAAGGGACAACCTTGACCGTTCTCCGCTTTTCGGCGGTTTTATAAAAGGAACGGGGCCAAGGTATTGTCCAAGTATTGAGGATAAGGTGGTGCGCTTTGCCGATAAGGAAAGGCATCAGATTTTCATAGAGCCAATGGGTGCTTCCACTAAGGAAATGTACTTGCAAGGGCTTTCTTCGTCTTTACCCGAGGAGGTTCAAAAAGAGCTTGTACATTCCATAAAAGGGCTTGAAAACGCTGTGTTTATGCGGACAGCTTACGCCATCGAGTACGATTGTACCGATCCCTTGGAGCTTTATCCCACCTTGGAGTTCAAGAAGATTTCGGGGCTTTACGGAGCAGGTCAGTTCAACTGAAGCTCAGGTTACGAGGAAGCGGCGGCACAGGGTCTT
>JAFXKQ010000158.1 GCA_017531625.1 Clostridia bacterium | reverse complement strand
GTCGTAGGAGTAGGGCCAGAACATGGGAATAAAAATGGCAGCCAGGGTGATGAAAACGATCAAAACCAAGCTTGTGGTTGCAACCTTGTTCTTGATGAGGCGTTTAACACCGTCCTTAAAGAAGGTGGTGGACTCACGCATCTGAACCATGTATTCCTTTTCTGCCTCGGTGGCGGGGGTAAAATCAATGGGGTCAACGTGAAGACTGAAGGAATTCTTCTTATTCATTTTATCCATCCTGTTCCGCCTCCTTATTCCAAAGTAATGCGAGGATCAACGACTTTGTAAAGGATGTCGCTGACCATGTTCATAACAACGATCAGAGCCGCCAATAAAATGGTGGTACCCATGATCATGGGGTAATCACGGTCGGTAATGCTGCTGACGAAAGCACGGCCGATGCCGGGAACGGCAAAAATCTGTTCAACAACCAGAGAGCCGGTAACGATGTAAGCGAGCATGGGGCCAAAGTATGTGATAACGGGGATAAGAGCGTTTTTGAGAGCGTGACCGAAAATGATTTTAGTACCGGAAACGCCCTTCGCCTTTGCGGTACGGATGTAATCCTGCCCCAAAACGTCCAGCATGGAGGAACGTGTCAAACGTGTGATGTTCGCCATGGGGGAGAGGGACAGGGTGAAGATGGGGAGAATCAAACCGCCGTCGGCGTTGCCGTTAGCGGGGAGAATTTTGAGAGACACCGCAAACAGAATCAAGAGCAAAGTACCCATAATAAAGGAAGGCATGGAGATGCAAGCGGTGGTAAAGACCATGACGATTCGGTCAACCAGCTTGTTACGGCGGAGAGCCGCAATGGCACCGAGAACCACACCTGCGACCAGCGCAATGCAGGCAGCGGAGATTCCCAGCTTTGCGGAAACCTTAACGCCGTCTGTGATGATGTCGATGACATCACGGCCGCGGTTTTTGAGCGAAGGACCGAAATCAAACTCTGTTACAATGTCCTTCAAGTAAGTGCCGTATTGCTGGAGTAAGGGTTTGTCCAAGCCGTACTTGGCTTCCAACGCCGCCTTAGCCGCAGGGGTAATTGCCTTTTCGCTTGCGAAAGGTCCGCCGGGCACGGCACGGGAAACGAAGAATGTGATGGTAATAACTATCCACACTGTCAGCAATGCCAACAAAGTTCTTTTTAAAATGTATAACAAAGTCTTGGAATTCATACTGTGTTTCCTTTCTTCGGTAAGCCTTTGCAGGAACGGGTGAACGTGTAACTTCCGTACAAAAGCCACTTGGGAATTTTGATTCATTGCTCCTAATCTTTAGAATTATAACACAGATTTTCTTAAATTTCAATGAAAATTTTCTCCAAAACCCACCGGTTTGACATTTTCTTGACTAAAAAGCGGTAAAACTTGACTAAAAAGCGGTAAAAAAGGGGAATTAATCGGTAATTGGCTGGCAAAAAACGTAACAAATCCTAAATAAACTTGAAACGGTGTGGAATAAAATTTGTTGTGATAAAAGTTGCGGTAAATTGAAAAAAACTCTTGACTTTGTTGTGGGAAAGTGTTATACTACGAGTTGTTAAAACGCAGTGAAGCGGAATAGTAAGCAAAAAAACTTTTCGTCCAGAGAGATGTCGGTCGGTGCGAGACATTGAAAGGCTTTTGTTGAACTCACCGTGGAGCGGCTGCCGTGAAAAGCTTATTAGTGGCAGACGGGAACTCCCGTTACAGAGTTGAGATGTGTTAGCGTCTAAAGTGCATCCTTAAACGGATGAAGAAGAGTGGTACCGCGGAAACATAGACAGTCAACGTTTTCGTCTCTTTGAACCGACAGAGAGATGGAAACGTTTTTTTGTTGGTATAATCGGTTTTATTTTTTAATTTGAAAGGAGTTTCAAAAAATGAAAAGAATCAACGTTACTGACATTACGCTCAAGAAGCTTTGCGGGGAGCGTGAGATTAGTCTACTGTTCCGTGAAAAATCCGCTGTTGCCAACTGTGCAGATGCAATCGGTGCGGACGCAATCGAATTACCTGCCGTAAAGTCGGTTAGAGAGGATACGATTATTTATAAAACCTTGGCACAGAATGTGCAAAATGCGGTTCTTGCGATTCCCGTGGGCTTCAACAGCGAAGACGTTGCCGTTGCGTGGGAATGTGTTAAGGACGCAAAGCACCCCCGTCTTCAGATTGAAGTACCCGTTTCCACCATTCAGATGGAGTATACATACCACGTAAAGCAGGCGAAAATGCTTGAGAAAATTGCCGAGCTTGTTAGAGCGGCAAAGGCGTTTTGCGCCGACGTTGAGTTTTCTGCCCTTGACGCAACGAGAGCAGACGAAGATTTTCTTGTTTCTGCCGTAAAAGAAGCGCAGGCAAACGGAGCTTCCTTGGTTACGGTCTGCGACGATGCGGGGGTTTCCACCCCCGAGCAAATAGCTGACTTGGTTGCAAAGGTAAAAGCTTCTGTCAGCGTTCCCGTTTATGTTCAGGTGTCCGACCGTATCAACATGGCGGTAGCGTCTGCCTTCTCCGCAATCAAGAACGGCGCAGACGGCGTTAAATGCGCAATGGTGGGGAAGGATGCCCTCTTGACGGGTGAGATCTCCGATGCCCTTAACGCTTGCGGCGCACAGATCGGCGCAGAAATCAAGCTTAACAACACAAAGATTCACGCAAGCATTGATGACATGGCCGCAAGCATCAACCACAGCACTTACGAAACCGAAACCGAAGTGAGCAACAAGAAAAAGATTTTGCTTGACTCCGATTCTTCCATGACTCAGGTCGCACAGGCGGCGGCTTTGCTGGGCTATGAGCTTTCGGATTCGGACGTGGGTAATGTTTATAAGGCTCTTAAACAGGTTTGCGAAAAGAAGGGCGCAGTCGGTTCCAAGGAGTTTGAGGCGGTTATCGCAAGCTCCGCTATGCAAGCGCCTTCAACTTATCATTTTGAAACCTACACCACCACCAGCAGTAATGTTTCCAGCTCCATGTCGCAGGTTACTTTGAAGTGCGACGGGGAAATCATCTGCGGAGTAAGTAACGGCGACGGCCCCATTGATTCCGCCTTCCGTGCGATCGAGCAGTGCATCGGTCACCATTACGAACTGGATGATTTCCAGGTGCAGTCCGTGACAGAGGGCAAAGAAGCCTTGGGTTCTGCGCTTGTAAGGCTTCGCAATAACGGAAAGCTTTATTCCGGCAACGGCACTTCCACGGACATTGTTGCTGCCAGCATCAGAGCCTACATCAATGCTTTGAACAAGATCGTGTTCGAGGAGGCATAACATGAAAATCGTATTTTCGACCAAAAATGTCAGTCGTGCTTCTTTTCTTGACACTTGCCGTTATGCCTACGACTACGGCTTTGAAGGCTTTGAAATCTACGACGCTTTGAAGGAAAGGAACGGGCATCACGACAGCATTTTAAGACGTGACCGCATTGCGGACGCAAAGAGAAAACTCGTTAACAGAAACCTTTCCGTTTCGGCGCTCCGTATGCCTGCCCCCGTTGAGAGCGAGGAAACCACAGCCGAGCTTGTGGAGAAATACGTGGAAATGGCGGCAGCGTCAGGAATTGAAAACGTCATCGTAAGAGCAGAGAAAAACGTTTCCTACGACGTTCTGGACAAAAAGATGGCTGCGGCAATCAAGCGTGCGGAATCCGCTGACGTCAACGTTTTGTTTGAAACGGTGGGCTACCTTGCCAACACCGAAAACGTAATCGGCATCATAAATCACTTTGCTTCTGCCGCAATCGGCGCTTCGTGGAACGTAAGAGGGACGTATTTTGATGCGGGTGAATCCGCAGAAACCACCATAAAAAACTTGGGCGCATACGTGAAGTACGTGCGTCTTGGCGACATGAAGGACGGAAAAACCGTTTTGATCGGGGAAGGGGACTTAGAGGTTCAAAAGCTTCTGAATGCGCTTTCTTCTCTGAATTACGAAGGATTTATCTGTGCCGCATGGAACGAAGAAATCAGCGATGCGGACATCGTCCTCACCCATTTTACAAACTACATTTCCGCCCTTGGCCGAGAGAAGAAATCCTTTGACAGCGCATACTATAACAGGGCAAAAACGGGCACCTTCGTTTGGAAAAAGTATGACGTTATCGACGTAACTTTCTCCGAAGTGCTGGACACGATGGCAGAAACCTATCCCGACCAGTACGCCTTTAAGTATCCCACATTGGATTATACAAGAACCTATGAGCAGTTCCGCCGTGATGTGGACGAGTGCGCCGCCGCATTGATTTCGCTTGGCGTGAAAGCGGGTGACCACGTTGCAATCTGGGCAACTAATGTTCCGCAGTGGTTTATCACCTTCTGGGCAACCACAAAAATCGGTGCGGTTCTGGTTACGGTCAATACCGCATACAAAATTCACGAAATTGAGTATCTGCTTAAACAGTCCGACACTCATACTCTGGTTATGATTGAGTACTGTAAGGACATTAACTACAAGCAAATCATCGAGGAGCTTTGCCCCGAACTTAAAAATCTCGAGCCCGGCAAGCCCTTGTATTCCAAGAATCTGCCGTTCCTCCGTAACGTCGTAACAGTAGGCTTTGAAATGGACGGATGCCTTACTTGGGAACAAATGCTGTCCCGTGCATCGCTTGTGCCCAGAGAAGAGGTTCGCAGACGCGCCTCTCTCGTAAAACCGGATGACGTGTGCAACATGCAGTATACCTCGGGTACTACGGGGTTCCCCAAGGGCGTTATGCTCACCCACCGCAACATTGTAAACAACGGTAAGACCATCGGCGACAGAATGGACCTTTCCACCGCTGACCGTATGATGATTCAGGTTCCCATGTTCCACTGCTTCGGAATGGTGCTCTCCATGACGTCCATGATGACTCACGGCGGTACGCTGTGTCCGATTCCGTATTTCTCACCCAAGTCTTCGCTTGCCTGCGTAAATGACGAACGCATTACCTGCTTTAACGGCGTTCCCACCATGTTTATCGCAATGTTTGGGCACCCCGACTTCGCAAAGACGGACTTCTCGTACATGAGAACGGGCATTATGGCGGGTGCTAACTGTCCTGCCGACCTTATGCGCCGTGCTTCTGTGGAAATGAACATGCGTGAAATCATCTCGGTTTACGGACAGACGGAGGCTTCCCCCGGTTGTACCATGGGCGAGGTGAACGAGGACCTTGACCACCGTGTTGAAACCGTTGGTAGTGCGTTCCCCGGCGTTGAATGTAAGATAATCGACCCCGAAACAGGTAACGAGCTTCCCGATGGCGAAAGCGGGGAATTTGTTGCCCGTGGCTTTAACATTATGAAGGGTTATTACAAGATGCCCGAAGCTACCGCACAGGCGATTGATGCCGAGGGCTGGCTCCATTCGGGGGACATCTGTATGAGGACGGCTGACGGCTATTACAAGGTTACGGGACGACTGAAGGACATGATCATCCGCGGCGGTGAAAACCTTTATCCCCGTGAAATTGAAGAATTCTACCTCACCAATCCCAAGGTGCGTGACGTACAGGTGGTTGGCGTTCCCGATGAAAAGTACGGCGAGGAATGCTGTGCATGGATCATTCTCCACAAGGGCGAAACCGCTGACGAAAACGAAATGAAAGAGTTCGGAAACGCTTCCATCGCAAGACATAAGGTACCCAGGTACTTCTTGTTTGTGGATGAATTCCCGATGAATGCGGCGGGTAAGATTCTCAAGTACAAGATGCGTGACGAATCTGTGGAAAGACTGGGCTTGAAAAAGTAAGCGTATCGGTTGTAATCATAAGTTAGACAACAGAAATTAAAAGCTGACCCTAAGCAAGCGATTTCCGTAAAATCAAGGGCTTAAAAATTTTTAAAAGAAATTTTAAAAAAACTCTTGACAAGGGGATTGGATGCGAGTATAATGCGTTACGTAAATTTGAATATCACAAAAACGACTGTGACGAAGACGGTCGGATGGTGATGCTTCCAGAGAGTTGTCGGGTGG
>JAFXKQ010000157.1 GCA_017531625.1 Clostridia bacterium | reverse complement strand
AATGCCCCGATTTTTCTGCCATTTACCTTATTTTTTCGTTCAAAACGAACCTCGGCTCACAGTAACTTGGTACAGTTCTCGCCTCGGTTCGTCTTGTCTGCACTCTTTCTCAGCAATCTGCCAAGTTGATGACAAGGTTTGTCATCAACTTGAGCTGTGAGCTTGTCACTCACAGCTTTTAAAATCTTTTCAGTTGTAAACTCTCGGAACTCTCTTTGAAATCCCACACACTATTTCGTAGTTTATGGTTCCGATAATGTCAGCCATCAGGCTTACTTCGTTATCCTTGCCGAAAATAACAACCTCATCTCCGGCCTTTGCGTCGATTCCATCTAAGTTGATTATCATAAGGTCCATGCAAATGCGTCCAAGAATGGGAGCCTTCTTTCCGTTTACACCCAAGCTGTATCTGTTGGAAAGAAGTCTGGGCATTCCGTCGGCGTATCCAAACGTTACGACTCCTTTTGTAACACTATTTTCGGCTTTGTACGTTCTCCCGTAGCTTACGGTATCGTTCTTTCCGATTTTTGAAACGGAGGCAAGCGTTGCAACAACGCTCATTGCAGGGACAAGCGGAAATTCGGGCACGCTAAGCTCTAAGCCGTAAAGAGCGATTCCGATTCTAACCATGTCTAAATGCATGTCTTTAAACTTCAAAGCTCCTGCGCTGTTACAGCAATGTCTGAGTCCGCAGTTGATTCCTTCTTCGTACAGCTTATCACACAGTGCTTTGAAGGCGCTGAACTGTCTTCTCGTAAAGCTTTCGTCCTCGTCATCGGCCGTAGCAAAATGCGTAAAAATCCCTGTTATTTCAAGCTGGGGAATTTCATAAATCTCTTTTACTCTCTCAAAGGCGTATTGCAAATCTTCGACTCCGTGACAGTAGATGCCAAAACGGCTCATTCCCGTATCTATTTTTACATGAACTTTGATTTTGCCATGAGAAGCGAGAGCTTTTGCGTAGTCAACATCTTCTACTGTTTGGGTGATGTCTTTTTCAATCAGCTTGTCCGCATAAGAAATGTCACTTTTGCCAAGGATGAGAATTTCGCCTTCAAGTCCGTTGTTTCTTAATTCAAGCGCCTCTTCTGCGGTTGCTACGGCGAAATGCTTTACTCCGATTTCGGAAAGCGCCGACGACACCCTTTTTGCGCCGTGTCCGTAAGCGTCTGCTTTTACTACTGCTAAAAATTCGGTTCCGTCCGAAAGATGGTTGATTATATTTTTAGCGTTTGTTTTTATTGCGCCTAAATCAATCCGTGCCTCTGCTCTGTTTTTCATTTGATTTTGCCTCCGTTAGGATTTTGTAATTCGTTGTTTTTGAGCTGTCCTTGAAAATGATCTCTGAGATGCCTTTATCCGAAACTAAAAGGGTAGTACTGTAATCTTTAAAATCTAAAACAAATTCGGTTCCGTTTTTGGTGACGTTCTTTTGTGAATTGGTTCTAAAGTACTCACGTGACATTAAGACTGCCGCACCAAAATTTGTAAGGGTCGAAAGCGCCGTTGAGGGAAGAGTGGTTTCGATTCCGTCAAAGCTTACGTTGTAGTTGCCTTCTTCGAGCTTTGTTACTCTTAGGCCGCAAAGTTCGTCGGGTGATGTAACGGCATAGATTTCGTTGCCGTCCTTGAAATTTGCATCAAAGCTTAGGGCCGTTGTTTTGACAGAGTAACTGTCGGTTTGCTCAAGAAGCTTTAAGACGTAAGAATCGCTTGTTTTGGTGACCGAACAAGAGATTAGACTTGAAATGAGTAAAACGTAAACTGCTAAGATGAAGAATTTCTGCTTAATCAAATTTATCACCAATCTGCATTATTTCGCCGATTGTTTGAGGCAGTTCTGATGGAAGACTCGCGTAAGCACCGTAAAGCTTTTCGTTTCTTTCTGCGGCAAGTCCGTGCAGGTACGCCCCGAGGCAGGCTGCTTCAAAGGCGGGGAGCCCTTGAGCTACCAGAGAGGCTATGAGGCCTGCCAAAACGTCGCCGCTT
>JAFXKQ010000156.1 GCA_017531625.1 Clostridia bacterium | reverse complement strand
AGCGCTCTTGACGTTTCTGTTCTCCACAACGAGATTCTTGAAAAACAGCTTGGCATAGATAAGGTCAACATGGCTAATCAGGTAAATCTTACTTACACAAGAGTTATTGATGAAGCTATCGAGAGCGTTAAAACAGGCAAAGCTTCCGCTGCATTCATTCTCAACCCCACTAAGGTTGGCGAAATTAAGAACGTTTCCCTCGCAGGCGGAAAAATGCCTCAGAAGTCTACTTATTTCTACCCCAAGCTCAAAACAGGTCTTTTGATTAACACCATTACCGAAAGATAAGTAAAACGGGTGTAATTTGCTTTTTAAATACTTAAAACACACAGAAAACGGAGGTCAGCACAGCCTTCTCAGGGGCGGTGCAACAGATTTATGATAAAACAGTTAGATAAAAAGTACGACCCCAAGGCGGTCGAAGACAGATTGTATTCTTCATGGTGCGAAAAGGGTTACTTTACTCCTAAGATGGAAGAAGGTAAGAAGCCTTTTACCATCGTTATTCCCCCTCCAAACGTTACAGGTCAGCTCCACATGGGACACGCTCTTGATAACACGCTTCAGGACATTCTTATAAGAACAAAGCGTATGCAAGGCTACAACACTCTTTGGGTTCCCGGTACAGACCACGCAGGCATTGCAACTCAGATAAAGGTGGAGGAGAATCTTCGTGTTAACGAGGGGCTCAGCCGTCACGACTTGGGCAGAGAAGCGTTTATTGAACGTGTTTGGGAGTGGAAGAATCTTTACGGCAGCCGCATCATCAATCAGCTTAAAAAGCTCGGTTCCTCTTGCGACTGGACCCGTGAGAGATTCACCATGGACGAAACTTGCTCTAAGGCGGTAAAGAAGGTTTTCGTTTCTCTTTACGAAAAAGGCTGGATTTACAGAGGGTACAGAATCATTAACTGGTGCCCCAAGTGTGCTACGGCACTTTCCGATACAGAGGTTGAACACAAGGATGTTGACGGTAATTTCTGGCACATAAAGTACCGCATCGCGGGTACGGATGATTACCTTGTTATTGCTACCACACGTCCCGAAACCATGCTCGGCGACACAGGTATAGCAGTTAACCCCAACGACGAAAGATACAAGCATCTGGTTGGTAAAACAGCGATTCTTCCTCTCATGGACAGAGAGATTCCCATCGTTGCAGACGATTACGTTGATTTGGAGTTTGGTACGGGCTGTGTTAAGATGACTCCTTGCCATGACCCCAACGACTTTGAAGTTGCTAAACGTCACAACCTTGAAATGATCGTTGTCCTTGACGACAAGGCTAAGGTTAACGAAAACGGCGGAAAGTACCAGGGTATGGACCGTTACGAGGCGAGAAAGGCAATCCTTGCGGACCTGGATGAGCTTGGTCTTCTTGTTAAGGTTGAACCTCATTCCCACGCTGTCGGCCATTGCTACCGTTGCGGTACGGTCGTAGAACCGCTTTCTTCCCGTCAGTGGTTCGTTAAGATGGAAGAGCTTGCAAAGCCCGCAATTGCCGCTGTAAAAGAGGGTAAGCTTAGATTCGTTCCCGAACGTTTCTCTAAGATGTACCTTAATTGGATGGAAAACATCATTGACTGGTGTATTTCCAGACAGCTTTGGTGGGGACACCGTATTCCTGCGTACTATTGCGCAGACTGCGGTGAGATGGTTGTGGCAGAAAGCGACGTTCATGTTTGTCCCAAGTGCGGTTCTAAGAACATGAGCCAGGAAGAGGACGTTCTTGATACTTGGTTCTCCTCTGCTCTGTGGCCTTTTTCTACCCTCGGTTGGCCGGAAAAGACTACGGACCTTGAAACATTCTATCCCACAAGCGTTCTTGTTACCGGCTATGACATCATTTCCTTCTGGGTTTCCAAGATGATTTTCCAAGGCCTCGAAATGATGAAAGAGGTTCCTTTCCACGACGTTTTCATTCACGGACTTGTGCGTGACTCCCAGGGCAGAAAAATGTCTAAGTCCCTCGGTAACGGCATCGACCCCCTTGAAATCATTGACCAGTACGGTGCGGATGCTTTGAGATTTACTTTGGCTACGGGTAACAGCCCCGGAAACGACATGCGTTTCTACATGGAACGTGTTGAGGCATCCCGTAACTTCGCTAATAAGATTTGGAACGCTGCACGTTTCGTTTTGATGAACCTTACGGAAGAATACCTTCCCGATTCCATCGACACAAGCGACCTTGCAGTTGAAGATAAGTGGATTGTTTCCAAGTATAACACCTTGGTTAAGGACGTTACTGAAAACATTGAAAAGTACGAGCTTGGCATAGCTGTTGCAAAGCTTTACGATTTCATCTGGGACATCTTCTGCGACTGGTACATTGAACTTTGTAAGCCCAGACTCGGCGACAAGGACAGCGCAGGTAACAAGACCGCACAGAAGGTTCTCACTTACGTTTTGTCCAACACCTTGAAGCTTTTGCATCCCTTTATGCCCTTCATTACCGAGGAAATCTGGCAGACACTTCCTCACAGCGGTGAGAGCATTGTGATTTCGTCTTTCCCGGTTTACGACGAAAAGCTTTGCTTTGAGAAGGAAGAAGAGGAGATGGGCGCTGTTATCGAAGCTATCAAAGCCATTAGAAACCGCCGTGCTGAGATGAACGTTCCGCCCGCAAAGCGCACCCACATTTTCATCAAGTCCGAAAAGAAAGAGCTTTTCGAGGGCGCTGCAATGTTCTTTGAAAAACTTGCAGGTGCGTCTTCAATTGAGATGGTTTCTGCGGATTTTGAAAACGAGGATGCTGTTCAGGCAGTTACCTTTAATGCGGTTATTTATCTCCCTTTGGCAGAGCTTGTGGACTTTGAAGCAGAGAAGGCTCGCCTGAATAAGGAGCTTGAGACAACTCTTAAAGAGATTGAAGGAGCGCAGAATAAGCTTGGAAACGCAGAGTTTGTTGCACGTGCTCCCGAGGCAGTTGTCAACGCTGAGAAGGAAAAGCTTAAGAAGTTTACCGACAAGGCGGAACAGCTTCGCACAGCTATTGAAAAGATCAAGGCGTAACAGTCCCCAAATTGAACTTGGTTGAGAAAAGGCGCTTCCCGAAAGGGTTGCGCCTTGCTTTTGGTTTAAGAGCGTACAGGAGCGAAAAAATGCACAGAAAAAATCCCTCGCAGAAACTTTTCTGCGAGGGATAAATTTTTGTTTTTCGTTCGGGTTCGGTTTGACTTTTATTCAGCCTGTTCTGCCTGACCTGCGATCTTCATCGAGAGGTAGTCAGCGGTGTTTACCGCACCGTCGGAATTGTAGTCCGCCGCTTGGGTGGTGAGAACGCCGAGTGCTCTTTCGTTAGCGAAATACTTTCTCATTAGTCTGAAATCCGAATCACCGATGATGCCGTTGCCGATGATGTCGCCCTTGATGATAACTTTGTATTCGTTGTCTTCAATCAGTACACGGCAACCGGTACCGATGTAATTTGCACTGCCGGCTTTGAAAAGGTCGCCGTTTACATCGTAAATCTTAGCGGAAACGTTTTCAAAAGCGTAGAAGTTTTTGATAATGGAAGCACTTGTACCGAGGGGAATGTCGTTAATGGTCATAAGGTCGTCATCAAGAACCCAAACAGGAAGAATGCTTCTGCAAGCGATGGAGTTCTCCGATGCGTACTGAGGTGCTACGCTGTTGTTGAGTGAGTAGAGTGAATAACCCTCTCCGATTCCGTCAAAGGCGCCCACTTCAATCTCAGAAACGCTCTTGCCAATGAGAATCTCTTTAATGTTCTCCATACCGTCAAAGGCGTTGGATTTAATCTTTTTAGCTTCAAGGGGGATGGTAACCACCTCAAGGTCTTTGGTGCAGGCAACGTAAACACCGTCTGCAACCACGCAACCGTAATCTTCGATGACCTTTACAGTACATTTAACCTTCAACTCGCCCGAAGAGAGGGAAACAACTGCTTCACCCTCGTCCACAGCGGTAATTTTCCCGTGGTCAACTGTAACGACGGATTTATCGCCGGTACTCCATACAAGAACGGAACTGAGAGGAGCAAAGCTTGCGCTTAGATTAAAGCTTGCGCCCTTGTCAATGTAAACTGTCTTTGGGGTAAGCGAGAGGGAAGTAGCATAAACTGTTTCCTCGGGCTTTTCATCGGGGACAGGGGTTTCATCGGGAGTTGAACTTACGTCGTCGCCGTAGTAGTCGTACTTCGTAAGGTCATACTGTTCGACAAGCTTTATAATGTAGGGTGCGTAGGTTTCGCTTGTGCAATAACCCGCTTTAACCACTTCATAAGCGCATGACTTGTAATCGTAGTTGCCTCTCAACGACTCATAAATGCTGGAACGGTTGAAAAGGTCGCTGTGGTCGGCAACGCTCTCTGCCCAACTTTCATAAGCACGCCAGAAAGAGTTTTTGTACTCCTTAACGTAGTCACTGCCCTTGGCTGCAACCAAGTCGCTCCAACTGTCATAGCACACGCACTCGTTTCTGTCGTAAACCATGCCACCCCAGGTGGAGTAAGCTCTGATGCCGAAAAGGGCATTGGCGTTTTTAGCAAGGGTGCTTGTGCCCCAGCCGCTTTCGTAGATGGCTTGTGCCATGGAGAAGGAAGCCAGAATTTTATTATCAATCATGTCTTGAGTACACATGGGGCCCAAGGTATCGAGAAAATAATTGATTTCTTCCTTCGTTGCCGCTTCAACCTGTGATGCGGGAGAGACACAAATTGCGGTGATAAGCATAACAAGTGCAAGCAAGAGGTACGTTGTTTTTCTTGTAAACAGCTTCAAAGAATCATTCCTTTCGTTTTCTTAGCGGGTAGCTTCTTCCGAATCTTCCGATGAGGAGTCTTGGGAATCCGTACCCTCCGGATCGCTCACCTCGGGTGTCGCCTCGGGAGCTTTGAGCTTAAGTCTTACGGCTTCGTCGGAGCTTTTGCTAACCGTACAAACTGCCGTATCTTCGTCATAGTTAACCGTGATGCCGTCCACGTAGCGCTCAAACAGCTCTACGGGAAGTTTTACGTCGTCGTCGCTGAAAAGAATCTTACTGCCAAGCCTTACGGGCGTGCCATTGATGTTGACTAACGCCGAATCCTTGGTAACCGTAAGAGTCTGAGCTCCGTCATGGAAGTAAATGAGAAGCTCTTTGCTGTCCCCTGCAACGGTGATCGAACAAAGCTGTGAAAGACGGTTCACGGGCAGATAAAGTCCGCCGTCCGCTCGCATTGTCCCCGTGTTTGCCGAATAAATCTTGGTTTCGTCCAACATCAGATTTAAAGAATAGCTTTTTTTGCTTTCCGCATTGGAGCTGTATAAAACCGCAATAAGTCCGGCAATAATCAAGCAGAGGATAATGTACACAACAAATGTGAAGGCAAGCCTTATAAAAAAGGTCTCACGCCTCCGTTTAGCTGCCGCCTTTCTCTTTGCCTCCGCTTTGCGCCTTGCTTCAAGCTGTTCGGGAGTGGGGCGTTGCGGTACAGCTGTCGGTCTGCCGTTCTGCCCGCTTGCGCGGCTGCCTGAACGGGAGACAACTTGCTTCGGCTTACGGGGCGTTCCGTTAACACCGCCGTTGCCGTTTCTGCTATTTTTACTGTTTTTATCGTTTTTGTCCCGGGGTACGGTTCTTTCGCCGTGAGGTGTGCTACCCCCGACATTATGTGGCGCGTTCTCGTTACGTGCCCAATTTGTGCCATTTTTCTGATTCAACGTAAAACACCTCACGCTATTCTACCATAAAAATCCTTTATTGTAAAGGTTTTTTAGCACTTTTTTATAAAAATCATATCATAGTACAAACGGTAGTTTTGTTTATTATTCGGTTTGGGAAAGGGTTGAGCTTCTATGTTTGAAGAGTTTAACGATGAAGCGAGGAAGGTTCTTGACAGTGCTATTCTCACAGCCAAGGAACTCGGTCACTGTTACGTAGGCAGTGAGCATTTGTTGCTTGGGCTTTTACAGAACGGCGAAAGCGCGGTTTCTCTTTTGCTTTATGATTATGGGATTGATGAGGAAATTGTTAAGAGGCACATGATCGAGCTGTCGGGAATCGGATTTGGTTCTGAGGTAACGTCTGAGGACATGACTCCCAAATGCAAGAAGATTTTAATGCGTGCCTCCGTTGAGGCAAGAAGTTTCGGGGCGAAGAACATAACGTCGGAACACATTCTGCTTTCGTTGCTTAAGGAAGACTGCGTAGGGACACGTTTGCTTGAGAGTGCGGAGGTTGACAAGTCGGAGCTTCTGGAGAGTTTAAGAGAAGTAATTTCGGAGGAGGCTGAGTACATGCCTAAGGAAGAACGGAAAAAGCGTTCAACACCGCTTTTGGACAAAAACGCAACTGACCTTACTGAAAAGGCATACCGTGGACTTCTCGACCCTGTAATCGGCAGGGAAGAAGAGGAGGAACGAGTAATAAGGGTACTGCTCCGACGGTCTAAAAACAACCCGTGCCTTGTGGGGGAGCCGGGTGTTGGAAAAACGGCGGTGGCGGAATCGGTGGCGTGGCGGATTGCAAATGGAAAAGCACCTTCAGAGCTTTGTAAAAAACGTGTGCTCTCCCTCGACATTCCTTCTCTTGTGGCAGGGACGAAATACAGGGGGGAGTTTGAAGAGAAGTTGAAAGGCGTTATTGAAGAGATTCGCAGTGCGGGAGATGTGATTCTGTTTGTGGACGAAATCCATACCATCGTAGGCGCAGGTGCGGCGGAGGGTGCTATTGATGCTTCAAACATCATGAAGCCTTACCTCGCCAGGGGTGAGATTCAGATAATTGGGGCAACTACCTTAAAGGAATACAAGAAATACATTGAGCGTGACGGTGCTCTTGAACGCCGTTTTCAGCTTGTTACCGTTGAGGAGCCGACGGAGGAAGAGTGCTTGGGAATCTTAATGGGAATCCGTGAGCGGTACGAGAAATACCACGGGCTTAGAATCAGCGAGGGTGCTTTGGAGGCGGCGGTAGAGCTTAGCAGAAAGTACGTTACGGACAGGTTTCTCCCCGACAAGGCGATCGATCTTATCGATGAAGCGTCTGCCAGAAAAAGGCTTGTCCCCGTTCACAGCAAGCGGTTTTCAAAGACCGTTGTTGAGAGGGCGGACGTGGCATCTTTGATCGAGGAACGCTACGGAATCCCTCTTTCCGAACTCGGAACAACGGAAAAAGAAAGAATCTTAGGACTGGAAAGTGAAATGAGTGCTGACATTTGCGGTCAGCAGACGGCGGTAAGTGAAATTTGTTCGGCGGTACGTCGTTTCCGAACCGGCGTAAAGGATCCGTCAAAGCCCATAGGCTCCTTCCTTTTCGTCGGAAAGAGCGGGGTGGGCAAGACGGAGTGCGCCAAGGTGCTGGCGAAGCGTTTGTTCGGTGGCCGTAATTCATTTATACGTTTTGACATGTCGGAGTATTCCGAGCCCCACAGCATTTCAAAACTCATCGGTTCGCCTCCGGGCTATTCAGGCTACGGAGACGGCGGTGCGTTGACGGAGAAAGTAAGACGCAATCCTTACTGCGTTTTGCTTTTTGATGAGATAGAAAAGGCGCATCGGGAGGTTTTAAACATTTTGCTTCAACATCTTGACGAGGGCGAACTTTGCGATTCCACGGGACTTAAGGTCAGCTTCCGCAACTGTCTTGTTATCATGACTTCAAACCTTTGCGTTAACGGGGGCTCAACAGTTGGGTTCTATAAGACGGAGGAAAAGCGGGTTTCTTTGGAAAAGGGGCTTTCCAGAGAAATCCTCGACAGAATCGACGAGATCGTTGAGTTTTCACCATTGGAAAAAACGGGGCTTATGCAAATAGCGGAACGTGAGAGCAAAAAGCTTGCAGAACGTTTAAAGAAAAGAAGCATAGGACTTTCCGTTGAAAAGAGCTTTACCGATGCGGTTTGCGCAGACTGCGTAAAACGTGGCGTGGGCGCAAGGGGGCTTAAGCGTTTAATTTGCAAGAAGGCTGAGGAGCTTTTGGCAGATGAAATACTGGACGGTTCTCATTCCCATGGCTTTGAGGCGGTTCTCGTTTGGGAAAACGGAAAAGAACGGCTTAAAATCGGCGCTAGAAAGCAGTGAAACCGTAAAAATAACAAAAAAACTATTGACAAATAGGTATTTTCGGAGTATAATTTCGGCTGTAAAGTTTTTTTCTTTACAGCCTGCTCCTTTTTGGGGCCTTTTATTTCGTAAAGAGAGAGTGAACAGAAATGGACGAAAAGAGGTTTGAGATATCTGTACTTCTTGACATTTATGCACCGCTTCTTTCTGACAGGCATAAGGAGCTTCTGGACTTGTACTACAACGAGGACCTCTCGCTCAGCGAGATTGCCGAGAGTGCAGGCATTACAAGACAGGGCGTTCGCGACGCGATAAAGCATGGCGAAAGCGACCTTTACTTCTTTGAGAAGGGGCTTCGTTTTGCTGAGAAGAGCGAAAGGTTAAAGGCTCTTTCGACGGAGATTTCCGCTAAGGCTTCTGAGGGCGACCTTGAAGCGGTAAAGGAGCTGGCGGAGAGGCTTTCCGCCGAGGTTCAGTAGAGAGTTTTTCAGCCTGTACCTTTTCGGTACTTTGGAGGTATTGAATTGTTTGAAGGTTTAGTTGATAAGATTTCCGATGCTTTCAAAAAGTTTAAAAACAAAGGTAAGCTCACAGAGGCAGACGTTAAGGCCGGCATGCGTGAGATTAAGCTTGCCCTTTTGGAAGCGGACGTTAACTTTAAAGTAGTTAAGGAATTCATTGCTAAGGTTACGGAACGTGCGGTGGGTGAAGAAGTGCTTGAAAGCCTTGTTCCCGCACAGCACATTGTTAAAATTGTAAACGAAGAGCTTGTTTCCCTTATGGGAACAACTAACGCAAAGCTGAACATTGCGTCAAAGCCGCCCACGGTTGTTTTGATGTGCGGTCTGCAAGGTTCGGGTAAAACCACTCATTCGGGAAAACTTGCCATGATGTATAAGAAGCAGGGACGCAGTCCTCTTCTTGTAGCTTGTGACATCTACCGTCCCGCCGCAATCAAGCAGCTTCAGGTTGTGGGAGAAAAAGCGGGTGTAGCGGTTTTTGAAAAGGGCACTCAGGACCCCGTGAAGACGGTTAAGGAAGCCCTTGCGTACGCTTATAAGTACGGCCATGACATGGTGTTTATTGATACTGCGGGCAGACTTCACATTGATGAAGAGCTTATGGCAGAGCTTAAACGTGTTAAGGAAGCGGCTAATCCCACCGAGATTCTTCTCGTAGTGGATGCAATGACAGGTCAGGATGCGGTAAATGTGGCGGAGAGCTTTAACAATCTGCTTGACATTACCGGTGTTATCCTTACAAAAATGGATGGCGACACCAGAGGCGGTGCGGCGCTTTCCGTAAAATACGTCACGGGCAAACCCATCAAATTTATCGGTACGGGCGAGAAGCTTGAGAACATTGAGCCTTTCCACCCCGACCGTGCGGCGTCAAGAATCCTTGGCATGGGCGACGTTCTCTCCCTTATCGAAAAGGCTGAGGCGGCGTACGATGAGAAGCAAGCGGCAGAGTTGGAGAGGAAGTTCCGTGAGTCTTCTTTCACTTTGGAAGATTATCTTTCACAGTTCGCACAGATCAAAAACATGGGTTCCATCGAGTCGCTTATGGGAATGCTTCCCGGTGTGAACACTTCCAAGCTCAAGGACGCTAAGATCGACGAAAAGGCAATGGGCAGAATGGAAGCTATCATTCTTTCCATGACTCCCAAGGAACGGAACCATCCCGAGATTCTCAATTCTTCCCGTAAAAAGCGTATTGCCGCAGGTAGCGGTACCAGCGTTGAGGAAATCAACCGCTTGTTGAAGCAGTTTGAACAGACAAAGACGTTGATGAAGCAGTTTACAGGCGGAAAAAGAGGCAAGAGGGGCAAAATGAGAATGCCCTTTGGGTTCTAATCAGAAAAAACTTTTATTAACGGCAAAGAGAGGACGGTTTGTCCCCTTGCAATAAATTTAATTTCAAATTTACTTTTTGGAGGAAAACAATTATGGCAGTTAAGATCAGACTTAGAAGAATGGGTCAGAAAAAGGCTCCTTTTTACCGTGTAGTAGTAGCAGATTCCCGTTATCCCCGTAACGGCAGATTCATTGAAGAAATCGGTTATTACAACCCCATGACCAACCCCGCTGACGTTAAAATTGACGGCGACAAGGCTAAGGATTGGATCTCCAAGGGTGCACAGCCTACCGACACAGTAAGAGCCCTTCTTAAAAAGAACGACATTATATAAGTCTTTCACCTCACGCTTTTTTGATTTATTACTGAGATAAAGGATAATTATAATGAAGCAGACTTTAATTGATATCGCTAAGGCGATTGTCGATAAGCCTGACGAAGTGTCCGTCACTGAGAAGGTTAGCGGCGATACTTACGTTCTTGAGCTTTCCGTCGCTAAGGACGATATGGGTAAGGTTATCGGCAGACAGGGCAGAATAGCTAAGTGTATCCGCATTATTATGCGTGCCAACGCTATGAAGCAAAACAAGCGAGTTATAGTGGACATTGTTCCGATTACGCTCTGATGAAAAGATTTTTAGAGGCAGGCAGGCTTTGTTCCCCCAGAGGGGTTAAGGGCGAGCTTCGTTTTGAATGCTGGTGCGACAGTCCTGAGTTTCTTGAGGGAGTGAAGCACCTTTACCTTGACAGAAACGGTGAGAAGCCTCTTAAGGTTAAGCTGTACCGTCCTTCTATCCCTTCCATTGTTTTTGAAGGTTACGAGGATAAAAACAGCGCTTCTGCTCTCACGAGCCGAACTGTTTGGTTTGACCGTGAGGAGCTGGAACTTGAGGAGGGCGTTCTGTTCAACGACGATCTTATCGGAGTTCCCGTTTTTGATGACGAAACCAATGAGAAAATCGGGTTTATTACCGAGGTTATCGACGGTGCGCGCCATTACATTTATAACGTGTCCGACGGCGTTGAGGGCGGCAGACGTTACAGCATCCCTGTAGTGGACGAGTTTGTTAAGTCCGTTTCCGTTGAGGGCGTCAGGGTCAGCCTTATTGAGGGGCTTTAAAGCCTTTTGGCTTTTGGGCTTGCCGAAGTGTCGTAACTTGAATTAAGTTTTTGCAGGCAGACTTTGTTCTGCTTACAAAGGTGCCGGGGTATTCCGCTTCACCTGTGCTTTTTGCTTTGGTGGGTTGAAGATTTACCCCGGTGAAAGAACTTTTACCTCAAAATTGGCAGATTGCTTCGCACGGTTTGGGTGCGGGGCGGAACGCGAGACTTGTGTCTTGCTATAATGCCAAATTGAAAAATGCCGAACAGCGTTTTGGCCGAGTTTTTGCGTACTTAGCTGAATTTACGGCGCTTCGGACATGGTTTGTTTATGAGATTTGAGATTTTGACTCTTTTTCCCGAAATGTTAGAGGGTTACTTTTCTTCGAGCATTTTGGGGCGTGCAGGAGAAAACGGCATAATCCGTGTAGGACTTACGGACATAAGAAGCTACACCAAGGATAAGCACAGACGTGTTGACGACACGCCTTACGGCGGCGGCTACGGTATGGTTATGCAATGCCAGCCGGTGGTTGACTGCATCCGTGACGTTAAAAAGGGGCTTGAAGGTTCTGTAAGAGTAGTTTATCTCTCTCCGCAAGGGAAGGTTTTTACCCAACAGAAGGCAAAGGAGCTTTTACAGTACGACAATCTCGTGCTTCTTTGCGGTCACTACGAGGGCATTGATGAACGGATAATCGAGCTTGAAGTGGATGAAGAGATTTCTGTTGGCGATTACGTTCTGACCGGCGGTGAGTTGCCTGCTGCCATCGTTGTGGATTGTGTTTCACGTCTTATCGACGGGGTTCTCCCTGCCAGCGAGTGCTTTGAGGACGAGAGTTTGAGTGACGGCCTTTTAGAGTATCCCCAGTACACGAGACCGAGAGTTTTCGAGGGCTTGGAAGTGCCGGAGGTGCTGTTAAACGGGCATCATGCCAAGATCGAAGAATGGCGCAGAGAACAGTCTTTCAAACGCACGAAAGAAAAACGTCCCGACCTCTTGGAAAGAGCGGAAGGCGACAGATAGTTATTAACGGTTTAGTATGAGTGTACTTGGCGAAAAGAAAGCTCAAAAGAATAGTTGGTTTAAGAGGCTTTGTTCAGGAAGCCTCATTTTGTCTTGCCTTGCCGCTTTGTCGTCAAGGCTTGTTTCTTATCTTAAGGTCAGCTTTATTTTTGGACTTTTCAGCGGCGCAGATACTGAGGATTCGAAGCTCCGTGAGGGGACAGTTGGCACCGTGGTTAGCCGTGCCGGACTTAAAAAAAGGGTTTTTAAGCCGGTTAAGCGTTTTTTTGCCGAGTCCGTAGAGGATAGCTATGCTGTAAGTTTGTACAGACGAATGGTGGCGTCTCTTCTTGAAACACCTCTTAACAGCTACGGTGCGTTTTTTATCACCCTTGGTCTGTTAATGACCGTCACTTACTTTTTTAAAGTTATTGCCGTTGGCGTCGAAACTCCCGAGAACTACGAGCTTGTTACTGCCGTTCTTACGGTTTTCTTAAGTTTATTGTTGTTCTTTAGCAGAAAGAGCCTTGCGACGGTTCTTTCCGAAAGCTTTATCTTTAAGTATGCCGCTTCTACAGTTGTTGATTTGAGCGCATACACCTCTCCTGACCGT
>JAFXKQ010000155.1 GCA_017531625.1 Clostridia bacterium | reverse complement strand
TGCAAACGTAACCGCTTTTGCCCTCTGTTTCAGGCTTGGGTTTTACGTTGCTGTAGTAGTAGGAGTAGGTCATGGTTTCCTTGTCAGAAATTACTCTTGCTTCCGTAACAGAGCAGATGAACATTCCGTGAGTGTCCAGGTCCACGTACTGTTCCACCTTCAATGACATAAAGGAGTTGATGTACCGGGGAAGGAACACAAGTCCGTTGTCGGAGCGAAGGGGAGTGCAGTTTGCAAATTTATCTACGTTTCTTCCGCTTACGAACCCGAAGTTTTCAAAAACGTTGAAGGGTGCGTCAACCGTAAGGCAGTTAATGTTCATTTTCCCCGTTTGCTTAATAACATGGTGGGAATAATTCTCTTTGTTTATGGTAACTGCGATTCTGTTAGGCGTGTTTGTAACCTGGGTTACTGTGTTTACGATAAGTCCGTTATCCTTTTTTCCGTCGTTTGAGGTGACAACGTACAAGCCGTAACCGATTTTGAAAAGGGCTGTAAGGTCGTTCTTGTTTGCGGTTTCGTCCCTGGTGGAGAGGTACTCTCTGCAAAGCTCGGCAGACAAGTCTTCAAGCTGTTTGGAGCTTTCGTCGTTCAAAGCGGACATGATTCTGACGGTTGCGGCGGTGAAGCTGAGCTTTTTACAACTCTCAAGCTTTTCTCTCATCACCTTTGCGGCAAGGGGCGCCCAAGTGCCGTTTTCAATGAGGGCGACGGTGCGGTTCTGGAAATTACGCTCCGTAAGATGGTCGATGAACTCACGCATAAAGGGGAAGATTTCTGCGTTGTAAGTGGTGGTGGCAAGAACCAGCTTGCTGTATCTGAACGCATCTGCAACCGCTTTTGCCATGTCGCATCTGGCAAGGTCGTAGACGGTAACTTTAGGACAGCCGTTGGCTTTAAGGCTATCCGCAAGCTTTAAAACCGCCTTCCTTGTGTTGCCGTAAACCGAGGTGTAGGCGACGACAATGCCTTCTTCTTCCGCACGGTAACTTGACCAGGTGTCGTATAAGCCGAGGTAGTAACCTAAATTCTCATTAAGGACGGGGCCGTGCAGAGGGCAAATGGTTTGGATGTCCAGACCCTGCGCCTTTTTGAGCAGATTCTGTACCTGAGGACCGTATTTTCCAACGATTCCTATGTAGTAGCGTCTTGCCTCGTCTGCCCAAGGCTCGTCTGCATCGATCGCACCGAATTTTCCGAATCCGTCTGCCGAAAAGAGAACCTTGTCCGTGCTGTCATAGCTCACGATTACTTCGGGCCAATGAACCATGGGTGCGGTTACAAAGGTAAGGCAATGCTTTCCCAAGGAAAGGGTGTCGCCTTCCCCCACAACTACCTGACGGTTCTCAAAGTCGGTGCCGAAAAAGTTCTTCATCATGGCGAAGGCTTTTGCGGAAGAAACGATTTTTGAATCGGGGTAAGCCTTTGCAAAGTTTAAAATGTTTGCGGAATGGTCGGGTTCCATGTGCTGAACCACAAGGTAATCGGGAGAACGGCTCCCCAATGTGTTTTGAATGTTGTCCAACCATTCGTGGGTGAACTCTGCATCCACGGTGTCCATGATTGCGATTTTTTCATCAATTATGGCGTAAGAGTTGTAGGAGATGCCGTTAGGGACTTTGTACTGTCCCTCAAATAAATCGATTTTTCGGTCATTGACTCCGATGTATTTGATGTCGTCAGTGATTCTCATTCGGTTTTACCTCTTTCTGATTTTTGGTCTTGGTTTGGCGTAGGAGATTTTGGTGTGCTCGGCTGCTTAAAACGTTTGCGGAAAGCTTTTACCCGCACGGTCAGGCAAAGCATTTGCCGTCCTTGCAATCCACAGCCGTTCCGCCTCTGTAGCAAAGCTCGTTAGGGCATTGACCTGTCTTGGAAAGGCTGATGATGTTATTAACGGTGGTTTCAGCAATGTTTTCAAGTGCTTCTTCTGTGAGGAACGCCTGATGGGAGGTAACGATTACGTTAGGCATGGAAATGAGCCTCGCCAGGGTGTCGTCCTCCATGATGTTTGCGGAGTTGTCCTCAAAGAACCAGTCGGATTCTTCCTCATAAACGTCAAGGCATGCCGCACCGATCTGTCTTGATTTTATTCCGGCAAGCAGAGCCTCGGAATCAACCAACGCACCTCTTGAAGTGTTGATGAGCACAACGCCTTTTTTGCATTTTTCGATGGCTTCCTTGCCGATCAAGTGTTGAGTTTCTTCTGTCAAGGGGCAGTGAAGCGAAATGATGTCGCTTCCCGCAAGAAGCTCGTCAAGCTCAACGTACTTAACGCCCGCCGTGCTTTCGAGTTCCTTGGAAGGGAATTTGTCGTAAGCGAGCACTTTCATCCCAAAGCCTAAGCAGATGTTGACAAAGATGCGACCGATCTTGCCCGTTCCGATAACGCCAACGGTTTTGCCGTAAAGGTCAAAGCCCGTAAGTCCCGCAAGGCTGAAATTAAACTCTTTGGAGCGGTTGAAAGCTTTGTGAATTTTACGTGTGGAAGCGAGAAGAAGCGCCATGGCGTGTTCAGCAACGGCGTAGGGGGAATAAGCGGGAACTCTTACAACGTGAATCTTGCCGAAGGCGTGCTTCATGTCCACGTTGTTGAAGCCTGCGCATCTGAGAGCGAGAATCTTGATGCCCATTTCGTGCAACTTGTCTATTACGGCGGCGTTCACCGTGTCATTAACAAAGACGCACACGCCGTCAAAGCCGTGAGCAAGCTTTACGGTGTCTTCGTTGAGCTTTGTTTCGAAAAATTTGAAAGTTACCCCGTTTTCTTTACCGTATCTTTCAAAGTGGGGCTTATCGTATGGTTTGGTGTCAAAAAAAGCAAATTTCATGATAATCTCCTGATGCTAAACCTTTTTTTGAGGGACGAATCCCCTCAATTGAGTATTGATTGAATCAGCGTTTATAATTCATTTTGCGGTCAAAAAACAAAAGGTTTTAATTCTGCTTTGCCGCCAGTTTCATTCGGATGTAGTTGTAGCTTGAATAAGTTCCGTCACCAACGTAATCAGACACTTCAAGATAAATGCCTTCAAGGGCGGTGATTCCTTTAAGGTGGGCTTTAAGATTGATTACGTCTTCGGAATTCAAAAGCCCGTCTCCGTTGTTGTCGCCGAGAACCTTAGCTGTTACGGTGTCAAGCAAGACTCCGTCTCTTTCAAGCTTGATCACGCTGCCTGTACCGAGGAGGGCTGTTTCGCCAAGGGAAGCACCGTTTGCGGAGAAAAATCCCATTTCTTCGCCTGAGTTGAGTTGAGCTCTTACGCTTTCCACAGAGGAGGAGAGGGGAATGTTTGTAAGAGTGGCGTTGCTGACACTAAGTTCGCTCTCGGCGTAGGGAATTATTTTGTTGGGAAGGCTCAGAACAGAGGAAGAAACCGTTGTCGCCGCTGAGGTGAGAATCCCGATGTTTTCGTTGGTGGAGGGCTGTACGTAGGAGTTTGCCGCATCAAGGGTGACCGAGTAGTTGCAGGTCTTGTCAAGGGAGACCGTGATGCTGTTGGTGGTTGCGTTAAGTTTCTGTACTGTACCCTTGGAAGTGTTGGACACATTTAGGGTGTAAGAGCTGACATTGGGGATTTTAGTCCAATTGAAAACCACATCTACGTTAGAAGTTGATGCGTTGGCATAGTTTACGCTGAAGGTGGGAGTCTTCGCCTTCCACACAGCGTAGGTCATGAGCATACCGCCGTGGACCATGGATTTACCGCTGCCCGCATTGCCGGTACCGATGACTTGCAAGGTCTTGCCGTTGCTTAAAGTGCTTGCGATGGTTTTCTCCCAGCCACTGCTGGTACACCAGCCCAGCCCTTCTGCGTAGGAGACCCAATGCGAGAATGTGCAACCGCTTCTCGCTATGTTTCCGTTATGAGTGGGGGCGCCAAACTCGATGCTATCTGTGTTACGGACAACGGAATGACCGTGCCTGATGCCTGTGCCACCATTGGCATCAAACTCCACGTTGTAGGTGAGTGTAGAGCCGTCTGCGCTTGTAGCCAAGGGGAAATAAATCGCCTTCATTCCGTCCTTTGCGATGTAGTGGTATTTTACCCCGAGTGCGTTCATCCAATCCCTTGTGTAGCGCGTGTTAAGGCTGCTGGTGTTGTCGTAAACCCATGCGGGGGTGGGCCAGAGGCAAACCGTGGGGGCAATACGTTCATAAACGTCCTTTGCAATGCCGTTCTGACCGTGATGAGCCATCTGTACAATGTCACTTTTAAGATTCCAATAGCCTATGTCATGAAGTCTTACAAGAAGTTTTCCTTCTGCTTCTGCTGCATCGCCGAGGAAAAGAACCTTCTGGCCACCTACCGTCACTTGGAATACGGTGCTGAGGTTGTTGACAAAATCGTTAGCGAGCAGAGTTTTGATCGTCTGGTTAGTGTACGCTTTACCGTTTGATGTAGCGGTGCCGCTGTAAACGGTGCTGATGTTGTCTGCGCCCCAAAAAACGTCATGGTATGTCAAGAGCACTTCAATGTGAACGTTGTCTATGTCAAAAGTGCTTGTCACCTTGTTGTTGTGGATGGCACGAACTTTTACGATGTTTGAGGCTTCTCCGCCGCTGTTTTTAAAAAAAGTAAACCAAGATTCTATGGTTGCGATATATCTGTTGGTATACCCCTGTGCAGAGGCTACGCAATAAGTGTTTACCTGCTCTTGCGAAGGAAAGTTGTAATAAAAAGTGTCTACTGTGATGTTGTTTAATTTGTTGTCATAAATCCAATTAAGAGCCCCGTAGTGGTCAGAGTGAGGGTGAGTAATAAACCAAGCATCTACGTGCGGTTTGGTCTTTCCGGTAATCTTTTGGAGGAAGGCGTAAAGATAAGGACCGTCTCCGGCGTAGTTACCGCCGTCGATAACAATGATCTTGCCGTTGACGGTTTTAAAAACGTAGGACATGTGCTGAACCACGTCTCCTGCGTCCCTGGGGGCTTGACCCGGTAGTTGGTACAAAACTGTTTCTTTTGTAGCTGCAGAGGCGGCTTTAACAGGAGTATCGGTAAGTACAGTTGATGTCAAAACGGTGACAAGCACAAGCATCAATACAGCGATTCTTTTTAAGAACATTGTCATAGCTATTACCTCCTAAGAATAGATTTAATAATTACATTGTACCATATTTTGACTGAATTTCAATAGTAAGATTGCGTTGATAAAGGTAAATTTTTCAAAAAACGTAAGTTGTCGTGAGAACGTGTTTTCTTTCAGGTCGGAACACAAGGGTTTAAAGAAATGGGGCTGTTGAAAAAGATGGTTTTCTGTGCTATAATGGTAAAAAGAATTTACGCTATTTCAAGTCAAGGAGAGAATAAAATGTCAACATTTTTTGAGCTTGCAGAAAAAAGACAGAGTTGCCGCAGTTATGCAGACCGTGCCGTGAGCAAGGAACAGATTTTGAAGTGCGTCGAAACCGCAAGACTTTCGCCCTCGGCGTGTAATTCTCAGCCCTGGTCGTTTATTGCGGTTAACGGCAAGGAAAAGGCAAATCTTGTCGCCAAATGTACGCAGGACCTTGGTATGAACAAGTTTACGGATGGTTGCCCGTCGTTTATCATAATTTGTCAGGAGGAGGTCAACTTGGCGTCCAAGCTTGGCGGAAGATTGAAGGGCCTTGATTTTTCCGAGATTGACTTGGGACTTGTTACAGCGCACCTTTGTTATGCGGCGGCGGAACAAGGGCTTTCTACCTGCATTCTGGGATGGCAGAACGAAGAGAAGATTCGTGAGGTGGTGGAGATTCCCAAAAAGAGCAAGGTGCGCCTCGTCTTAGCCTTGGGGTATGCGGAAGACGAGAACGTAAGGGAAAAGAAGCGCAAGGATTTGAATGAGATTTTTAAGTACGTGGAGTAGAAAGCAAGAGAACAGAAAAATTCAGCGTAGAACGCACAAAAAACAGAATAAAAAAAGAGAAGCACGGCGAAAACCGTGCTTCTGACTTTAAAATCCTAAATTAAATCCTTTTTGTGCGGCCTGCGCTGAATTCAAAGCTGAATTAACCGTTAAGGCAAGCTTTGTCGCAGATAAGAATAAGGTCTGCGTGAGTCTTCAAAAGGGTAGAAGGAACGCTTGTGGTGATGCGGTCGTCAAGCATCTTGGTAACAACGTCGTGCTTAGCCTTGCCGCTGGCGAGGAGAAGGATCTTCTTAGCCTTCATGATGGAGCCGAGACCCATGGTAATAGCCTGAGTGGGAACGTCAGCCTTGGAAGCGAAGAAACGAGCGTTAGCTTCGATGGTGTTGTCGGTGAGGCCTGTGAGATGGGTGGAAACGTAAAGTTCGTCTTCGGGTTCGTTGAAGCCGATGTGGCCGTTCTGACCGATGCCGAGAACCTGAAGGTCGATGCCGCCGGCGTTAGCAATAGCTTCGTCGTACTTCTTGCCTTCTTCTGCAGGATTTTCTGCAAGACCGTTGGGAACGAAAGTCTTGGACTTGTCTATGTCAACGTGGTCAAAAAGGTTGGTGTTCATGAAATAACGGTAGCTCTGGTCATGGTCGGGAGCGAGGGGGTAGTACTCGTCGAGGTTGTAGGAAGTAACTTCTGCAAAGCTGATTTCTTTCTCTGCATTCATTCTTCTGAGTTCTTCGTACATACCAACAGGTGTAGAACCGGTAGCAAGACCGAGAATGGAGTTGGGCTTGTTTTTGAGCTGTTCAGCGATAATCTTAGCGCCCTCTTTAGACATTTCTTCGTAGTTTTCGCAAACGATAAGTTTCATTTATTGTTCCTCCGTAAAGTTAATTTTAATATCACGCTTAGTCTAACACAAAATTTTTCCAATATCAAGGGCTTTTGTTCAAAAGTGCGGTGTTTTTAGCAAAAAAGTAGAGTTGAGCAGAGTAAAACCGCCTCAAAGCTGTACTTGGTACTGCGAGAGGTGAAGTTTGTTCAAAGTACAAAAAATAGAATGAAAATAAAGCGAGAAGCACGGCAGTTGCCGTGCTTCTTACAATTAATTCAAAGAAATTAATCTTTTTGTACGTTCTGCACTAAATTCAGCTTATTGAGCTTTGATGAGGAGTTTAAGCTTGATGTAATCCATCGTTGTGATTGTTCCGTTAGCATCAAAGTCCGCAGCTTCAAGGTACAAGCCGGAGAGCTTAGAGCTCTTCTTGATGTGGGAAGAAGCTGCCAAAGCATCCTGTGCGTTGACAGTGCCGTCGCCTACAACGTCGCCCTTGATGAATACGGTAGCAGAATCGGTAACAGTTCCTGCATCGTCGTATCTGACAACTTTGCATCCCGTACCAACCAAAGCGGTGGAGGAGAGAGCTTTGCCGTTTGCGTCAACAACAGAAACATCGCATTTGAACTGGGCGATGAAGTTAGCCGCTGTCTGGGAAGCCTTTGAGGGGCTTACGATTCCTGCGCTCATGGTGTAAGAGGAATCGTTGTTGAGAGCGAAGGGCGCATCCATAATGAAGTGGCCCTTAGAGTGGAGAGTGCCGTTAGCAACGTCAACACCCTGAGCTGTGATAACATCGCCCGCAGCCAAGCTTACGAGGTTGTTGTAAGCTTCGAGGTCGGAGTGGATACCGATGAGAATCTGGTTGCTGCCAACGGTCATGCCAACCTTGGAAGTACCGCTTGCAACTACCTGCTTTACTGTGTAAGAGCCGTCGCCGTTGTCGGTACAGAGCGCGAAGCCCCAATAGGTAGCGGTAAAGTTAGCGTTAGCGGGGTTAGAAGTACAAACGGTGGAAGTGATGTTGTTGAGGTCGCCGTTGAGGACTGCAATCGGAATGTATGCGCCGTTTGTGGGGTACGCAAGTGCGGGAACGGTCTGTGTAGGAGCAGGGGAGTTGCTGGAGTTGCCTGCGCCGTCATAAGCGTATACGTGAGTAACGTAATTGCCGGATGCGTCAGCAAAGTCGGCTATATTGACTCTCACGCTTGCGGTGTTGCCGTTAACTGTGCCTTCAAGCCAGAGGATGTCGTCCTGTCCGCCTGCCTCTGTCCAGGTGGGGAAGCGTACTCTGGAAACAACGCCTGTGTCATCGTTGACAGTACAGCTTACCGTGTAGCCTGTGTAATCGAGGTCAGTGACTTTAATGTTGGAAATTGTAGGAGCAGTGCCGTCGGTAACTGTTGCCTTGACATAAGCAACCTTGAAGATACCGCCGGCAGCGGTTTTCGCATAGATGGCAACGTCATGTGTACCTGCACCGATCTTTGATGCGGGGATAGAACCTTTGTAAGCGCAGTTGGTGTAGTTGGAGAAACCGGTTATGTTTGCCTGAACGTCGCTACGCGTGTAAGCGGTGAGAGTCCCTGTGTACTTACCGTCAACCTTGTAGAAGAAGCTACTGATGCTGGTGTTGTTGTGGAGTGCCCAACCGTTTACGTACATGGAAGCACTGCTGCCCTGGAGAGTGTAAGTTCCGCCGTTGCTGGGACCGTACTGAACGGTATTTTTATTAGGATTATCGATGGCAGTATAATACTTATCCGTAGACTTAACGCAGTTGGAGAAGAGGTAATTCAAACGGCCGTAGGGAGCAGCGTCGCCGTGCTCGTAGAAGGACCAGATGTCGCCCTTGGTGTAGTTGTCAGCCCACTTGAATTCGATGTCGAAGAGAGATTCGGTCATGCCGATGGCGGTTCTGGGGATTGCTACCATAAGCTTTTTGCCTTCGATCTTCATGTCAACGGGGATTTGGGTAGTCCAAGTGTTTGAACCTGTGCACTTGGAGAGGTAAGCCTGAGTTGCGCTTGCGGGAGTAACGTAGTTTACAGCGTAGTTGTAGCCGTACCAATTGTTTGTATCAACGCCGTCGCCCTTAACCTTGAGGAAGAGGGTCATCCAGTTGCTGTTTGTGTGAGCGGTGATGTTGGCAGCGGTTTCAACGTAGAAGTAGATGTTGTTAGCATCCTTTGTAACCTTTGCGGCAACAATGTCGTTTCTGCCGGTCTTGTCGGTGTAGGAAATGCCGCCGAAGCCCGTAGAGGAACGGTTAACAGTATCGTTGGAGTAGTCGGTGTACTTAGCAGTGATGGAAGAAGAATCCCACTGAGAGAAAGCACCGTCAACATTGATGGTAACGTTGCTGCCCGTGTTTACTCTTGCGGGGGTGCCCTTGAACTTTCTGATATAGTCAATCATCTGCATGTAGTAGTTGTCGCCGTAGTAGCCCTTCATAGGCTCCATGTCACGGCTTGCGTTGAAGTCAGCGCAGTCAACAAACCAGATAGGCTCGCCGGAGATGTTGTAACCGGTTGTTTGGTCGCCCTGTCTTTGAGCAACCCATTCGTTCCAACCGGTGAGGAAGATCATGTCAGGATTCTTTGTGAGGGCAAACTCCCACTGGCTCTTGAAGTTGTAGCCGTAGAGGTAAGCGCCGTTGGTTCTGTCGTTAGCGCCGTTGTTGTAGCTTCTCATACGGTCGTTGGAGCCGTACCAAGCAGCCGCACTGAAACGGCAGGTAACGTTATGCTGAGCAACGGAAACGTTCATCATCGTGCTGCCGTTGTTGGAGGTGTAAACTGCGGAAGAAGTGTTGAGACGGGAGAACTCCATCCAGGGGAAGCCGTCTGCAACCTTGGAAGCGTTGGGCCACTGGCTTGCCATTACTCTGAAGAAGCTGTTTACTCTTGAGCTTGCTTCGCTCTTAACACCGATGATAAGAGGCTTGCCTTCCCAATTGAACCAAAGCTCGCTGAGTCTGGGGTAGGTGGATTTAAGGGAAGAACTGTTGTAAATGTTGTCGTAAATGGTGTTCATGGTAGAGCCGGAGTTGGTGTTGGTGTAGAACATCAGCTTGGGAACCTTGTAACCCTTTTCAAGGTACTCGTACCAGATCTTGATGATGGACTTAACTCTTTCAACGTAGGCATAACCGTTTGTAGCGTCGAAGCAGATGTAGTCAATCTGAGCGTCACAAAGCATTTGGAGATGCTTTCTCATAACCCACTCGTCCTTGGAGGTGTAGTAACCGAAAAGAGGTTCGCCAAAGAAGTGGTGAGCGCCCTGACCGCCGCCGCCGTACTTTGTCCAGTTGGACTGGGAGTTGATGGCGGTGGGATAATTGGCAACGATCTTAGTGTTGTCGTAGGGACCGGAAGTACCGTGTTCGCCCTGCCAGAGGAAGTAGAAAATACCAACACACTTGTCGGATTTTACAGCTGAAGTTTGATAATCCTGTGTGAGCTCACGGCCTAAGTCGTCCACGCCCACATAGGTACCGTTGGTAGAGGAATAGGAACATGTATAAGGTTTAACATTGTAGCCGTTGATTGCAGCTACGACCTCCTCTGCTGTCTTGGGAACGATGATAAAACAAGTTATCACCATTGCAAGAGCTACAAGAAGGAAAGCGATTCTTTTGAAAGCGTTGGTCTTGTGCATAAGACACCTCCTGATAAGAATAAGGGCATTATAGCCGAAAATTTCCTTATAAGTATTGTACAAAGAAAAAGCATCTTTGTCAAGGGGGATTGTAAAAAATACAAAAAATTGACCTAAAAAACAAAGAGTTTAAACAAGTTCTGTGAACCTGACGTTTAATAAAAAACAGCGTTTTTGTTGGTTATGCGCAAGGAGGAGGGAGCTGACGGCGGAAATAAACGGCAAATTTAGTGCAGAACGTACAAACCGCCCCAAAAGCGGTGCTCGGTACTGCGAGAGGCGAAGTTTGTTCAGAGAAAAAGCAAAATAAAAGGGCTGACTTAAATTCGATAACAGAACATTTAAGTCAGCCCCTTGAAAACGCAAGGATTTGTAAGCAGGAGAAAGCTTTTTATGCGGTAAGATGTTCGATAAGGATTTTTGTTCCGATTGCCACAAGAATTATGCCCCCTGCGACTGAAGCACCTTTCTCAAACTTGCTACCGATTTTCTTCCCGAAAGCTACACCTATAAAAGACAGGACAAAGGTGGTAACGCCGATAACGGCTGCCGCTTTAAGAATGTCTACCCCGTCAATGGCGAAAGTAATGCCTACTGCAAGGGCATCGATGCTTGTGGCTACTGCCATGACAAGGAGTTGTGCGTAGCTTCTCGGTTTAAGCGGGCAGCTGTCTCCTTCGTTTTTGAAGGCTTCTCTTATCATGTTGAGTCCGATGAGACAGAGAAGTCCGAAAGCCAGCCAATGGTCAAAGGCTTCTATGTATTCAAGAAAGCTTGTGCCGAGAAAGTAACCCAACGCCGGCATTAATGCCTGAAAGCCTCCGAAAAACAGTCCCACCACAAGCGCTCTTGAAACGCCTTTTTTATTGTCGGAAAGCCCTTCGCAGACAGAAGCCGCAAAGGCATCCATTGAAAGACTAAGTCCCGTGAGAAAAAGCTGTATCATCGTTTCCTCCGTTTTTTATGCGTCAATGCTTAACAGTCCTAACAAGCGTAACGCTCGCAAAGGAAATTATAGCACACAGGCGCTTCTTTTGCAATAAAAAAAGTGTTGCCTTTTTCGATAAAAGATAATATAATTACGCAAGAAACGTTTTTGTTTACCTTATGCTTCAAAGTGAAGAAAGTCAAGGGCTTAGAGTGTTTGTTTTGAGCTTTGGTTTCAAAAAGCGGATCCTAAGATGAGTAAAGGAGAAATGCACGCTTGAACATTTATTTACAACTCTTTTTGACCTATGCCAAGGTCGGGGTTATGACCTTTGGCGGCGGGTACGCTATGCTCCCGATTTTGAAGCGTGAGATAGTTGACGGTAAAAAGTGGATCACCGAGGAAGACCTTGTGGATTCTTACGCCATAGGACAGTGCACCCCCGGTGTAATTGCGGTTAATGTGGCAACCCTTGTGGGTTACAACAAGAAAGGAATCCTCGGTGCTGTTTGCGCCACTTTAGGTGTTATTTTTCCGTCTGTTTTGATTATTCTGTCCATTGCATCGGTGCTTTCGGCTTTCAGCGATAACGTTTACGTCAAGCACGCCTTTGGCGGAATTAACGTTGCGGTTTGTGCCATCGTTACCCTTGTTGTGGCTAAGCTTTTTAAAACAACGGTGAAGGATTGGATTACCGCTTTGCTCTGCGTGGGAACTTTTTCGCTCACGTATTTTGTCGGAGTCCCCGCCATTCTTTGCGTGGTTGGTGCGGCTGTCGCAGGTCTTATTATCTGCGGTGTCAGAAACGCCAAGGCAAATAAGGCGGACAAAGACGGAAGGGGGGCGAAATAATGGGGAAGCTCATCTACTTCTGGGAGTTCTTTAAGGTTGGTTTGTTTGCAATCGGCGGCGGAATGGCTACCATCCCGTTCCTGACCGAAATTTCAAGAAAATTCGGCTGGTTTACCGAAGAAGAGCTTTTAAACTTCATCGCCGTATCAGAGTCTACCCCCGGTCCCATCGGCATTAACATCTCTACCTACGCCGGATACACCGCGGGCGGTGGCGGGTTTGGCGGACTTCTTATGGGCGTTCTCTGCACTCTCTCCTTGGTTTTGCCTTCGTTCCTTTGCGTTGTTCTTATTGCGAGAGTTCTTGAAAAGTTCAAGCAAAACAGCATTGTCAAAGGCGTTTTTTACGGAATCAGACCTGCAACTACCGGCTTGATTACGGCGGCGTTCCTCGGTACTTTCATCAAGGTCTTTGTTGACACGGGGGCCATTAAGGTTTTTGCGGACGTTTTCGGCGCAATTGATTTTGTGAAAGTCGGTCTTTTCTTTATCATCCTCGGCGCAAACATGATTTTCAAAAAACTGCATCCCATTGTTTTCATCGCCTTCGGTGCGGTCGCGGGACTCGTTTTAGGGCTGTAAAGAATTAGAATTAGAAACGGAAACGGATTCCGTTTACTTTGACTTCCTTTCAAAGACGGGCAAATTCGGGCGTTTTTTACTAATTTCAAAAAAGCTATTGCCTTTCGGTTCTAATTCGAGTATAATTATAATGAGTTAAGTTTTCGAATTATTCTTCCTGTGTAAAGGAGTGACGTTTGTGAATAGAATAGACCCTCATTTTTCGGAAGTGTTGCCCAAAATAAGAGAACTTGCGTCTCTGTGCGTCAATAACGGCAGCATCGACCCCGAACTTTACAGAAAATACGACGTAAAACGAGGCCTTCGTGACATCAGCGGTCAGGGCGTACTTACCGGTCTTACAGAGATTGCGGAGGTTCACTCATACACCATCAGAGATGCTGAGTACGTTCCCTGCGAGGGCAAGCTTTATTACAGAGGCATCGACATTGACGACATAGTTGACGGCTTCCTTCAGGACAAAAGATTCGGTTTTGAAGAGACCACTTATCTCCTGCTTTTCGGCAACCTGCCCACTCAGGAACAGCTTGACGAGTTTAACGAACTCCTCGGCAGTTACAGAAGTTTGCCCACAAACTTTGTCCGTGACGTAATAATGAAAGCCCCCAGCAGAAACATGATGAACTCCCTCGCCAAGGGCGTTCTTACCCTTTACTCTTACGACGCTAATGCGGACGACATAAGCGTTCCCAACGTGCTCAGACAGTCCTTGGAGCTGATTGCCATTTTCCCCATGCTTGTGGTCTACGGCTTCCAGGCTTATTCGTATTACCACGATAACCAGAGTCTTATGATACATTCCCCCAACCCCTTGCTCTCTACGGCGGAAAATGTGCTTTTGTTGCTCAGAGGTTACAACAATTACACTGAGCTTGAAGCTAAGATTCTTGACCTGGCTCTCGTTCTTCACGCTGACCACGGCGGCGGTAACAATTCTACTTTTACCACCCACGTTGTAACTTCCAGCGGCACAGATACCTATTCTGCAATCGCTGCTGCAATCGGTTCTCTCAAAGGCCCCAGACACGGCGGCGCAAACATTAAGGTCGTTGAGATGTTTGAGGACCTTAAAGCAAACGTCAGCGATTGGGAAGACGAGGAGCAGGTTAGTGCTTACTTAGAAAAGCTTTTGAACAAAGAAGCTTTTGATAAGACCGGTCTTATCTACGGCATCGGTCACGCCGTTTATTCTCTTTCTGACCCCCGCGCAAGGATCTTTAAGGGCTTTGTACGTGAACTTTCTGTGGAAAAGGGCAGAGAAAAAGAGTTTAAGCTTTACGACATGGTGGAACGCCTTGCGCCTCAGATCATCGGAAAGAAGCGTAAAATTTACAAGGGCATCAGCGCAAACGTTGACTTTTACAGCGGTTTTGTTTACAGCATGCTTAATCTTCCCTTGGAGCTTTATACCCCGATTTTCGCCGTGGCAAGAATCTCCGGTTGGTGCGCTCACCGTATTGAGGAGCTTATCAATGCGGGTAAGATAATCAGACCTGCGTACAAAAACGTGGCTTCCCGCCGTTCCTACGTTCCCATTAGCGAGAGGGTGCAAGAAGCGGCTGAAAAAACCGAGGGGAATTCTTAGTTGCATTTTTGATCTTTGATTTTAATGAGAGGCGTCGAGGGTGACCGAGACGCCTTTTTGACAGGCAGGAGGACAGAAATGGTTGATTTGGGATTGTTTAAAATCAAGACGGAAGTTTTTTTGGTTTTGGTTTCCGTTGCCGTCTTTTTTGTTCAGTTGCTCCTTTGCAGTAAGGTTAAGAACCTTTTGATTCGACTGATTCCCGCGATGCTGTTTTTCGTTTCGGCGACGTGCTTTATCGTTTTGTCCTACGTTTACTACGAGGGATGGGACGGTCTGGGCGCTTTGGTTTTAGGATTGTTTTTTGCGCTTTTACTGCTGGTTTGCGCTCTCGCTTGGGTAATCCGGGCGGTTTTAAAAGGCATCAGGGCAAAACGGGCAAAATGAGTTAGTTTCTTTAATTGCAACAATAATGCAACAATAAAATCCGACCTTTGATTTAAAACCTTAGGTCGGATTTGTTTTTTATTAAACGGTGAGCGAGTCAAGCCTTTGGTTCAGTCCTTGACCTTAGTGTTTCCGTCTCTTGACTGACAGTGCTCCGAAATGGGACAGTTGCCGCATTTTGGGGAGCGTGCATCACAGATTTCACGCCCAAAAAGAACAAGACGGTGACAAAAGTCACTTTGCTTTTCCAAGGGAATGAGCTTTGACAGAATTTTTTCCGTTTCCAAAGGCGAGGGGTAATTCTTAGCTTTTGCCGCTGCTTTGCTTGCGGTAAGTCCAAGCCTTGCGGAGATGCGGATGCAATGGGTGTCTGCAACGATTCCCCCAAGTCCGTAAAGGTCGCCTCTGAGCAGGTTTGCAACCTTTCTCCCCACTCCTCCAAGACTCAAAAGCTCGTCCATTTCCTTCGGTACCGTTCCGCCGTAAACTTCGCACAGTCTTTTGCAGGCGGCACGCAAATTTTTTGCCTTGCTGTTGTAAAGCCCCACCGATCTTATCACTTCTTCAAGCTCTCCCTCGGGGCTTGCCGCCAACAGCTCAGGAGTTGGGTACTTTTCAAACAGTGAAACCGAAACCTCGTTAACTCTTTTGTCCGTACACTGTGCGGACAGCACCGCCATCACCAAAAGTCGGTAAGGGTCGCCCTCGTATTTAAGGGCACATTCCGCTTTAGGGTACAGCTTTTCAAGTTCGGAAACAAGAAGCAAAGCTTTTTGCTTTTTATCTGCATTTTTCATAGTCTACTCGTTGAAAATAAAGTTTACATCCCCCGAAAGGAGAGAAAGTGCGCCTTTGTAGATGATTTCCGCCTTTTCGTCAAAGTTGTTTTTCAACCTCTTTGCATAATCCTCTTCGGTAAGGTAAACCTCAAGCCTGAAAAGGGTTTTCTCGTTGTCGACGATGGCTGTCTCAAGGGTGTAGCCGTCACCGTTTTCCGTGATTTTGCTGGTGATTCTGTTGCCGTGCCTTTTGAGAGCCAGCAGTCTGAGGGCAGACCTGAGCGCCTTGTCCTTAACGCTTGCATAAAGGGAATCCTCAAGGTTTTCCACCGCTTCGATGCCTTCGGGAGTAATCTGGTAAAGAGGTTCGCCGTTTACCCTCGTTTCAAAAACCTGCTTCGATTCCAACAAATCGTAAAAGCATTCGGAAAAATCAAAGTAGTTTACAAAAGCGTCCTGAAGCATGAGGTCGTTTATTGTAACTATATCCAGGGGCTCGTTTATGTTTTTCATGAGGAAAAGGATAAAAACTTTAATCTCTAATTTGTCGGTTAATTCCATTAAAATTCCCTCCAACGGCGGAAAATACCGCATTATACAATAATAGTTTAACATAAGCTTCGACAAAATTCAATAGTTTTTTCTTCTTTGAAAAGAAAAATAAGCGTTGAAAAACGAAAGCTTTTATTGTATAATCCATTTTGGATGATAATACAATCGAAAGGGCGGTTCAAGCTATGCCAAATAACAGCTTTTTTGGCGGCGTTAAAATAAAAAACAGAATCAGCAGTTTTAAATCGGAAGAGTTTTTCGCCCCCACTTTTGTTTCCATTAATCTCGGAAGACGGGAGAGCGAGGGATACGTGCCTACGGTTTCCGTGGGCGACACGGTTAAAATCGGCAGTCAGATCGGAGCCGCAAAAGGCGGTTCGGGCTGTCACGTTCACTCAAGCGTTTCGGGCAAGGTCGTTAAGGTGGAAAACGGAGCTTCGCCTTTGGGTGAGAGCGTCCCCGTAGTTACGGTCCAAAACGATTTTTTGAACTCGGTTCGTTTGGACCTTTTTCCTGAAACGAGGGCGATTGACGTTCTTAACGCTGAGGAGATGGCGGAGAGGCTGCGCCTTGCGGGAGTTACGGACAGGGACGGTGAACCCGTTTTTGAACGGATTCTGCGTTACACGGGCAAGATTAAGCAAATCGTTATCAACTGCATTGACAGCGATCCGCACATTTCCGTGGGCAGGAGCTTTGCTTTTGAGCATCCTAAGGAGCTGATAAACGGAGCAAAGCTTTTGATAAAGGCGTTAGGGGCGAGAAAAGCGGTTTTTGCCTTTGACGAAAACGGAGCTAAGGCTGAAAAGGTTTTGTCGGAACAGATTACTGACAGAGCGTTGATTGATACGGTTGTCCTTAAAGCCAAGTACCCTCAGGATGACGAGAATTTGTTGGTTTATTCACTTTTCGGGAAGGCTGTGCCTGCGGAGAAAAGGGTTATTGAAATAGGTTACGCCGTGTTTAAAGCGGAAACGGCGTTTAATGTGTTTAACGCCTTTGCCACGGGGATGCCTGTGGTTAACAAGCTTGTCAGCGTTGGAGGGGATTGCGTTAACGCACCAAGAACGGTGGCTGTGGCGGTCGGAACTTCTTATGAAGAATTGATTATTTACTGCGGCGGAGTAAAG
>JAFXKQ010000154.1 GCA_017531625.1 Clostridia bacterium | reverse complement strand
TGCCCCGATTTTTCAACTTTAATGCAATAAGTTTGTTTTTATTTTTCGTGCTCTGCGCCTTTGTCAGCGGTCTGGGGCTTAGTAAGTCGTTTTAACTTACTAAGCCCCTGATTTTTAATTCAGTCACTCTATTCTACTTTGATCCTTGCGGAAAACGAAACCGTTCCGCAGGATTTCTTTTTACCTACAAGGGTTGCCGTGTCGCCTTCAACAAAGGATTCAATCTCAACCGTTTCACCGATTGGAAGCTCGCTTGAATAATGAATCTCGATGTCCGTAACGTGCTGTTTTGTAAAATCAAAACCGCAGGCATCGCAAACCAAATCTGCGTAACGGCAGTTGTTGAGATGGCAGTTAATGTCCGCATCAGAAAAATTGATCTTACGCTCATGGCAAATCGGGCTGACTTCTTCATTAACGGGAAGTCTGCGGTTGACCGCCACCTCAGCGCTTTCTTCCACATTCGAGGAAACGTCCGTTTTCAAAGCCGAGGGTCGAAGCAAACGTCTGCTTTCAAAGTCGATCAACGCCCACTGGGTCGAGGCACGGGCAACCACCGCACCGTCCTCACCGTAAACGAGGTAATCCCTCAGAAACGAAACTCCGCTTACCTTTTTGCCCCAAGTTTTGACAGTGATTCTGGTTTCATTTCTTATGGGGGCTTCAATGATAAGCCTTGCCTTAGTCATGACAAAAGCCATCTTGTCTTTTATCAAGTCGTTGTAGCCTGCGCCGTACTGTGCCGAATCCTGACCGGCCGCGGTCTGCATTACGTTAAAAAGGCTGGAGGGTTTTACAAAATCGTTTGGAAAAACGTCGTATCCGCTGAGCGTGTAATTATTGATCTTCATTGTCTGTGCCTTTCGATTCTTTCGAGGTGTTAACCGTGTTTTTTGTGTCGGGCTTGAAGGAGGCGAGAGGGCTTGCCGACGTTGCCTTTTTCAAATTCTCGCTGGTAACGTGTGTATAAATCTGTGTGGTGTTAAGCTGTTCGTGCCCAAGAATTTCTTGAAGCACACGTACGTCCACCTTTCCCTCTCCGTGCATTAAGGTTGCCGCTGTGTGGCGCAGTTTGTGGACGGAAAAGCCCATGTCCTTCATTCCGCAAATCTCAAACTGCTTTTTTACAAACCATTGTACCGTTTTTTGTGAAATGCGTTTCCCTTGCTTGCTGAGGAAAAGCGCATTCTTATCTTTGATAATCTGATTGTTTTCCCTGACCTTGCGCTCACGAACTCTCAGGTACTGCCTCAGAGCACTCTTGCAGGCATCGTTAAGGAAAAGCGTTCTCATTTTATTTCCCTTGCCCGTGACGGTAAGCTTTTCAAGCTCCGAATCCACGTCCGACAGGTTTATGCCCACAAGCTCGGAAAGACGCATTCCGCAACTGAGAAACAGAATCAGTATGCAAAAGTTTCGCTCATAATTCGGGTCTCTTCGGTCAAGTGAATTCAAAAGCTCCGTTGACTGCTTCAGGGACAAAAACTTTGGAAGAGCTTTTTTAAGTTTTGGAGAATCTACGTTTTTGGAAGGGTCTTTTTCAAACTCAAGTTTTTTAGAGGTGTAGTACTTGTAAAAGGACTTAATGGCAGAAAGCCGTTTTGCCCTTGTAGCGGGTTTGTTTTTTCTTACCTCCGCCAAGTACAGAAGGTAGGAATAAACCGTGTCCGTGCTCAAATTTGCGACAAAATCCACATCTGCGTCGTTAAGGTCCACTTCATCCTTCGGTTTGCCCTGCGCTTTGGAAAGAGCGTAACTCAAAAAGTCGCAAAGGTCTGCCGAGTACTCTTTTACCGTGAGGGCGGAACAGCCTTGAATGTTAAGTTTATAGGACAAGAAATTGACCAAAATCTTTGGAAGCGAGCTTAAATCCATCAACCTTCCCCCTCTTTTTTTACAAATTTATTACTTTGCCTTGATTTTAAAAAACGGCAAACTACTTTTTTCCCTTACTCCAGGCGGCAAGCTGTTCTGCAAGAGCGTTGTTAAATCCCTTGCTTTCCTCTTTTTTCTGCTCTTGCATAAACTTCTTCACTTCAAAATTGGAAGCACCCTCGGACTTCTTTCTTGCGCTGAAATCCGCGTGCTTTTCCCTGTAACCGCAGGAACAGAAGAACTGCTTCTTGTCACCCTCACCCTTGAGCGTCATAAACTTGTGACAGTTTGGGCATCTCGCCTTTGTGTCAAGCTCCAAGGTACGGCGGTAACGGCATTCCGTGTTGGAACAAACGTACATTCTGCCCTTCTTACCCTTTACGTCAAGCAAAACCTCTCCGCATTCGGGGCATTTTTCCTTTGTGGCGTTCTCGTGAACGTACTTCTTGTCAGAAGCTTTAACCTCCGAAACCAACTTAGTGGAGTAATCCTGCATCTCTTTAATAAAAGCTTCTGCGCTTGCCGTGCCCTTGCTGATCAGAGCAAGGCGTTCTTCCCATTTCGCTGTCAAAACCGCTGACTTCAACTCTTCGGGAACAATGGAAATCAGCTGAATCCCCTTAGTGGTGGGAACGATTTCTTTTCCGTTCCTCTCAACGTAAAAGGCGGAAAAGAGCTTTTCTATGATGTCCGCACGGGTTGCTGGAGTACCAAGACCGCTGGTTTCGGACAAAACCTTAGAGAGAGCGCGGTCGCTTACGCTGGGGTGCTCCATAGCGGAAAGCAAAGTAGCCTCCGTGTACCTGGCTGGGGGCTTAGTCCGCCCCGCGCTGAGCTTTGAAGACAGAACCTCTTCCCTGTCGCCCTTTTTGAGAGGTGGCAAGCTTTGATCCGCCTCGTCCTCGTCCGTCTCTTCCTCGTCGTCAACCACGTTAGTACCGTAAACAGCTTTCCAACCGCTGTCCTTGATGACCTTCCCCTTTGCGTGGAAATCGTAGCCCTCAACGTCTAAGACAATCTTCGTCTCCTCGTACTTGAAGGGAGTCATCAAAACCGCAAGGAATCTTCTGACCACCAAATCGTAAATTGAACGTTCCGCCGCCGTCATGTCCGAAAAATCGGGTTGCTGTTCTGTGGGGATGATGGCATGGTGATCTGTAACCTTTGCGGAATTTACAATGTACTTCGTATTAAGCTTCGGCTCTTTTAAAAGCTTTCTGGCAAACTCTGCATGGGGTGTGCGAAGCAGAGCACGGAGTCTTTCGCCAAGAGTTTCCGCCACGTCCTCCGTGATGTATCTCGAATCCGTCCTCGGGTAAGTCAAAACCTTGTGTCTCTCGTAAAGAGACTGCATCGCAGCAAGAGTTTCCTTAGCTGAAAAGCCGTACTTTTTATTAGCATCCCTCTGAAGCTCCGTAAGGTCGTAAGCCGCAGGAGGCGGTGTCTGCTTAAGCTGGCTCGTGAGAGCGCTGATAACGCCCGTCTTGCCCTTAATCTTTGCGGCGATCTCCTCTGCCGTCTGTTTATCAAAAATGCGTGCAACGCCCTTTTTGTCCTTGTAAGTAGCAACAAAGTCCTTGGTCTTTGCGTTGACCGTAAAGTACTCCTTTGACACAAAGCTCTTGATGGCGTTTTCACGCTCCACAATAAGAGCAAGTGTAGGAGTCTGCACACGACCTGCGGAAAGCGAAGTGTTAAAACGGCAGGTCAGCGCACGGGTAACGTTGATTCCCACGATCCAATCGGCGTGGGAACGTGCCTCGGCACTCTTGAACAGATTGTCGTACTCCTTAGCGTCCTTTAGGTTTGCAAAGCCTTCTTTGATTGCCTTGTCCGTCTGTGAGGAAATCCAAAGTCTGCGTGTCTTTCCCTTCCAAGCACACTTCATCATAATCCAACGCGCAACCAGCTCGCCCTCGCGCCCGCTGTCAGTGGCGATGATCAGCTCAGAAACGTCCTTGCGCTTAGTGAGAGCGTGAACCACACGGAACTGGGACGCTGTGTTTTTTATGATGGTAAGCTTCATCTTTTTGGGGAGCATCGGCAAATAATCCAAGCTCCACCTCTTGTAACGCTCGTCATAAGCCTCAGGGTCAGCAAGGGTAATAAGATGCCCCAACGACCAGGTAACAATGTACTTATCGCCCTCGATGTAACCCTCGGCACGCTTTTTGCAACCGAGAACACGGGCAAGCTCACGCCCGACGGAGGGTTTTTCAGCTAAAACGAGGGATTTCATTGTCATAAGAGTTCCTCCAAGCATAAAGAATAAAAAACAACTGCATTGAAATTAATTATAGCACGGCTGACAAAAGATTTCAAGGCGTGAAAACTCAACTTTTTAGAAGAGAAACCCCAAATTCCACCATAAATCAGAAAAATCCCCCGCAATCTGCTAAACACAAGAATTGCAGGGGGCAAATCATTAAAACTGACTGTTTAATCAATTCCAAATCCTTTATTTGATTTCGCTCTAAATTCGCACCGCAAGAACCGCCGCTTAAACTCAAACGCCGTCCTCACGCTTTTTTCTTATCGCCGAAAACCTTTATCAAATAAATGACTGCCGCCGCTACGAAATCCGCCGCAATCAAAAACAACAGTACCGACTCCACCCTCAAAAGAATGAGATTCGCCTCGTGAAGCTCACGGCACGTCACCACCTTAACAGGCATCCCGTCATCAGACAGTTCATCAAAAACGATTTCGTAGTAAAGGTCGGGATTGTAGTAGAACTCGCAGATCACTTCCCCCTTGGAATTGCGAATTGTTTCGTAAACTTTCATCGGGAAGAGATCCTCTTGTGAATTATCCTCGCTTCCTTCGTCCTCCGAAGAAACTGAACCGGGTATGTCAATCACCACGTCGCCGTTTTCATCAACGTATCCGTAGCCCTCGCCGTACCAATTCTCGAAGTCAGTCTTGTCAATGGATACGACGTTTTCAATCACTA
>JAFXKQ010000153.1 GCA_017531625.1 Clostridia bacterium | reverse complement strand
TCTGCAAGCATAACGTCGTCATAAGAGTCATGGTTGCCGAGGACGTTTGCAAGCATCATTTCCTTAGCAAAATCCTGCTCGTAAACCGTCAGCCAGTCACCGTAGCGGTCGCCGGAAGTAACTGTGTCGCCCGTAGAAAGCTGGAAACCGATTTCGTATTCTGCCAGGGTTTTGAGGTGGTTGTACATGTCATTCCAGTTTTGAACTCTTTGAGGTTCGGAACTGAAAACGTGGTCGTCGCCAAGCCAGAGAATACTGAAATTCTCTGCGCCGGAGGTCTTGAAGTTGTGAACTTCGCTGCAAGCGCCTTCGCCGTCCCAGATGCGGTAAATGTAATCTGTGTCAGGTGTAAGGTTTTCAAGAGTCAAACCCCAATTAAGAAACTTGGTGGTGCAGGTGCGTCCGTCTGCAGAGTAACCAACGATTCTGTTATAGAACCAAAGGTAGTCATCGCTGTCGTAAGTGCCCGTTGCTGTCATACTGTTGGAAAAATCAGCATCGGATTTAAGAGTGTACTCAACGTAGCAGTTGGTGTAGGTGTAATCGGAGTGCCAACCGATGTTCATTGAAGTGTTGCAATCTTCGCCGGGGAAAGTGCCGATCATGTAGAGATGGGAAGAAACCGCTTCGGCTTTAATGGACGGAACGGTTGCAAAAATCCCAAGACACATAACTGCGACGAGGAGGAGAGAAAGCGTTCTTTTCATTGTGTCGATTCCTTTCATAAAATGTTTTATTTGTGATGGCCGAAATAGGTAATTTAGCCTTCATGACGGTGTGATTTATCGCTTGTACTAACGAAAAAGGGCTATAACAGTTACACTAACCTAAGTATAACAGTTATAGCCCCGGTTGTCAAGAAAACGTAAGCCTCTTCTTTAAATAGATTTCTGTTAGAAACGGCTTGTGATGTTAACGGTAGCCATGCGTTCGTACATGTTGATGCTGAGGTTTAGGTCTCCGGTTGAATCCTCGGGTCGGCAATCAAAGTAGAGTCTGTTTATTTCAAGTTCTTCGATTTTTTCGATTTCGCCGCTTAGGTACATGTTTATCACGTCGATGGCGGTTTTGATGCGCTTGATCAAACCGCCTATTCTAAGGTCTTGCACGTCAAACCCGCCACGGCGGTTTTCTTTAAACCACTGGTAACGGAAAGCTTTATAAAACTCATCAACGAGACGGAGAATTTCGGGCAGTTTGTTGCTTGCTATGTCTTTAAGCGCTTCTTTGTCTTTTGCGTCGTAAGCGGATTTAAGAGCTACGCCGATTCTGCATTTCTTGGCGATGACCGCGGAAAGCTTTGATAGGGTGTCGAAAATGTAGGAAATTCTGCTCTCCCGTTTTGCCAAATCTCCTAATTCCTTCGCTACAGCTTCGTAGAAAGGAGGGTAGGAATCGTTTGTGTGTCTGTCGAAAAGCCCCATGAGTACGTCATTGAATAAAAGGTACTTTGCCGGGCAGGAGTACGGAGATTCAGTCTCGGTTACTCCGTGGTTGGGCTTGCAAAGCGCGAAAAACTCTTCCACTGTGTAGCCGCTTGCCGCAAGAACGTCTGCTTCTACCTGCGCATCGGTTTCGGGACTGCTTCCAAAATAAGAGTATTCTCCGTAAAGCGCAATTACCGGAAGCACGGAATTAAGAGAGCATTCCGCGCCGTTGTCGCCCCATGCTGTGGTAAAGGCGAGTTTGATTCCGTTCTCAAGGGCGCTCTTTAAGGCGAGTTTTGTAACCTTGTAGCTGTGTGCGCTCGCGGGTGCAAAACCGCTCCATTTCCAAGCCCCGCCTGCGAAGCCTACGGGGTTGCCGAAGAGCAGATGACGTTTGAACATTTTGTCGTACTTTTGCTCATCGGTGTTGTAGTAATCCCAGTAAACGAGGGCAACTTCCTTGGGTACTTTTGCGAGAAGCTCTGCGTCTATGCTGTCATCGTCGGAAACGTTGTGGTAATTGCCAAAAGCGATGTGGAAGAACATGTCGCTCCACATCATGGGCTTAAAACCGTACTTCTTGCAGATTTCGATAACTCTCTCCAAGTGCCGGCACATTATTTCGAAGCGAGGCTGTAATCCGTGCTTATCAAGGTACTTACCTCTGCCGAGGTGGAACGCCTCGTCCATGCCGATGTTGATGTATTCGCTGTCAACGCATTTACGCCATGAAGCAACAATGTCTTCGATAAGTTTATAGGTAGCCTCTTCTTCAATGAGAATGGTGTCTCCCATGTCGCAAAGGGGGTAGTAGCAACGCCAATGGAAAATTCTTCCTAAATGAGCAAGAGTCTGCACGCAAGGAATGAGATCGATCCCGAACCCCTTTGCAAAATCACAAAGCTCTCTCACTTCCGCTTGGGAATATCCCATTCGCATGTAACCGAAGTATGGCTGGTTGTCTACCTCAAAAGTTTCTTCGTTATAGAGGAAAACCGTGTTAAGGCCGAAGGCAGCGTAAGTGGCGATTTGCTCCTTCATCGTGGTGGGGGAGAGAACAGCGTTTCTTGAATTATCTACCATAACTCCGTTTTGTTCAAAGGACGCTTTGAGCGTAACGCTGTACTCGTTCTTTTCAAGGTTTTGCCACAGCATAAACACGCCCTTGAAAATTTCGTGCTTGTTACCGAATTTGATTTGTGCTTTTCTGTCTTTGAGGGAAACGTATGTAACGCCCGCTTCGCCTTTTTCGACGGACAGCTCCGTGTCACCGCCGAGAGCGATAAGTCCGAGGGATTCCATAAATTTGAACTGCTCTTCAAATTTTAAAGCTGAATCCAGAAGTTTAAAACCTTTCATGGCTGCCTCCAAAAAACTTAACTTTATTACCATGACATTATACACCAAAACTGCGTTGGTATCAAGGATAAAATGTGTTTTAGCATCAAAAAAGAGGTGAAAAATGTTGACAGAAACAAGCGAAGCGTTTATAATGTAGTTGAGAATAACTGAAAATGTTGCATAAGATTCAACAAGTTGAAAGGATAGGTGTACGCCTTGGGAACACACGGACAAAGCAAGCGCAAGAAGACCGGCGCAAAAGCGTATCTTAATAAAAAGAAGAAATTTAATTATAAAAAGGCCGGTAAAAACGCAGCCATCATTATCGGTGTAATTCTTGCGATTGCGGCGATAGCAGGGCTTTGCATTTGGCTTGCAAGAGAGGATTACGGGCCGGTTGTTTATGAGGGCTGGACCCATACTGAAATAGACGGCGTTTCTGATACCTCTGCTCCTTATGACCCGGTTGAGGAGTGGACTTATGACGGCGTGGAGCGTGCTGCCGAAGGTCAGTGGGCGTCAAGCTTTTTGCCCCCTTGCTTCCCGCAGAGAATAAAGGTCAATTCCGTAGAGCGTACTGAGTATTTCAGCGAATACCTCGGAGACGTGCAAGAAAATACAAAAGGGTTCCCGTGTTGGCTGTTGACGTTAAAGGTTTCGACAAAGCAGTGGAAGAACCTTGATAAAGCTTTTGAGAGCCTTGGCTGGACAGGCGAGGGTTGTGATATTGATAAGTACACACAAACCCTTACTGCTTCCTGGTATAACAAAAAGTATGTTACTACGGTTTATCAGAGCTACCGTACCTTTGATTTCAAATCTTCGGAGTGGGAAGATGAGTTTACTGTTGTTCTCATGGTAAGAGAGATGGGCGAGTACACTTTCCCCGAAGTTCTTACTGAGTTTTTCCCGGCGGTGGATGCTTACAGCTTCAGTGATTTTGCATACAAAGCTTACGTGAGCGAGGAGGATACCCAGGGTACAACAGTGTTTACCGGCGAACTTGACCCTTATTGGTTGATTACCGTGAAGTTCGATGCGGTAACTGATGAAGCGTTTGAAAAAGTCCTTTCCGATTTGGAAGAGGCGGGGTATCCCGTTGTCGAAAGTATGACGGATTCGGACATAGAAGATGCTACTAATAAAGCGTTTTACTACAAGTGCCAGGAACCCGAGGACGAAAACGGATTTGCCCACGGTGTCTACCTTGAGTACTATCCCGAGTACGGTATACTCAATGCCGCTTACTACAATTATGAGATAATTTTGGGCGAATAAAGTTACATTATATTAAAACGGACGAATCCATAGGAGATTACGGAGGTGTTGGTATGGCAGGCGTGTTTGGAAACCTTTTTTCTACAAAGGATGAATTTGAGCTTCGCATAGATGCTGCAAACGACAAAATAAAGAAACTTAATGCGGATAAAGACAGCTTTTATTATCGCTTGGGGAAGCGTTTTGCAGAAGAAGGCGATTTGAGTGCCTTCCCGGACATGAAGGAGCAATACGATGCTATAATTGACGCTGTCAAAGCTCAAGAAGCCGAAATTGTCCTTGCGCGTGAAGAAAAAGTTCAGCGTGAGAAGGCAGAGGCGGCGGCACTCGCGGCGCGCACTTGTAAGAAACCCGGTTGCGGACACGTCAACAACCCGGATTCTTCGTTCTGCCAGCTTTGCGGAAGCAGACTTGGGGTTGACTATGTTGCGCCTGCGGCAGAAACGGGCAAGCCCTGCCCCACTTGCGGACAGGTTAATTCTGCAAGCGCTGTGTTCTGTCAGTTTTGCGGCGCTAAGTACGGCGAGCCGATGACCGAAACTGTGCCTGTTCCTGAGCTTGTGGACACAGAAAATGCTACGCAGACCCCTGTCGAAGAAAAGGCGTGCGAATCGGTTGCGAACAATGTGGCAGTACCGGTTGCAGAGCCGGTTATAGAGCCGATTGCAGAACAGGTTGCAGAGCCGGCTGTTGAAATTGCGCTTGAAGCAAAGGCAGAAGCTCCGGCTGAAGAAGTATCCAAGCCGCAAAAAACATTTTGCCTCAATTGCGGAAACGAGCTTGGGGAAACGCATTCGTTCTGTATGAACTGCGGAACCAAGCGCGGAACATTTTAAAATTTGAAGCTGAAACGGAAACGGCTATGCGCCGCTTCCGTTTTTCTGTATGTACGGGATAGGTGGTGAAGTCGACAGATAGTAAAAAAATCGGGCAAAAAACACTAAAATAAACTCCAAAATTTTACCTCACACTATTGACAAGCAGTTTTTTCTATGTTATAATCGGGTAAAATCTACAAAGAAAGGAATTTCTATGATGAAAAGACTCACAGCATTAGTTCTTTCCCTTATCATGGTAATTGGATGCTTCGCTTTCACTGTATCTGCTGAAGACTCCGATTACAACAACTGGGCCGCTGACAAAGATGCAAAGTACACTGTATCCGTTGTTGATCAGTGGGGCGGAACAGACATTACATGGCGCGGCGGCAATGAGGACGCTGGCAACAAGCTCCTCACCGACGGTAAGTACAGCGACGCTACTACTCTCGCTGACAATGGTGGCGCTGAAGTTGCAGGCACTTCTGTTGCAATGATGGGCAGAAAAGCTACCTACACTTACATTTTCAACCTTGGTAAGGCTCGTGAATTCCAGGGCCTCAAGCTCCTCAATGTTCGTCAGGACCTTGGCGAAGGTACTTCTGACAGAGGTCTTGATGTTATCACCTTTGGTTATTCCACCAACGGTACAGAGTTCAAGGATTTCGCAGTTACCGAGCAGGCTCTCATCGTTTCCGATGTTGCAGCTACAGCAAAGAACATTATCGTTGACGCAGCTAGCCTCGCAGGCGGCAATGTAACAGCTCAGTGCGTTAAGGTTGTTACTTATTCTACCGGCTATGTTGCATCTCTCGACGAGATCCAGATTTGGGACGTTATCCCCGAAATCCAGGTTGCTACAAACGCAACTCTTGAAGATCTCTACATCTACGGCGTTCACGAAGAGTTCGGCTTTTACTGGCCTGACCTTTATGGTACTGATGCAACAGAAGAAGACGGCTACTTCGTAAGCAATCTCTATGACCGCGCAGGCGCTCACAAGTACGTATCTCTCGTTCCCGGCAACAGCATTTATCTTGCTCTCGACGCTTTCAAGAGTGCTGACCTTGGCGAGCTCGACGCTCCCGGTTACAACAAGATTTACGGCGACAACAGCGTTATCTTTATCGTTGACGTTTCCGACACACTTTCTGCAAAGAGCATTGCTAAGGTTAAGGCTGCTATCGCTGAAATCGCTAACTCTTTGTACGATGCAAAGTATGCTAAGTTCACTAAGCAGGAATTCGCAGTAGTTGTTTGCAATGACAGCACCTACAATTCCGGTTGGACAGCAATCGATAAGCTCGACAAGGCTATCGAAAAGGTTGACGCTGATGGCGTTACAGACATTGATGCTGCTATCGCTGCAGCTGAAGAACTCGCTGCATCTGCAAGCACCGAAAAGGTAAGCTGCATTGTTATCGGCGACGGTCAGTTTGATACTGAAGCAGTTCTCGAAGACACCTATGCACTTCAGGTAACTGAATGGAACGTTGACCACAACGAAGCTGGCGCAGAAGCTTACAAGGCTCTTGTTGGCGAAGACAACTATGCAGTTCTCTCTGACAAAGCAGTTGACGCTCTCCTCGCTAAGTATCTCGAAGCTGGTATCGGCGAATCCTTCTGGCTTGATCCTACAATCACCGTTTCCGTAAACGGCGGCGAAGCTGTTAAGTACGCTAACGGCCACTATGGTCACAAAGTTGAGGATTGCACAGAAATCGCTGAAATGGAATCTATCCGTACAGACGTTTCCAGCAAGGTAGAAGGCGACTTCAACGCAGTTATCGATCCTGAAAAGGAAGATGCATTTGCAGTTTCTCTTTACGAGACAGCAAAGAGCGTTGGCACAAACCAGATTAAGTTCACCACCACATACAAGCTCGCTGAAAAGGACTATGGCGCAGCAAGAATGGCTTCTGATCTCACAATTAACAGCGTTATCGTTAACGTTGAAACAGTTGTAAGCGTTGCAGTTGACGGCACTATCACAATCGTTTCCGAAGAGTTCTCTTACGAAACAACCGAAGGCAGCTATGACGACGCTGATAACTATTTGGTAACCATCAAGTCTTACCCCAAGCAGACTTCCGAAAGAGTTGGCAAGATCGTTTGCACCCCTTGGGATGATTGCGACCACGATGAAGATGATGCACACATCGAACTTACTGAGTTCCAGTTTGAAACCATCTATGATTGGTCAACAATCGCTGACGAAGCTGGCGCTCTCCACATTCTTCTCGAAGAAGGTAAGAACGAAATCGTAGTTACTGTTTCTGCTCCTTGCTACGAATCCACAACTTACACCATCAACGTATTCAACGCTACAAACTATGTTGCTGACGCAGAATATGTTTCTGACCTCGGTGATGGTAAGTACTTCGTAGACAAAGAAGAGAATGAAGACTACACAGATAAGGACTTCTATCTCACAGACGGTAAGTGCGACGATGTCGTTGCAGTTGAAGGCGACTCCTACACCGTAGTATTCGACCTCGGCGAAAAGAAGAGCGATATCTTCATGATTTATCTCTGTGACGTAGTTGACGAAAACATGAACACCAAGGGCTATGCTGCTATTGATGAAATCATCGTTTCCGTTTCCGACGATGCTGAGAATTGGACAGTTGTTGATACTCCTGTTGAAGCTAACGCTTTCTCCGGTGATAGATATGACTTCGTTTACACAACTGACTTCGTTAACGAAGAGTACATCTCCGGTCAGTACGTAAAGGTTGAATTCGTTGGTTCTTCTTCCTACATCGTTCTCGACGAGATCGAAGTATGGGGTCTTAACACAGTAGCAGAAGACGTTCCTCCCGTTGATCCCGCAGTTGCAAAGGGCGACGTAAATGCTGACGGTACTGTTGACTCCATCGACGCTGCTGTTATCCTTCAGACTGACGCTGAACT
>JAFXKQ010000152.1 GCA_017531625.1 Clostridia bacterium | reverse complement strand
TGCCCCGATTTTTCTGCCATTTACCTTATTTTTTCGTTCAAAACGAACCTCGGCTCACAGTAACTTGGTACAGTTCTCGCCTCGGTTCGTCTTTTCTGCACTCTTTCTCAGCAATCTGCCAAGTTGATGACAAGGTTTGTCATCAACTTGGGGCTGTAAAACTTTGGTTTTACAGCCCGTTGATTTATGCTTTTTAAGCTTTTATGCGCTTCTTACTTTAAGTTAGCGTTGGAGAAAACAAATTCTATTACGCTGTCCCAATAAATGCTTTCGTTTATGTTTTCCTTCTCGTACTTTTCGAGGAAATCTTCTTTTGTCATGTTGTTGCTTTCTGCGTATTCCTCAACCTTTGCATTGAACAATTCGTCGGAGATTTCTCTGCCGATCTCTTTGTCAAGAATGGCGTAAAGAACCAACTCTTGCTTGATTTGCTGTGTGTAGTTGGAAGAAAGAGTTTTTCTGAGAGCCGTTTCGTCCATGTTGATGAGCTCTTCAAGAGTAACTCCGTAGGAGGAAGCGTAGTATTTGTAGTATTCAACGTCTGCGTTAATGTACGAATCGAGGAGAGCCTGGGGAATCTGAATCAGCTCAGAGCCATCAAGAACCTGTTTCCATGCTTCGGAATACATTTTCTTCTTGGCGTCGATTTCCGCTTCGTCCTTAATGAAAGCTTCAAATTCCTTTTCTGTTCTTACGTCAAACTTTTCTTCGAGGAACGCTTCGCTGAGCTCAGGGAAAGAAGCCTTTGCGATGCTGTTTACGGTAACGGTGAACACTACCGTAACCCCTGCCATTTCCGCATTGTGGTAGTCACCGGGGAAGGTAAGCTCTAAGTCAACTGTTTCGCCCTCAGCCACGCCTAAAAGACCTGATTCAAAACCGTCGATAAAGGAATTGCTGCCGATAACCAAATCGTAATCCGTGCCCGTGCCGCCTTCGAAAGCAACACCTTCAAGTTTTCCCACGTAGTCAATGTTTGCTTTGTCAGCCATTTCAACCACAACCTTGGGGTCAACAACTTCGTCTTCTGCGTAGTTACAGTAGGTGAGGAGAAGGTCAAAACGCTTGTCCGCAAGAACTTCGTCGGTAACCTCAACGTTGGTAACGGAAAGCCCTTTATAAGCCCCAAGCTTAATGTACTCCGAAAGGTTCTCCATTTCGGGGATCTGAACTACCTCTCCGTTTTCGGAGCCGTCGGAAGGAATTGTAGAGGAGTTGCTGTCGGAAGTGTTTGCTGATTCATCTTTAGAATCGTCTGCGGAGGATTCGTTTTTATCGTTGTCGCCACAGGCAACCAGCGCAGAGCAAAGAAGGGCGAAAATCATTAAAAGAGCAAGAAATTTTTTCATAATCGGGAAAGCTCCCCTTTCGATAAAATTAAAATTTTCCTTGTGTCGGATTGTATCATAAGATTCCTAAAACAAGCTTAAAGAATTTGTTGTGCAAAGCTTTCGCCCGCCATTTCGGTTTCCACCCCAAGAAGATGCGCAACGGTTTTACCGATGTCTGCAAAGCTTTCACGTGTGCCGAGGTTAACGGGTTTAACGGCTTTTCCGTAAACCAGAAGCGGAATGTGTTCCCTCGTGTGGTCGGTGGAGGGGTGGCCGGGATCGCAACCGTGGTCGGCGGTGATAAACAAAACGTCGTTTTCCCGCAGCAGCGGAAGAAAACCGTTTAGAAAACTGTCAAATTCGTTAAGAGCCTTTGCGTAACCCTCTACGTCGTTTCTGTGTCCGTAAACGGAATCAAAGTCCACCAAATTAACAAAGCAGAGCCCGTTGAAATCTCTTTTTGCGATTTCTGCAAGCTTGTTCATTCCGTCCGTGTTGTCCTTGGTCTTGTAGCTTTCCGTAACGCCTCTGCCCGCAAAAATGTCGCTGATTTTGCCCACGCCGATTACATCAAGACCTGCTCCTTTGAGGAAGTCAAGCAAGGTGTCCTTGGGCGGAACAAGTGAGTAGTCGTGGCGGTTTGCCGTGCGGGTAAAAACCCCGTCCTTGCCCACAAAGGGCCTTGCGATAACTCTGCCCACTCCGTGCTCTCCTTTAAGCATTTTGCGAGCCTGTTCGCAGTAGGAGTAAAGGGTTTCCACGGGGACCACCTCTTCGTGAGCCGCGACCTGAAAAACGCTGTCTGCCGAGGTGTAAACGATGAGGCTTCCGCTTTTTATGTGTTCCTCGCCGTAGTCCTTGATGACCTCTGTGCCCGAGTAGGGCTTGTTACAGAGAACATCACGCCCCGTGAGCCGCTTGAATTCTTCAATTATTTCGTCGGGAAATCCGTTCTTGTAGGTGGGCAAATCGTGTTCTGCAACAAGTCCGCAAATCTCGTGGTGTCCGATGATGGTGTCCTTGCCCGCTGAAAGCTCTTTCAGCCTGCAATGTGCCGCCAAAGGTTCATTCACCTCTTCGCCGTCTTCTGCTCCTACTCCGTCAATGCTGTAAAGACCAAGAGCTTTCAAGTTTGGAATAAAAAGTTTGCCCGAACTGCGAACGGAACGCAAGGTGTTTGCACCTTCGTCTCCGTAGTCTGCCGCATCCGGAAGCTCTCCGATGCCGAAGCTGTCCAGAACCACTAAAAAAACTCTATCTGTTTTCAAAAAAACGTTCCTTTCAAGGTAAAATAAAAACAATGTGGGATAAAACGAACTCTCACAGTTAAATAATACCAACAACTTTTCGTAAAGTCAACAAAATTTTCATCTGCTATTGAAATCTTTGTTTAGGTGTGTTAAAATAAAATGATTTAATGGTGGGGAAGAATTTCTTTCCTAAACCTTCGAAAGGAGCTGACATAAATGACGTACAAATACAGAACGCAGGGAGTTTGTGCTTCTGAGATAAGCTTCGATTATGAGGACGGTAAAATTACGGATATAAAGTTTTTCGGTGGCTGCAACGGAAACCTTAAAGCTATTTCCAAGATTCTCGACGGATGGGATTACAAGGACATTGTGGCCAAGTGCGAGGGTAACACCTGCGGGTTCAAGAAGACCTCTTGTGCAGACCAGCTTGCAAAAGCGGTCAGCCGTGCGGCGGCAGAGCAGGGGGCGGAGCAGCAGTGAGTAAGGTTTTGAGCGTTTCCCGAGAGGAAATCGGGGAGCTGGCAGAGCTCGCTAATGAGGTGTGGCACGAGTTTTTTCCGTGTATTCTCACGCTTGAGCAGATAGACTACATGGTGGAAAAGTTCCAGTCCCGAGCAGCTATGGCAAAGCAGATGGACGAGGGCTACGAGTACTACTTTATCACCCTTGAAAACGGAGAGAGGGCGGGATACATCGGAATCCACGATGAGGGTTCCAAGCTGTTTTTAAGTAAGCTCTACCTCAAAAAGGATCACAGAGGGAAAGGACTTGCTTCAGTCGCCTTTGACTTCCTCGACGGCTTGTGTGCAGAGCGGGGGATTAAAGAGCTTTACCTTACGGTTAACCGCCGCAACCACGGCGCAATAGCCGTTTATAAGGCGAAGGGCATGGAGATAGTCCGTGAGCAGGTTTGTGACATCGGTAACGGTTTCGTTATGGATGACTACGTTTTTTCCAAGGAGTACGATTAATTCGTTATGAAGCTTGTTTTTGGAATTTCGGATAAATGCATTGAGTTTGATTCAGATAAATGGGTTAAAATTTTCAAGAAGTACAAGCGTATTTGCGCAGAAACAAAAAAGAGCTTTGATGAGTACATTGAGAGCGTAAAGAAACGTGACCCCGCCGCTACGTCTGCGGCTCAGATTCTTCTTCTTTATTCAGGGGTTCACGCTCTTGCGGGGCACAGGATAGCTTCTGCCCTTTATAAAAAGAAAAAGTTTTTTGCCGCACGTCTGGTTTCACAGTTCACCCGTTCGGTTACAGGGGTTGAGATTCACCCCGCCGCAACGATTGGAAAATGCCTCTTTATCGACCACGGCATGGGCGTTGTCATAGGTGAAACGGCAGAAATCGGCGATTACTGTACCATTTACCAAGGTGCAACCCTTGGCGGTACGGGCAAGGACGTGGGCAAGCGTCACCCGACACTCGGAAACAATGTCATGGTGGGCGCAGGAGCAAAGGTCTTAGGTCCCTTCAAGGTGGGGGATAACGCAAAGATCGCCGCAGGCGCGGTGGTGCTTTGCGAAGTGCCTGAGGGCGCAACGGCAGTGGGCATTCCCGCAAAGCCGGTTAACAGACAGAAGGCGGAGCAGGGCGGTGAAATCGGGGGACAACTCGACCAGATCCACATTCCCGACCCCATCAGCCAGGCCTTGGCACAACTTAGCGAAAAGCTTGAAGCGTTGGAAAAACGCATCAACAAAGAGCTTTAACAAGAGCTTTGAAACTTATTTGAAATTAAAATAAATCAGCAGGTAAAATGAAGGAGGCTTTGTTTTGAAGAAATACATTGTTATGGACATTGGAGGCACATTTATCAAGTCATCGGTAATGAGCCCCGATTTCAAAGAGGAAAGCGTTAAATCCACTCCTACAAAACGTGACCCGGAGGAGTTTCTTGCACAGCTTGTTGAGCTTATTGACGGCTACAAGGCTCAGTACGGCGAGATTTTGCAGGGCATTGCAATTTCTATGGCAGGTTTTATTAACCCCGTTACGGGCGAGAATACGGACTATACCTGCGGCGAGCGGTTTTTGAAATACAACCTTAAAGAGAAGCTTAAAGAACTTACGGGACTTCGTGTTTCCGTTGAAAACGACAGTAACTGCGCAGCCCTTGCGGAAATGAAGATCGGCGCAGGCGTAGGAGCTGAAACCGTTTGCGTTATGACCGTTGGTACGGGCATCGGCGCAGCTCTTATCATCAACGGCAAGCTCCACAGAGGTAAGAGCTTTAAGGCGGGAGAACTTGGTTTTTGCATTACCAAGTACAACAAGGACGCAGCTGACCTTGAACCTCGCCGTGTAGTTGCTACTTCCATCCTCGTTAAGCGTTGTTCCGAGCTTTTGGGCAAGACCGTTGACGGACTTTACATTTTTGAAAACCTTGATAAAGATGCGGGCATCAAAGCGATCTATGACGAGTGGGTTACAGACATTGCCATCACAGTTGGTAACATCGCAGTTGCTCTTGACCCCGAAAAGTTCCTTATCGGTGGCGCAGTAAGCACACAGAAGCGCTTTATTGACGACCTCAAAGCAAAGGTGTTCTCCCTTTATCACCGTCTTGATGAGTTTACAACCATCGAAGCTTGCACTCAGGGCAACAACGCAGGCAAGATCGGTGCGCTTACCATCTTCTTCGACAATTACGGCGAGTAATAAAAAAGACGGTTTGGCAGTTTAAAAATTTGACGTAATAAAATTGGATTTAAATTTTAGTCTTAAAGAAAGGGTTTTGCCGCGGCTTGCGACAGAATGAAAGGTACTTAATTTATGGGCGTTAAAATAGTTACTATCGGTGGCGGTTCTTCTTACACCCCCGAACTCGTAGAGGGCTTTCTTAAAAGATACGACCAGCTTCCCGTTGATGAGCTTTGGCTTGTAGACATCGAAGAAGGTAAGCATAAGCTTGACATCGTTTCTGAGCTTGCACGCCGTATGATTAAAAAGGCGGGCGTCCCCATGAAGCTTTACACCACTCTTGACAGACGTGAAGCTCTCCCCGGCGCAGATTTCGTTACAACTCAGATGCGTGTCGGTCTTCTCGATGCACGTATCAAGGACGAGCGTATTCCTTTGAGCCACGGCATTTTAGGTCAGGAAACCAACGGCGCAGGCGGTCTCTTCAAGGGCCTCCGTACTATCCCCGTTATCCTCGACATTTGTAAGGACATCCACGAGCTTTGCCCTGATGCATGGCTTATCAACTTCACTAACCCCGCAGGAATGGTTACCGAAGCTATCCAGCGTTACGGCGCACACAAGAAGGCAATCGGTCTTTGTAATGTGCCGATAGGCATGCACACCAGCATCGCAAAGATGCTTGACCGTCCCATCGAAGATGTAAGAGTAAACTTCGGCGGTCTTAACCACATGGTTTATGCTACACAGGTTTTCGTAGACGGCAAGGAAAGAACCAAGGACGTTATCGAAAAGTGGGGCACCATGACCATGAACAACATTACGGGCACCAGCTGGTACCGTGGTTTTGTAAGAGAACTTGGCGTTCTTCCTTCCCCTTATCACCGTTACTACTACATGGCTAAGGAAAACCTTGAAGAAGCTATCGAAAAGTACAAGAAGAACGGCACAAGAGCTGAAACCGTTAAGAAGGTTGAAGCAGACCTTTTCGAGCTTTATAAGGATCCCAATCTTGACATTAAGCCCGACCTTCTCTCCAAGCGTGGCGGCGCACTTTACAGCGATGCGGCTTGTAATCTTATCTGCTCCATCTACACGGACAAGAGAGACATTCAGGTTGTAAACACTTGCAACAGAGGCGTAATGCGTGAATTCGAGTACGACGAAGTTGTAGAAATCAGCTGTATGATCACCAAAGCCGGCCCCGTTCCGATCGAAGTGGGCAAGCTTCCCAAGGCAGCAATCGGTCTTGTTCAGCAGATCAAGAGCTTTGAGGTTGCAGCGATTGAAGCGGCTGTAAGCGGCAGCTATGACAAGGCGCTCCTCGCCCTTATGATCAACCCCATGGTTTCTTCTCAGAAGTACGGCACGATAGTTCTTGACGAGCTTCTTGATGCACACAGAAAGTATTTGCCTCAGTTCAAGGCTTATTATGAGCAGAAGGACGCTGAAAGAGCAGCAGAAGCAGCTAAGGCAGCGGAGGAAGCAAAAGCAGAGGCGTAAATCCTCAAAAGATTTTGGAGGCTTAAATGAGCGAAATTAGAAACGAGGCCCTTTGGGAAAGCGGCGCGTTAAAAATAAACTGGGTGCGCAACAACATGAGCCTTCTCCGTTCAATAGAGGAGAAGTTCAAGGCAGAACAACCCTTTAAAGGCGTTAAGGTAGCGCTCTCCATCCATTTGGAGGCAAAGACTGCGTACCTTTGTAAAGTGCTTGCGGCTGGCGGTGCTGACATGTACGTTACGGGCAGTAACCCGCTTTCTACTCAGGACGACGTGGCGGCGGCTCTTGTGCATGACGGACTTAAAGTTTACGCATGGCACGGAGCGACACCTGAGGAGTACGAGCACCACATCAGACAGGTTATCGAGGCGGGCCCCAACATCATCATCGACGACGGCGGAGACCTTGTAAACCTCATTCACAACGAGTATCCCGAGAAAATTAAGGATGTCATCGGCGGTTGTGAAGAAACCACCACAGGCATCATCCGTCTTAAAGCGATGGACAAAGACGGCGCTCTTAAATTCCCCATGGTGCTGGTAAATAATGCAAGATGTAAGTACCTCTTTGATAACCGTTACGGCACAGGCCAGTCCGTCTGGGATGGCATCAACCGTACCACTAACCTTATCGTTGCAGGCAAAAACGTTGTTGTAGCAGGATACGGCTGGTGCGGCAAGGGCGTTGCAATGCGTGCTAAGGGGCTTGGTGCTTCCGTTATCGTGACGGAGGTTGACCCCGTTAAAGCTATCGAGGCGGTTATGGACGGCTTCAAGGTAATGAAGATGAACGATGCGGCAGAAATCGGTGATTTCTTCGTAACCGTTACCGGTTGCAGTAAGGTCATCAGCGAAAAGGATTTCCTTCGTATGAAAGACGGAGCAATCCTCTGCAACGCAGGTCATTTCAACGTTGAGGTTGACATGGATACACTTCAAGGCATGGCTGTGGAAGCAAAGCCCGCAAAGACAAACATCACGGCTTACACCTTGGCAAACGGCAGGACGATCAACGTTATCGCAGAAGGCAGACTTGTTAATCTTGCGGCGGGTGACGG
>JAFXKQ010000151.1 GCA_017531625.1 Clostridia bacterium | reverse complement strand
CCCTTTAAACCCTTGTGTGTCATTTCTTTTGCAAGCTCAAAGCCAAAGTTCTTAATGTGTCGGCGTATCCTGAGATTTATTGAGTAAATTTCACGAAAACCTTTCAGTTCTCCGTTTTTGTAAATCGCTTCACCGCATACCCCTGCACGTCCGCCGTTCTCAAAGGGAATAAAACCTTGATTTATGCTGTCTTCAAAGCTGTAGAGTGAAGAAACGCAGAGCCTTGAGAGACATTCTTTGAGCTCATCTCTGTTTGATTTTATTGCGTAAAACGGTTTGCAAAAGCTCCCGTCTTCCTTAAAGGTGTAGCTTTTTCCGTAGGCGGTAACGGAAACGGGACCTTGTAAGCGAAGTCTTATTTCTGTTAGATTATTTATTATTTCATCGGGTAGAGATTGGACTGCTCGGCTGATTCGAAGCGGGAGGTATTTGTAGAGGTTGGTGTTCAAAGCTCCACCGCCTTTCCTTTTCTTGGAGAAAGTCGGAAAAGCAGTGCAAAGACGAGAATGCAAACAACGCATTCAACCGCTGTTTTTTGCCAGATTGCTCCGAAAATGAATGAGTCTGCAAGTTTAAAGGCAACTGTTCCGCTTAAAAATGTGTAAAGGCAGGGGAGAAACACGTGGGAGAATCCGTTTAGTTTAAAGGCGGTCACTTTCTTTAAACGGCAGAAACAAAGCACAAAGGAAAAGATGTTTGAAGCAACTAACAGCCAAAGGTATCCGAAAGAGCCGCTCAACGGAATTACGGTAAGAATTACGCTGATTCTAAGCACGGAATTGAAAAGCCCGTACTTTAAAGTTTTCATTTGTTCGCCGATGCTTTTGAGAAGTCCGTCGCAAATGGTTTCTATGTACATAAAAGGGGTGACGAGGGCAAGAATGCGAATCGCGTCCGTTGCTTCGTCTGAGGCGTAGAGTGTAAGGCTGACATCACGGGGAAAAAACAGAAATACTCCGCCGCAAAAGATGCTGAACGTTACTGTAAATTCCATAATTCGTTGAACTTTTCGGTTTCGCAAAAGCTTGTCATCAAGGGTGTTTAGCCGTGAAAGTTCAGGCACTAAAATGGAAAGCAACGAGTTGAGGAATGCGAATGGAAAGAAGAGCGCAGGAATCGCCATTCCTCGAATCATTCCGAAGTCGGACAGAGCTTTTGCGCTGCCGCCGCCGTAGCGTCCAAACTGAATTGGAATCAAAACGCTTTCGACGGTGTGTAGAGCTGAGGTAAGGTAGGAGCTTAAAGCTATGGGAGCGGTTACCGAGAGTACGTCGGTTGCGCTTTCCTTTGCTCCTCGGAAGGGGAACAGGCCTTTTGATTTAGGGGTGAAAAACAAATAGAGAAACGCAAGAAAGAGGTAGGAAAGAATTTCGCCCACGGTTACTCCGATGACGATTCCTGTACAAAGAACGCCGATGTCGGTGCTTGTACGCATTGCTGTACTAAATACGAAAACCGTTACGGAGATTTTCATTACCTGCTCAAAGAGGGATGCAAAGGCAGGTCGGTAAACCCGTCTTGTTGCGATGAAGTAACCCTTTAAGCAAGCAGATAATGCCATAAACGGCATGCTGAGGGAGAGGACTTTCAACGGAACCAGAGTTCTTGCGTCCTTAAGAAACTCTGCGGAGAAAGTTTTTGCACCGAAAAACATTAAAGCAGCCGCAACGGAGCTTACCGAAAGGGCTATGATTCCCGAAACATAAAGCACTTTTTTTGCTTCGGCTCTGCCTTGTAATTCGCTCTTGCCCTCCGATTTTTCCGCCGCTAAGCGTGAAACCGCTACCAGAAAACCGGAAGTCGCAAAAGTTGAAAACAGCGAATAGAGGGAGAGGATCAGCTGATAAAGCCCCAGTCCTTCGCTTCCGATTCGTCCCGACAGATAAAGACGGAAAAACATTCCAAGGGCTTTGCAGATGAGGGAAAACACAGTAAGCACTGCGGCAGCTCTGACGGTTTTTACGGAAGCTTTTTTTAACAAGATTGTCCACTCTTTCGTTTCTTTATGAGGTGAGAAGTCCGTTTGTGATGAGGCAGGAATGAGTTGGTTTTATGCTCTTAGAGCCTTTTTAAAAGGATCACGGGTTACCGACCACGGCTTTATTCGGATGCGGTCAAGCCTTTATTGAATAGCTATGCTGAATTTTTAAAAATTATTCTTGCAAAATCTGTTATTATATAGTATACTTATGTGGATAGATGATTTTTGAAAAAAGGGATGGATTTGTTATGATTATTGAAAACATTGAAATGCTCAGAAAAAACGATCCTGAAATAGCGGACGCTATCAGTGCTGAACTTGCAAGACAGCGCAGAAACATAGAGCTTATCGCTTCTGAAAACTTTGTTACAGAAGACGTTATGCGCGCAATGGGTTCTGTACTTACTAACAAGTACGCTGAGGGTTATCCTGCAAAGCGTTACTACGGCGGTTGCGAATGCGTTGACATCGCTGAGAACCTTGCTATTGAACGTGCTAAAAAGCTTTTCGGTGCAGAACATGTTAATGTTCAGCCTCACAGCGGAGCACAGGCTAACACAGCGGTTTATTTTGCGCTTCTCAATCCCGGTGATAAGATTTTCGGTATGAGCCTTGCTCACGGCGGACATCTTACTCACGGTAGTCCTGTAAACATTTCGGGTAAATACTTTAATGTTGTTTCCTACGGTGTTGACGACGAGACACATAGAATAGATTACGATAAGTTGGAAGAGGCTGTTAACGCTGAGAAACCTAAGATGATCGTTGCGGGTGCAAGTGCGTACCCCAGAATCATTGATTTTGAACGGCTTTCCAAGATTGCTAAGGGCGTTGGCGCTTACCTTATGGTAGATATGGCGCACATTGCAGGTCTTGTTGCGGCAGGACTTCATCCCAGTCCTGTTCCTTACGCAGACGTTGTTACAACCACCACTCACAAAACCCTCAGAGGTCCCCGTGGCGGTATGATTATTTGTAAAGAAGAACTTGCGAAGGCCATTGATAAGGCTATTTTCCCCGGCACTCAGGGCGGTCCTCTTATGCACGTTATTGCAGCTAAGGCTGTTTGCTTCGGCGAAGCGCTCAAGGACAGCTTTAAGGAGTATCAGGGCAGAGTGGTTAAGAACGCGGCAACTCTTGCACAGGCTCTCCTTGATGAGGGCTTCAGTCTTGTTTCCGGCGGTACGGACAACCACCTTATGTTGGTAGATCTTCGTCCGTTCTCCATCACCGGTAAGGAAATGGAGCACCGTCTTGACGAAGATTACATCACCGCTAACAAAAACACCATTCCCAACGATCCTGAAAAGCCTTTTGTTGCCAGCGGTATCAGAGTAGGTACTCCTGCGGCTACAACAAGAGGCTTCGATGAAGAGGATATGATGGTAATTGCCGGTCTTATGCGTCTTACTGCTACCGACTTTGACAACAAGAAGGAAGCGATACAGAAAGAAGTAGAGGCGCTTTGTTCAAAGCATCCCCTTTATTAATTCTAACGGGATAGCTCAACAAAAAGACAGCAAAAAAACAAGAAGTCAGAAAAAGCCCCGTAGGTTTAATACCTACGGGGCGTGTTTCAGCATTTATATTTCTTTTCAGTAAAAAAGTAAAGGAGTTTGAGCAAAATGAACTCAAGGATAAAGAAAATTGTTTTAGCTTCACTTATGGCGTCTCTTGCTTGCGTAGCAACCATGATTATTAAGATTCCGTCACCGCTCAAGGGGTATTTAAACCTTGGGGATTGCGTCGTGCTTGTCACGGGATGGATGCTTTCGCCCACATACGGTTTCCTTGCTGCGGGTTTTGGTTCTGCGTTGGCGGATGTGTTTTCAGGTTACGTAATCTATGCACCTGCAACTTTTGTTATTAAGGGGCTTATGGCCCTCGTTGCGTTTTACGGTTTTAAATCGTTTAACAAGAAGCTTGGCAGCTTGTCTTCACGAATCATCAGTGCCGTTGTTGCTGAAATTGTAATGATACTTGGTTACTTTGTCTTTGAAGGCTTTATGTACGGGTTCATCCCTTCCATAGTGAACATTCCTGCAAACGCTGTTCAGGGTGTCGCAGGTTGCATTATGGGCGTTTTGCTGATGAAGGTATTTGAACAAAGCAAAATAAAACCGGAATAAGGAGATAACAATGAATAAATCTATTTACGAACAAACGATTGCTGCGGTTCCGAGCTTTACGATAAGGCAAAGCTTAAGGAAGGAAACCTTTTGGTTGTAGGTTGCTCTACAAGCGAAGTGCTTGGTTCAAAGATCGGAACCAACTCTAATCCTGACGTGGCGGGGGAGATTTTCAAAGCTCTTTACGATTACACTAAAAGTAAGGGACTGTATCTCGCCATACAGTGTTGTGAGCATTTGAACCGTGCGATAATTACAGAGCGTGAAGCTGTTCCGTTTGCGGAGCAGGTCAACGTGATACCTCAACCGAAGGCAGGCGGTTCCCTTGCAACAAAGGCGTACGCCGGATTTGCTGAACCTGTGGCTGTGGAGGAAATCAAGGCAGATGCCGGACTTGACATCGGGTTTACTTTGATAGGAATGCATCTGAAGAAGGTTGCCGTACCTTTGAGACTTGAAAACAACAAAATAGGCGAGGCAACGGTTCTTGCCGCTCGTACCCGCCCCAAATTCGTCGGCGGAGTGAGAGCTGTATACGACGAGGAACTGTTATAACAGTTACAATAAAATGATAATGGGCTGTAAAAAACTAAGTTTTACAGCCCATTCTTTATTTTGATTTCAGGAAAAACGTTTAACACATAACGGAGGTGTTACCAGTTGAAAATTTCGTACATTTCGTCGTTTGTAAGTCTGAAAAGCTTTTGAATGTCGGTAAGCAAAATGTCTGTTCTGCTCAAAGAACCGCTTCTTATGTACTCTTTAAGCTGGGTTACATAAGAGCTCCAACGCTTTGAGTTTCTGCACCAGACGTTACGGTCATAAACTATGTCGTTGCTGAACAGATTCTGAAACTCGTTAATCTTGTTCAGCATGTAATCGTCATTAAGACATTTGTTGAGGTAGAAGTTAAGTCTGTGCAGGTAGTAATCCACGAAATTATCATTTTGGAGAAGGCCTCTCATAATGATGTTATCGCTTCTGTAATAAGTAACGAGGTTGGTGAGCACGCCTTCCTGCGTGTTCATCGCCCAGTCAAGGTCAAAGAGGGAAGCGTACCATTTACCGTCCTTCTGGCGGAAGTAACGTATGTTGTGGCTGTCTCTGTCGCCGAAATAAGAACGGAAAATGTACCAATCCGCAATGCTTTCCAGGTTTAATTTGTCTGCCACAAACTCGTATGCGCCGTCATCGGAGAGGTCGTGCGAAACAATGTAGGCAAGAAGCGCATTCCATTCGCTGATGTCACCGCTTTCAAGCTCGCTTCGGGTTTTTATCAGGTCTATGTCATCTTCCTTGCAACCGAGAAAATGTGCGGCAAACTGTTCGTTGATACGTTCCTTTATGAAGTAGATTCCAAAGTACTCGTCATTGACGTAGAGGTTTACGGGAACGTAATGCTGTACGAGCAGGGTATCGCAGTTTTCAGTGATGATCTCGTTTAGCATTTCGTCACGGAAGAGTGCTCGGTTGAAGTCCTCGGATCCGCTTCTGAGCATCAGAGCTTCCTGTTCTTGCATTCCGTCTTCTCCAAAAAATGCGTACTTCAAGCTTGAAGCTCCGTACTCACCTCTGAACTTAACCTGAAAGTTCTTCTTTGCTATGGAACGGGAACCGTCACCTACAAGCTTAAATCCGCAGTCAACGGAAAACTCCTCTTTACCGTCTACGATGTAAGTCAGGTTTGCTTCCTTTTCCCAGCGCTCTTCGTATTGAGTGTAAATGCCGTCATTGCCGTAAAAATCCGCAGGATCCAACGAAACCTGAAGCACGTCAAAGTCATAGGAGCGTTCCTTTATGTGGTAAACAAAGCTTGAAACAGGGCTTGTGATTGAGTTCTCGTCCACACAAACCGCACGCAGGGTGCAAGTTCTTTTGATTTCGATGGGGGATTCGTACTTTTTGTCATCCGCCGTAGGTTTGCTTCCGTCAAGGGTGTAGTAAACAGTACCGTCGCCCTCAATTTCCACAGTAAAGCCCTGCTGATAAAGGCCTGTTTCTACGCTTGCTTTAGGGGCGGTCAGGACGGCTGTTTTGCCTTTTCCGTTTTCTGCTCCGAAGCTGGGAACGTCAAAGAAGGCGTAGCCGGCATCTGTCTTTCCGAGGCTCACGTTGGGTGGAATGTCTTCTGCATTGAGACTGTCAACGGTTTGACCGTCGCCTCTTGTGAGGTAAACTGTTTCCTTTTCGCTGCTTATCTTGAAGCTTGCGTGGTCGCCTCCTTCACCTGAAGCAACCGCTACGTAGAATTCACCGGCCGCAAGTTCTATTTCCGGCAATCTCCATTTCAGCAGATTTTTTTCCTTGTCAGAAAGAAAATAGTCGGACAGATTAACTGTAACCGTGCCTGCGTTCTTGATTTCTACCAGGTCGTAGTATTCGTCATTAACGGGATAGAATTTTGAGTTTGTGGCAATAAGCTCGTTGATAACAAGGCTCTCTCCTTCTTGCATAGGAGGGAGAGAAAGCGTTTCGTCAACTGAATTTTCTGCGCTTTCCAAACTCTCCGCATTTTCTGACGATTCAGTATTTACGGGTCGCTTGGAAGGACCGCATGCGGCAAGGGTAAGCAGGGTAGCAAGGGTTAATAACAGAGCTAAAATCTGTTTGCTTCTTTTCATGGTTAGTTCTCCACGTTGCGCTTAACCGAAGTATTTATCTTTTTCGGCTGAGCTGAGGTTGAAAACGGATACGGCATCGTCGATTAAAATCTCTGTTCGGCTGACACCGTTTTTGTTTACAATTTTTCTTAGGTAATTTAGCATGCTTTGCCAGAAGCTGTAATCAAAGCTTGAACCTTTACCCTCGCTGATGTAGGCGTTTTCCCAACGTTCTTGGTTGAGTGAAATGTCGTCTTTAAGGATTGATTCAAAATGATCAATGCGTGACAACACATTGCTGTCGGAAAGTGAGTGCTTAACGTGGTATGCGAGTCGGGTTAAAAACATGTCACGGAACTTTTCGTTGTTTTTGAGATAATAGATGGGAACATTGTAGTCGTTAAGAGAACCGATAAGTCTCTTGAGCGGTGAGCTCGTTCCCCAAAATCCCAGATCAAGGTCGTAGAACACGAGCTTCCAGCGGTTGTCGCTACCTTCTGTTGTGCGGTAGTATCTGATGTTATCGTTGTCAAGACAGCCTGCGTAAGCTCTGAAAATGTACCAGTCCGCAAGGCTCTCTACATCCATTCTCTTACAAACGTAAGCGTAGTTTTCGTCGTCCTTCATGCTGTTGTTTTTAATGAAATTCATGAGGGAACGCCAATCGTCCGCATCAGCCGAGGTGCCTTTGTCAAGGACCCTGCCGTATTGAATGATTGCTACGGACTCGTTTGAAACGCCTTCGTGGGAAGCAATGAAATGGTCATCGATACGTTCTCTGAAATAGTAGATTCCGTAGTATTCATCGTTAATGTAGAGAACCACAGGCTTGTAGGCTTGAGTGAGAAGCTTGTCAGATTCAGCGGCGATGGAATCCATCAGCTCGTCACGGATTCCCGAGAAGTACCAGTCCTGAGAACCGCCTCTGAGCAAAAGGGATTTGAACGAGTCGATTTCAAGGTTATCAAAAAGCTTATAGTTTAGAGAAGATGCTCCGTACTCGCTCCTGAATTTGATTTGCATGCTCTTCTTTGCTTCAGAACGGCCTGTGGCGCCGAACATTTTTATACCGCAGTTGAGGGAAAACCCCTGCTTTCCGTCAACAAAGTAGCTGATGGAAGCTTCTTTTTCCCAATCGGAATAGGGATTGTCATAAATGCCGTAAGAGCCGTAAAAATCGCTCTCCTTTAAAGAAACTCTCACTATCGGGAGAGTGTGTTCTGCATCGAAGAAGTAACAGTAGGTAACGCTTTCGCTGTCCATCATTCCGCTTTTGCAAGAAATGGCACGGATTGCCGTAGTATCCGAAACCGTAATGGGCGAGGTGTAACGGGTTGAAGAAGATGTGGGCTTACTGCCGTCAAGTGTGTAATAGATGCTTCCTTCACCGCTTAGTTCTACTTTAAGCGTCTCGCTGTAAGTTCCGCCGGGAACGCTTGCCTCGGGGGCTTTCAAGAGACGGCTTTGACCGTCACCGTTTTCGTACCCAAAGCTGGGGGTAGGGAAATAGAGTAATTCGTTCCCGTTTCTTCCGCGGCTGACGTTGTGAGGAATGCCGTAAGCGTTAAAGGCGTCGCAGAGAGTGCCGTCTTTTTTTGAAAGGTAAAGGTTCTCACCCTCAGAGCTAAGCTTGAAATTGGCTTCAGCCCCGCCTTTTCCCGATGCTGTTACAACGTAGAACTCGTTGGGTTTCAGGCTGACAGAAGGAAAAGTCCATTTGCTGAGGGAATTTTTCTTATCCGAGAGGCAGTAATCAGAAAGGTTTACGGTACTGCCTGAAATGTTTTTGATTTCGATTAGGTCACAGTACTCATCTTCCGTGGGCATATACTTGGAATTAGAAGTAATGACTTCGTTGATGATAAGGTCGCTTTTCAAGGACTCTCTGTAAGCGGAGTGCCCTGAAACGCCGTTTTCAAACCGAGGAGAAATCAATTCCGTGTGTTCCTCTGTTTCGGGGAGGTATGAACAGTTTTTTACCGAGGCGGGGTAGGAGACGTAAAAAGCACCTGTTCTGTCCAGCTTGGCGATGATGATGCTTCCTGCGTTTTTGTCAAAGGTGAAGCTCCCGCCCAGTTCTTCCGTTGTCACAACTGCGTAGCTTCCTGCTTTTAAAGTGACAGAGGGGAACGGAACTAAGTTTGTTGAAGAGAGGGAATGGTTTATTCCGTAATCGGCAAGCTGAATGTCTTCTTTGCCCGAATTATAAAGCTCAATCCAAGGTTTAAGCCCCGTAGAAATGTCAATGTCGTTGTCGGTCATTATTTCGGTAACAACAAGTGGGGAATTTTCATCCGGTACAAATGACATTTCACTTTCCGTGTCCGATGTTTCGCTGTTTGAGGAATCTTCGGGGGCTTTGGAATAGTCTTTGGAAACAGTGCTTTGGTCATCACTGTTTTCGCCCACGTCAATGTGTACATTGCAAGAAGCAAAGGAGCAAACCAACGCAAAAACAGTCATTAGCCAAAGAAATTTTGAAAGATTTTTGTATCTCAAAAGAAAAACCTCCTTGAATCAAAAACTAAGTATAAATATATTCTAAATAAGAGAGCAACAATTATACACAATAAGAATACCATAAACAAATAAACATTTCAATAAGAATTTCGTTAAGGAACTCAGAAATCTGTAACGTGTTAAATCGTTTTTCCGTTGGAAAGACGTTGAATTTGTAAGAATAAATGGTATAATTTAAACAAGTATCAAACCTGTTCTTGATTTTAACGACTTATAGGTGAAAGCTTTCAAAAAGGATGGAACAAAAAATGTTTAAAGACTTGATACAGCCCCATCTTGAACATCTGATGTCGGTGTCACTAAACAAATGCGGCAATTTTGCAGATGCGGAAGACCTTGTACAAGAAACTGTGCTGACAGCTTTAAAGTACATTGATAACGGCGGAAACTTGGAAAATCCACGAGCTTGGCTCAGCACCGTGCTGACACGTAGGTATTATGATATGCTAAGGCGTAAGTACCAGCTTCCAACCGTTACCATCGGCGCGGAAATGGAAATAGCTGATACAAGCAGTACCGAGCTTGCGATAATCAGCCGCGAAGAAGCTGAGAGTTTGCGCCGTGAAGTTGCGTATCTTGCACGCTCTTACCGCACGGTAATAGTTTGCCACTATTTCAAAAAACAGAGTGTTAAGGAGATTTCTGCGGCGTTGGGTATACCGGTGGGGACGGTAAAGAGTCGTTTGGATTTTGGCAGAAAACAGATTAAGAAAGGATTTGATACGATGGAAAAATATACTGTAAACAGTTATGAGCCTCAAAGCTTGACAATCGGAATATGCGGCGAGTGCGCTTTGAATGATGAGCCGTTCTCCTTGGTAGAGGGTGATATGCTTGCTCAAAATCTGTTAATACTTGCGTATGAAAAGCCACTTACGGTCGCAGAACTTTCCAGAGCTATCGGAGTAGCAACGGCTTATGTTGAGCCGATAGTGGAAAAGTTGACAGAAGGTGCGTTAATGAAGCGTACCGGTGATGGAAAGGTATATACTGATTTTATAATTTTTCATACAAACGATTGGTGTAAGTTTATTAATGAACAGGAGAGCTTTGCGGAAAACCACGTTGACGCTTATGTAAAGGCTTTGGAATCGGCAATAAAAGAGTTGAAAAGCACGGAGTTTTACAGTGAGCGTCTTGAACGTTTTATGATGATAAGGATAGCCGAGGATGCCCTTTGGAAGGTGAAGGACGGCTTGAACTTTGACAGTTTTCCCGACAGACCCAACGGCGGTAAATGGATAGCTTTTGGTATTATGCGCCCCCAAAACGACGGTGTTATGTCGGTGAATAAGGGGAAAGAGCAGTATATGTACAACGGTAGACGAGTTCAAAGCCTTGCAAAATACTTGGAAACCGTGAATTTAGAGCTTCAAAATTACGAAACTTCTTTATACAGCTATGTTGATTCGAAATATTCCGGCCTTGGATTTAAATCTATACAGGAGGCCGATATTTCGCTGACAAAACTGTGTTATTTGATAAAAAATAAAATTGACCCTGAAAGAGTAGACCTTGACCCACGGATAATTAAGGCGATTCCCGTTTTGGAAGAACGCGGATTCATAAGTAACGGTAACGGAAAAAACAAAGTTTTGATTCCGTGTCTATCCCATGAACAGCACCGTAGATTTTGCGGAATCATAAGCAGAAACGCAGAAGTTTTTGCAAGCAGTATAAAAGAGCCGTTAACACAGTATCTGAAAACCCATAGGAAAATGATTCCCTCTCATCTCGTGGGTGTTCCCGAGGATAAGCTTTCGTTGCCTTATGAGCCCAATGCAATGATGTTTGTTTATGAGGCAATAAACAAGGGTGTTCACCCACGTGATTTGGGTTATCCCTGTCCCGAAACCATAGCCGTTTTCGATTAAAACCTAAAAGGGCTTGCACCGCAAGCCCTTTTAATCTTTGCTTTATCCATTGTCTAAGATAATAAAAAATTATTGCTCTCTTTGCATAGCTTCCCTTACTGCACGTCTGATGAAGGAATTAAGGCTTTCGTTGTGCTTCTGAGCGTGAGCATCGAAAATTTCTTTTTCTCCATGGGGTGTTAGGTTAATAAGGAAAGTGTAAGCGAACAAAAAGAAACGACAACCTTCTTGCGAAGTTGCCGTTTCTTCTATGGTGGGAGCGGGTGGATTCGAACCACCGAAGTCGTTGACAACAGATTTACAGACCCTTAAATTTGCAGTCTTTTTCGCATCATATCCGTCGAAATATGCACGTAAAATTTAGTTGTCACAACTACGCTGCTGTGCCCTAAAAAGGCTGATACAGCAGAAATATCGCCTGACCGGGCATACAGATTGGTACCGCAGGTATGCCTCAGCTCATGAGGTGACAGCCTTTGTAAGCCGAGGTCGGTGTTGGCATCTTTAAAAAACACGTTATAACGGTTTTTAGTGAAATTAGCAGGAGTGTACGGCGCTCCCGACGGGGCAGGTACAATGTATGAATCGTCCGTAGGACGGTTAGCTTGTAACCAAGCACAATACAGAAGTCTTTCAAGCCTTGACGAAAGCGGAAGCGTCCGTACACTCGTTTCATTCTTAGGAATGGAAACATAGGCTTTACCGTCCACCGAAACGGAGGCTCTTGACACGTCAATACAATGGTTTACGAAATCCACATCTCGCCATTGTAAGCCGAGCATTTCGGAACAGCGAAGCCCAAGGTCCAAAAGCAGACAAACCCCTAGCCCGTACTTGTGGTTAGAGGCATAGAGAAACAAAGCGTCAACGTTTTCGGCTGAATACGTTGACTTTTTTTGTTTGGGAACAAAGCTCTTAACACGAATATCGACAGCAGGATTAAAAAGACAAAGCCCCTCTTCAATGGCGGCATCGTACATGCCCTTAACGCAAAGGCGT
>JAFXKQ010000150.1 GCA_017531625.1 Clostridia bacterium | reverse complement strand
CTCCATCCTTAAGGGCAGAAAAATTTTCGACCTTGAGCCACTCGCCATTTCCTCCATTCTAAGTCCGATGAAAGATATTGTTGTCCGTGGAGATGTGCTTTCCCTTGAAACCAAGGAAATTAAAAGCGGCAGCACAGTTTTGTCTTTTGCCATTACTGACTATACAAGCTCCATCAAGGTTAAATCCTTTGAGGGCGCAAAGTCGGATGCCGAGGAAGAGAAAAAACAGAAAGCTCAGGCAAAGCTTGACAAACTGCTTGCCGGCCTGAAAAAAGGTGCATATGTCGCCGTTTCGGGTAGGGTTGAGTTTGACGATTTTGACAAAGAGCTTGTGCTTCGCCCTTCCAGCATAAATCTGCTTGAAAAAGAGGAGCTTACCGACGATGCGGAGGTTAAACGTGTTGAACTGCATCTACACACAAAAATGTCCGCAATGGACGGCGTTTCCACTGCGAAAGAGCTGGTTAACCGCGCCGCCGACTGGGGTCACACCGCCATTGCAATTACAGACCACGGTGTTGCTCAGGCATTCCCCGAAGCTTTTGATGTGGCGAGAAAACGTGGTATCAAGGTGCTTTACGGCGTGGAAGGCTACCTCTGCAGTAACGAGCTTGCCATTACTTACAATGTGAAAAATGATTATAATCTGGACTCGTCATTCGTGGTTTTCGACCTTGAAACCACAGGCTTTTCTCCCATTGACGACCAGATTATCGAAATAGGTGCCGTTAAAATTGAAAAGGGCGAAATTACTCAGCGTTTTTCCACCTTTGTAAACCCCGGACGGCACATCCCCGATAATATAACCGAAATCACTTCCATTACCGACGATATGGTAAAGGACGCCCCTGCAATCGGTGCCATTCTGCCCGATTTTGAAAAGTTCTGCAACGGATGTGTGCTTGTTGCTCACAACGCAAACTTTGACGTGGGATTTATGCGAGTGGTTTATGAAAAAGCGGGCATAGAGTTTGATTATTGCTATCTTGATACGCTTGAGCTTTGCCGTGCGCTCTTCACCGATCAGAAAAGACACGGTCTGGCGGCGATGGTAAAACATCTTAACATCACGCTGGACAACCACCACCGTGCGGTTGACGATGCAGAGGCTACCGCCGAGATTTTAAAACGCTGTTTCACGCTTTTAAAAGACCGTGAAATCACAGATATTGACCTTCTCAACACCGATTTGTGTGAGGACGGCAAAAAAGCCAAGTACTATCATTTTGTTATGATAGCCAAAAATAAACAGGGACTTGAGAATATGTACCACATTATCTCCGAGTCTCATCTCAAGCATTTTTACCGCAAACCGCTTGTTCCACGAAGTCTTATCGAAACCTACCGTGAGGGCATAATTTTAGGCAGTGCCTGTGAGGCAGGCGAGGTTTACAAAGCTGTTTTGAACGGTAAAAAGCAGAAAGTCATAGATAAAATTGCTTCCTTTTACGATTATCTCGAAATTCAGCCTGACGGTAACAATGAATTTATGGTCAGAAACGGCAGAGTTTCGGGCGTGAAAGAACTTCACAGAATAAACAAAACCATTATCGACACCGCTGACAGGCTGGGAATCCCCGTGGTTGCGACAGGCGACGTTCATTTTATGAACCCGTCGGACGAGGCGTTCAGACGAATCCTGATGGATTCGCTTGGATTTGAGGATGCGGACAAGCAGGCTCCCCTCTATTTCAGGACCACTCAGCAGATGCTTGACGAATTCTCCTATCTGGACCACGACCTTGCGTACAAAATTGTTGTTGAAAACACCAATAAAATTGCCGATATGGTTGAAAACATCCAGCTTCTGCCCGATGAACCCCATACTCCTGAAATGGACGGCGCAGAAGAGGATATTGTTAACATTTCCACCAAAAAAGCTATTGAAATTTACGGTGACCCGCTGCCCGAACAGGTTAAAACCCGAATGGACAGAGAGCTTGGGTCT
>JAFXKQ010000149.1 GCA_017531625.1 Clostridia bacterium | reverse complement strand
GAAAAATCGGGGCAATGCCCCGATTTTTCTGCCATTTACCTTATTTTTTCGTTCAAAACGAACCTCGGCTCACAGTAACTTGGTACAGTTCTCGCCTCGGTTCGTCTTGTCTGTACTCTTTCTCAGCAATCTGCCAAGTTGTCATTCTAAGTTTTTACGCCATGTTAGCGCCGAATCTCTTAGTCTTTCTGGTAGTGGTTTTTTCTAATGCGGTGTTCAGAATCTCAACGATTTTCACGTGCTTGTAGCCGGGTAATTTGCTGTTGACCGCAGCCACGGTTTCCCGTACCATTTTCTCGATTTCCTCCCACGAAGGAAGCTCTCCAAACTTTTCACGCAAGAAATCAAGGTTTGGGAAGATCTTAGCTTTAACCTGAGTTTTTCCGCTTGTAGTGTCCGCAACAACGATTACGTCCCCGATCAAGGGGTGGGAAGAAATGCGGCTTTCCAGCTCTTCGGGATAAACATTTTTACCGTTGTCGCCGATAATGATGTTTTTCTTTCTGCCGGTGATAAACAACGCTCCGTCACCGTCAAAACGCCCAAGGTCTCCCGTACAAAACCAACCGTCCTTGAAGACCGCTTTGGTGGCTTCCTCATCCTTGTAGTAACCGAGCATAATGTTTTCGCCCTTGGCGAGAATCTCACCGATCCCCTCGGAATTCGGCTCGTCAATCTTCAACTGAACGCCGGGAATAGCCACGCCCGTAGAACGTGGATTCATGAAGAAATCGTTGTTTCCTGCCAACAAAGGCGAACATTCCGTCAAGCCGTAACCCTGAAGGGTTCTGATGCCGAGAGCCGCAAAATCATCGACGAGAGAAGTATCCAACGCAGCCGCACCTACAATAAACAGACGCAACTTTCCGCCAAGGTTTTTTCTTACCTTGTTTCTTATGACCAGTCTTACAGGCAAGGGTAACTTTTTGAGAGCGACACCGAGCGAATTGTTTTCAAACAGCTCACAGTACTTCTTGGGGCACTGTTGAAGGATACCGCTTTTAAGCCTTGAAGCGAGGAACTTCAAAAGCTCAGGCACCACAACCAAAATCGTGGGCGAGTACTCCTTAACGTTCTTAGCCACAGTACGCAAAGACTCCGCATAAGTAATGCTCGTTCCTCTGGAAAGGATGAGCAGACAGTCAAGCGTTGACTCGTAAGTGTGATGCAAAGGCAGAATCGAAAGTACCCTATCGCTCTTTTTAACCTTTACCATGCTTACCGTGGAATGAATGTTTGAACAAATGTTATGCTGAGACAAACAAACTCCCTTTGAACTGCCCGTAGTCCCCGAGGTAAAAATAAGAACCCTCATCTCGTCCTTTTTTATCTCGATGCCGTCCACAGTCTCAAAATCGATAGCCGTATCAGCAGAGGCAAGCTTTCTGATCTCCTCAAAGGAAAAGACAGATACACCTTCGCTTATCTCCTTTTCAAACTTCTTTTCGCAGCAGACCGCAGAGCATTCTCCCGCCCCAACAAAATTATTGATGTCCTCAGCGGAAAGCTCCTTGTCAACAGGCACAGCTACACCAACCGTTGCGCCGGCAACGTATGAAAGCACCCACTCGTAGCAGTTCTTCCCCACTACAGCGATGCGTTTGCCCTTAAGCCCCATTTTTATAAACGAGGAGCAAAGCCAGTAGTAATGCTCTCTGAACTTTTTGTAGCTTACCTTATTGTAATTTGAGCCTTCTTTCAGCAAAAACGCTGTTCTGTTTTTAAACTTTTCAGCAGAGTTGTTGATCAAATCTCTGAAATTGAGATGTAATTTCTCCTTATAAGTTTTTTCCATCTTATTTAACTGATTTCCTTTCATCTATTCCCCTTGACAGGTACCAAGTACCGTATTATAATCCATTATACCAACACAGTGTTGGAAAATCAACAAACAGTATTTTTCTTTACGATGCGAGTCCAACATTTTCGTTGAAAGTGTTGTTTATTTTTAAATTTTTTCTACTTTTTACTTTCCGGAGGTATAAACTATGGAAAACTCAAAGCCCAAGGAGAGCAGACGCGTCAAAATGACAAAAATGTGCATTAAAACCGCCATGTTGGAGCTGCTTGAATCAAACCCTCTTAATAAAATCAGCGTCACCGACGTTTGCAAGGCGGCGGACGTAAACCGTTCTACTTTTTACGCTTACTACGAGGACGTGCAAAGCCTTGTTTACGACATTGAATCTGACATTTTGAACCAGCTTCCCGCGTCTGCGCCCATGGACATAGACACGGATGAAAGGTTCGCCGCAGAGTTGGAAAACTTTCTCGAATTCATAAAAGCCAACAAAAGCATGTTTAACTTTATCATGATTCATCTAAGCGGAGAAGAATTTACCGAAAGGCAAGTAAAATACATAGCCGAACGTTACCAAAGCAGGGTGGCAAGAAGCGACAATCTACGCTTGAGGTACAGCTACGCCTACTGCATTTACGGAACCATCGGACTCATAAAGGATTGGATCAAGGCAAGCTTTCCGCTGAGCTGCCGTGACCTTGCGGTTCTTCTCATCCGAATGTACACAAGGGTAAGGAAACTCGATTCCGTCAAAAACTGAAACTTACCCGTTTTCGCCGTTCTGCTCGGAAGAAGCTTCTTCCTCTGTCACAGGACACTGCGATTCCGGCTCTACGTCTTCTTCCTTTGAAAAAAGTGCACCGAGAACGCTCTGCTTTTTTGCGGGAACCTTGTCCGAAACCATGCTGTCGTAATAGCTGTCGGAGAAGAATGCATAGCTTGCGCCTTGCTTTTTCACTTTCTTGAAATACCAGAGGTACACAAGAAGTATCGCCAAAGCGATGAGGGACACAACGAGCCCCAAATGCAAGCCGGGAACAGTGTACTCAAATACGATGGTGCTCTCCCCTGCGGGAACTTCCACCGCCATAAGGCCGTAAAAGACCTTTAACACCTCGGCCTCTTTTCCGTTCACCTTCGCGCTCCAGCCCTCGTCATAAGAGGTGCTGAAAAATACAATGTTATTCTCTTTGCACTTAATGTCAGCTCTGAACCCGTCGGAATCCCAAACGAAGCTGTCGCAGATTTCTCCCGCAAGACGTTCCTCGCATGCGGCTCTGAAGCTGTCTTCGTTGGCACGGACTCTGTCCTCGTTTGTAACCTCGGTAAGGAACTGAGCATAATACTCCGCCCTATCGTCGGGCACAACAAGATACTTGCAAAGGAAAATGTGTCTGAGGCTCTTCGAGATTTTCTCAAACTCGCTCTCCTTCATAAACTCGTTGTAGGTGTAACCCATGGGGATGTAATAGCTGTTTTCGTAAACGTCGTAGCCCTCCTGTTGAGAAACAAGAGTGTCAAAGCCTACGGCATCAAATTTATCTGTTTTCTTAGTGTCGATGTAGCTGTACTTAACCGAAAGGAAAGGACGCAATCCGTAAACCTTACTTTCGGGCCTTGAAGCTACGTTTCTCGTAACGTTAACCTGGGGGTAGAAATCAAGAATCGAGGTAGGAACAACGGAGTTAAAGCACTGAATCGAGGGCACGCCCCAATAAATGCCCAGATTATCCGTTGTGGAAATTTTGTCTGTACGGTAAAAGTCGATTCGGTAAAACTGCTCACGGTAATCATCGAGAGGCGCATTTTTAAGGCTCTCACCACCCTCGTCGCCTTCGCCGTCAGCCTCGCCCGTCGAAGCGCCGGTTTCCTCGTAAATGTCCTTAACCCGACCGTCTTCGATGATGATTTCACCCTCTGCGGCACGGCTCTCAAGGGCGGTTCTCGACCCGCTGTGAAGTCTGCCCGTGAAAATGTGAACGATGCCGTAAACGCCGATTACCACGCAAAGTGCACTCAAAAGCATGGCGGTGTAATTCTTTTTACCGCGCATGTACCTTACAACGAGATAAGTTGTAATGATGCAAGCAAAAGCGATGAAAACGGAAATCCAGAGTCTGTCGGGGAACGGCTCGCTTCCAAGCGTAAAGCCGTTACCGTCCTCGTTCTTAACCCATCTCAAAGCAACGCCGACACAAATCAAAGCACAGCCAAGCGCGTTCATTCCCAAGCCGAAGCCCCACTTGAAACGGTTGTTGTCCAAGGAAATGATCGTTGCCAACGCCATCATCAAAACCAGCATGTACATCCATCTTGCGTAGTAAGAGGTGTTGGTTGCAACAAAAAGACTGTTAAGCACGGGAACAAGAGCAAAGACAAAAAGCATCAGGATAAACGAGGTAAGCCAAGTCTTCCGTCTGTTTCTGAAATAGGTAAACACGCCGGAAAGCCCGAAAAGCGGAATCCATGCCGCATTTGAAGCCCAACGGGTTTCGTGTCCGTAAAAGAAATTGACTCTTGAAGGAATGTCGGGCGGGAAGAAAAGGCTTTGTAAAATGTGCCCGTAGCGTTCCTTGTAAACCTGACCGCTCTTTAAATAAACAAGTGCGCTCTTCAAGCTACTGAAGCTACGGTTAAGTCGATTGTTTTGGATGATCGCAAGAATTGCGGGCAAGAGGAAAACGCAAGAAAGCAGCACACCCACCACCGCTTCAAAAAACAACCACAAAAACTTTTTGAGGCTGATTTTAAAGGAAAGGGACGAACAGCGGAAAAAGAAGTACAACACGCAGAAAACCGCATCTCCTACAAAGAAGAAGTAGTTAACAGAAGCGCAAAGGAAGGTTGCGAAGGCAAAAAGTCCCCGTCTGTTGTTCTGAATAAGCTCTTCTATGCCCAAAAGCATCAAAGGGAAAAAGGCAACTGCGTCGTGGAAATGGTTAAAGAACACATTGTAAATCTGAAAACCCGAAAAAGCGTAAAGAAATGCGCCAATCACAGCAAGCATGGGCTTTTTGACAAACCTTTTAAGGTACATAAAAGCACAAAGAGCCGCCACAGCAAACTTAACTGTGTACATAGGCACCATAAGGAACGGAGTCCAGGAAGAGGGGAACAGGCACATCAGGAAAAAGAAGGGGCTTGTGGAAAGGTAAAAAGAGTAATCCCCCATAAAATTAGCGCCAAGATCCGTTATCCAATCCCAACCGAAGTAACCGCCGTTTCTGATAAGCTCCACGGAATGTCGGTAAAAAGGAATCTGTTGGACGTTGTAATCGCCGTAATAAAAGAAGTAACCGCCATCCTGAATGACAAAGGGCAGAAAAATAAGGGAGGTCAGCCCCATGGCAAGGAAAAACGTCAGCTTGTAATAGAAGTATTTTGAATGCTTGTCTTCAAAGCAACTAAGCTCTTGTGCTACAGTCATAATCCAGCTGTCCTTTCGGAAAAACTCATAAAAAACGCAGAGTAGGTAAAGCCGATTCTTACTCTGTAATTATTTTTATACTTACTTTTAATTTTACTATATTTCACCGTCAAAGTCAATCATAATCGCTTCAGCTTTTAACTCTTTGATTCTTTTGGTTTAAAAATTTTAAAGTATTTTGCCAATTCTCTTGATTATGACTGTAATTTGTGTATAATTTAGCTTGTAGGAAATTGCGCCGTCACAGTTACGGCAGAGAGGAAACACCGTTTATGCTTACAGACGTTCAGATAGCACGACAGGCAAAAATGTTGCCGATTACAGAAATTGCAAAATCACTTTCTCTTAACGAAGATCATTTAGAACTTTACGGAAAATACAAAGCAAAGCTTACCCCCGAGGTTGAGAAGGAACTCGCCGACAAAAAGGACGGCAAGCTCATTCTTGTCACCGCCATCAGCCCCACCCCAGCAGGTGAGGGCAAAACCACAACCACGGTAGGACTTGGAATGGCGCTTTCCAAAATTGGCAAAAACGCAATCATAGCTCTCAGAGAACCCTCCCTCGGTCCCGTTTTCGGCATAAAGGGCGGTGCCGCAGGCGGCGGTTACTCTCAGGTGCTTCCCATGGAAGACATCAATTTGCACTTCACGGGCGACTTCCACGCCATCACCTCTGCTAATAACCTTCTCTGTGCAATGATTGACAACCATCTCCAGCAGGGTAACTCCCTCGGAATCAATCCCAAGCGCATTATTTTCAAGCGTGTGCTTGACATGAACGACCGCGCTTTGCGTTCGGTTGTCATCGGTTTGGGCGGAAAGGCTGACGGAGTTACAAGAGAGGACGGCTTTACAATAACAGTAGCTTCCGAGATAATGGCAATTCTCTGCCTTGCGGAAAGCCTCGCCGACCTCAAACAAAAGATTTCCAACATTCTCGTTGCTTACACTTACGATAACAAACCCGTTTTCTGCCGTGATCTCAAAGCAGACGGTGCTATGACCGCCCTCTTGAAGGACGCAATCAAGCCGAATTTGGTTCAGACAACGGAAAACACTCCCTGTCTTATCCACGGCGGTCCTTTTGCCAACATCGCCCACGGTTGCAATTCAATCAAAGCCACTAAGCTCGGTCTTAAACTTGCGGATTACTGCGTTACCGAGGCGGGCTTCGGAGCAGATTTGGGTGCAGAAAAGTTTTTGGACATTAAGTGCCGCAAGGCGGGGCTTAAACCCGATGCAGTGGTTCTCGTTGCCACGGTAAGAGCGCTCAAATACAACGGCGGAGTTGCAAAAGAAAACTTAAAGGAAGAAAATCTCGAAGCCCTCGCTTCCGGAATTTGCAATCTGCAAGCCCACATTGAAAACTTAAAAGGTTTCGGTGTTCCCGTTGTCGTTGCAATCAACCACTTTTACGCCGACACAGACGCCGAGGTTTCCTACGTGGTGGATTTCTGCGACAAGCTCGGAGTTAAAGCTGTCATCTCCAAAGCCTTTGCAGAAGGCGGAGCCGGAGCCACAGAGCTTGCAAAAGCCGTTTGCGAAGCTTGCGAACAAAAATCGGCTCTTAACTTTACTTATCCCGACAGTTTCACCGTTAAGGAGAAGATCCACGCATTAGCTACAAAAATTTACGGCGCCGCCGGCGTTGATTACCTCCCCGCCGCAGAAGCGGAGATCAAAAACCTTGAAGAGCTCGGTTACGGCTCTTTACCGATTTGTGTTGCAAAAACACAGTACAGCCTCTCGGACGACCCCAAAAAGCTCGGTGCACCAAAGGGGCACAGAATCACAGTTAAGGAAATCAAGGTTTCCGCAGGTGCAGGCTTTATCGT
>JAFXKQ010000148.1 GCA_017531625.1 Clostridia bacterium | reverse complement strand
GGTTTGGGTTTTGGCTTGGGTTTTGGCGTTCAAGTGAGGCGTTGCTTTTTCTGCGTCCGTTTTTTCGGAGAGGGCGGAATTCCGTCCCTCTCTCATTGCAAATTCAAGACGGGCGGGGGAGTCGCTGATTCCCTTGTTTATGCAGAAGACGTTTTGCAAGTCTTTCGTGTTGGCTTTCAGCTTCTCAAAGCTCTTTTTGTCCGGCTCCACGGCGTAAATTCTTTCGTAAGCCCCGACGTGCCGTAAAAACTCCGCAACCGTGTCTCCGTTGTACGCACCAAGGTCTGCGTAAACCTCGTTGTCCGTCAGCTTCAAAATCTTTTCGTAAGCCTCGTCGGGAGTTGTTTCGCACTCAAAAAGGTAAGAGGGCTTGCCCGTGATTTTGTACTTTACCAGGTTTTCAAACACCTGCTTTGATTTCTCGTCCGCAAGCCGTGCGTAAACTTCTTCAAGCTCTCCACGGTGCGCCGAGGCGTAGTCTTTGTCAAAGATTCCGCCGCCGATTACCGCAACGTCGGGCACGTAAAGCTCCTGCTCCGAGGCGATGAACCTGATCCGTTCAAGAACCTCCGGCAGTGCGGAACCAAAGCAAACCAGCACCACCATTTCGGGAAACTGCTCTTTAAGCTCCCCGTAGGTCTTAACCTCAAAGCCTCTGAACAGCTTCTTTTTCCTCACGAAGCCGTCGCTGGCGAAAACGCCCTTCACTTCGATTCCGAGCAGGGCGAGGCGGTCAAGAACCTTGTCTGCGCCGTTGCCCATGCCGTAAAGCACAATGGGTTTTTCCGTCTTTTTTAAGTGTAACCAAAGGTCTGTCATAAACTACCCCGAAAAAAACGTTCAACTTTAAAGAAACAAGTTAGATTTAAAAGAAATAAGTCAGAATTTCTTTTTCGTGCTCTGTGCCTTTGTCAGCGGAAGGGAAGACTGCTGAGAAAGAGTGCAGACAAGACGAACCGAGGCGACAGTTGTACTAAGTACTACGAGCCGAGGTTCGTTTTGAACGAAAAAATCAAAGTGAATCGCAGAAAAATCGGGCTTCTCCCCGATTTTTCAACTTTAAAGAAACAAGTTTATTTTTCTTTTTCGTGCTCTGTGTCTTTATCAGCAGTCTAAAACTTAATTCTCATCTGATTCCAGCTCGCTCCGCCGTGGTTGGATTCGCTCTCGCCCTCGGAGACGAAGCCGAGACTTGCGTAAAAGCTAAGCAGCGCATCCTTGCAGGTGAGAACCGCTCCCTTGCGTCCCTCAGCCCTCGACTCTTCAATCGCGGTGCGGAGAAGCCGAGCGGCAAAGCCCTTTTTGCGGTACTGAGGCAGGGTGCAGACCCCAAAAATCATCTGCCACTCGCCGTCGGCACGGTGGAACGAGGTGTCGGCAAACATTTCGTCCCTCAGCTCCGATTCAGCCGTCAGCGGGCCGTCAACGAAGCTCACCAGCTCCCCGTCCGCAAAGAGTAACCAGAATCTGTCGCCGTAGGCTTTAAGCCTTTTTTCAAAATCCTCACGTTTCGCCGCCTCCGCTTCGGGAAAGCATTCCGCTTCCACCGCCGTGATGGCATCCACGTCAGCGAGGGTAGCTTTTCTTATTAAAATTTCCATTTTTCAAACTTTCCTCTACTTTAAAAGCTCCTACTTTAAAAGCTCCTCAAGTTCGCTGACCGTTTGTTCAAACAGTTCAAGTGCGCTTTCCACCGTGGCGGGTTTGCTCAGGTCAATTCCCGCAACTTTGAGCTCTTCAAGGGGGTGGTCGCTTCCGCCGAGGCTTAAAAACTTCAAGTAGCCCGAAGCGTCTCCCGTTTCCAGAATCCGCTTCGCAATGGCAACCGCCGAGGCAAATCCCGTTGCGTACTGGTAAACGTAGAACGCTCTGTAAAAGTGCGGAATGTACGCCCACTCGTACTGCATTACCTCGCCGACCTTTGCGCCTTCGTAGTAGGTTTCCAAAAGCCCCTTGTAAAGACCGCAAAGGCTTTCCGAGGTGAGGGGAATCCCCTCAGCGTTCATTCTGTGGCTCTCACGTTCAAACTCCGCAAAGAGGGTCTGACGGAAGAGAGTCGTGCGGAAGGAATCGAGGAAGTGGTTGGTGATGAGCGCTTTTCTTTTGCTGTCCTTCTCGTTTTTGAGCAGGTGCAGGGTGAGGAGCACTTCGTTTACGGTGGAGGCAACCTCGGCTACAATGATGCGGTAGTCGTGGTTAATGTAATCCTGCGCCTCGTCCGAAAAGTAGGAATGCATTGCGTGCCCCAGCTCGTGGGCGAGGGTGAACGCGTCGTCCAGCGTGTCCGTGTAGTTGAGCATGACGTAGGGGTGAACGCCGTAAACGCCCAGAGAGAATGCGCCTGAACGTTTCCCTTTGTTTTCGTAAACGTCGATCCAGTTTTCGCTGTAAGCCCTGTCAAGAAGCTCGCCGTACCTTTCGCCCAGTGGCTTCAACGCCTCTTTCACGAGGAGCTTTGCCTTTTCGTAGGGCATTTCGATTCTGACGTTCTCCACCATGGGAACGTAAAGGTCAAACAGGTCAAGGTTTCTGAGCCCCAAAACCTTTTTACGCAGTTTAAGGTAACGCTTCATTGCGGGGAGCTTGGAATGAACCGCATCAATTAAGCTGTCGTAAACGGTTTCCGGCACGTTGCCGCCAAAGAGGGCAGCCGCCCTTGCCGAGGGGTGGGAACGGACTGTGGCAAAGTAGTTGTCAAGCTTCACCGAACCGCCGTAAAGCTCCGTTACCGTGTTGATGAATTTTTTGTACTGTCCGAGGTACGCCTCAAACGCCGCTTTGCGCACCCGTCTGAGCTTGCTCTCACGGAAAACTCCGAAGTTGCCGTTGGTGAGCCGAACCTTTTTGCCGTCCTCGTCCTTGATGAGGGGGTAAACAAAGTCCACGTCTGCCATCATGTCAAAGGCGTTGGAGGGGGCTTGGGCAGCATCGCCGAGGAGGGCCAGCATTTCCTCGCCCTTTTCGTCCAGCGTGTGTTCCTTTGCCCTCAGAATGTTTTCCACGAAGAAGGCGTAGGGCTTCAAGCCCTCGGACTGCATGAAGCTTTCAAGCCTTTCTGCGTCGATTGACAGAATTTCGGGTTCGAGAAAAGCCACCGCCGTCTGGTACTTGACGTAGGCGCTGATTGAACGGCTTTCCATTTTCTGGAACTTGGGGTTTCCGCCGTCGCTTGACTTTTTAAGCATGGCGTAGGCGTAAACTCTTTCAAGTTTTTCGCCCGTTTCAAAAACCTTGTTAAGTGCGTTAAGCAGGGAAGCAGCACTTTCGCCAAGTGTGCCCTTTAACTCCGTGAGCAGGGCGAAATCGTTTTCAAGTTCGTTGAGAGATGCCTCAAAGGCATCGTCGTTTATAAAGAGGTCAGAGTAGACCCAACAAAACCTTGGGTCCATTTCTTCTCTGGGTTTCAATTCGGTCATAAAAGCTCCTTTGGAATGGGTTTAGTGTAAATCGTGTCCCTTGGCTGTCCGTGGGTAAGGACGTTCGGACGTTCGGGCAGTCGGGCAGTCGGGCAGTCGGACAGACGGACGGCGGAACCCCTTAGTTTTTGTAAGCCTTTGCGAGGGCTTCAAATGCGGGGAGAGCGTTTTGAATCTGTTCTGTGGTTACGCAGTAAGAAATGCGAACAAAGCCGGGGCAACCGAAGTCGTCGGCGGGAACGAGAAGCAGTTCAAACTCCTTCGCCTTTTCGCAGAAGGCGTAAGCGTCTTTTTCGAGGCTCTCCACAAAGAGGTAGAACGCGCCGTCGGGCTTGATGCAACGGTAACCGTAGGATTCGAGTGCGGAGAGAAGGAGGTCACGGTTCTTTTTGTAAATTGAAACGTCAGCGGTCTGTCCCACGCAACGGCCCGCAACTTTCTGGAAAAGGCTGGGAGCGCAGACGAAGCCCAGCGCACGGCCCGCACCGCAGACTGCGGCGTAGAGGTCAGCGCTGTTTTCCGCCGTGGGGGAAACGAGGATGTAACCGATTCTCTCACCGGGGATGGAGAGGGACTTGCTGAAAGAGTAGCAAACCAGGGTGTTGTCGTAGTAGTTGAGAAGGTAAGGAACCTTAACGTCGCCGTAAACCAGTTCTCTGTAAGGCTCGTCGGAGATGAGGTAGATGGGGGCACCGAACTCAGCGCTCTTGCGTTTGAGAACGGAGCAAAGTCCTGCGATGCTTTCCTCGGTGAGGACAACGCCGGAGGGGTTGTTGGGGGAATTAACGATGACGCCCTTGGTGTTTTCGGTAACGGCTTTTTCGAGTGCTTCGAGGTCGAGCTGGAAGTCGGAGGTTCTGGAGGGAACGCTGACAAGGGAACCGCCCGCCGCCTCAACGAAGACACGGTACTCGGGGAAGAAGGGGGTGAAGCAAATGAACTCGTCACCGGGTTCGGCGATGGCGTTAAGGCTCACGGTGAGGGAAGCGGCAGCGCCGACGGTCATGTAAAGGTTGTCGGCGGAAACTTCAACGCCGTGGGTTTTGGAAACGTAGTCAGCGATGGAACGTCTGACACCCGCATCACCCTGAGCGGAGGTGTAACCGTGGAGAGCGAGGGAGCTTTCGGATTGAATGAGTTCCTTGATGGTTTGGTTAACGCAGTCGGGGGCGGGAACGCTGGGGTTGCCGAGGCTGAAATCAAAAACCTTGTCTGCGCCGATTTGCGCCTTACGCTTGTTGCCGTACTCAAAGATTTCACGGATAACGGAACGCTTTTTACCGAGACCCATCATTTTCTGGTTAATTCCCATAATATAAAAAATTCCTTTCAGTTATTTTTTGAGGATAGAACTCCGTTTATGTGTAAAAAAAACGGAAGAGTTTGAAAAATAAACCTTACCTACAATTATATTTTGAACACGGCGCAATGTCAAGAGCGTTTTTAAGAGACGGTTTGGACGGTTTTGGAATAAAAGAGGGCAGTAGAGGGAAAGAAAGAGAGGGGGTAGGAAAGAGGGAGCGCGCCGGGAAACGGTCGGAGAAATGTAAGGAAAAGAACAAAGAAACAAAAAAGCAAAAAAAGGGGCTTGACAACGAAAAACAAATGTGATAAGATGTTCTGCGTGCAGAAAAGCGAGGAGAGATGTCCGAGCGGTTTAAGGAGCTGGTCTTGAAAACCAGTGACTCAGCAATGAGCCGTGGGTTCGAATCCCACTCTCTCCGCCATTTCCTCTGTGAAGAATCCTCGGTTTCTGAACGGCGGAAAGTAAAGTGCGTTAAACCGTGCGGTCGAGCGAAGCGGTGAGAGCTGAGAGGTCGAGCGAAGCGGGTTGCGTAAAGCTGAGAGGTTGAACGGAACGGGCAGAGCCGAGCGAAGTCGGTTACGTTAGACGGAGCGGTTGGGCGAAGCCGGTTACGTTAAACTGAGCGGTTGGGCGAAGCGGTTTAAACGCGGAAAAAACGAATAAAGTGAGAAGGAATTCACAACTTTACGGAGAAGTACTCAAGTGGTGAAGAGGCGCCCCTGCTAAGGGTGTAGGTCGTGAAAGAGGCGCGAGGGTTCAAATCCCTCCTTCTC
>JAFXKQ010000147.1 GCA_017531625.1 Clostridia bacterium | reverse complement strand
TCAACCTTTTATAGTATGTTCAAAATGTTAGCCAAATTCGGATTGCCTTTTGGGGTGTGGCTTTTGTTCTGCGCAAATTTCGCCGTCCCAAAAATATACGGCATAGACCTTGTGGTCTATGCCGTATATTCTGTCAGAATGGATCAGTCAGCGTATACGCTAACCTTCTTCTGATCCTTTGTCTTATGCTCGAACTTTACCTTACCATCGATCAGAGCATACAGAGTGTAGTCCTTGCCTACGCCAACGTTTTCGCCGGCGCGAACTGCGGAACCTCTTTGTCTGATGATGATGTTGCCGGCTACGACGGATTGACCGTCGGACTTCTTAACGCCAAGACGCTTGGATTCGCTATCGCGACCGTTCTTGGTGGAACCGACACCTTTCTTATGAGCAAAGAACTGTAAACTGAGCTTTAACATCATTCTTATCCTCCTAAATTTTTTCGATTCCCTATTTTGGAATCACAGGGGTTTGGTGAATTATTCTTCCCACGCTTTATCAATGACGGAAACGTCAAGATAATCGCCATATTCCTCAAGCATATCACTGAGCTGACAGTAGTAACCCATCATAATGCCCGAAACTGCATATCTCTTGTAATCGTCGGACTCAAACTCGGGCAGCGCCGATTTGGCTCTTACCGTAATTTTTGTCGCACCCTCGTTGACGTCGTAGTCAACGGAAGAAGCATACGCAACCTCGATGGTGTTGATGAGCAGCATTGTCATAGACGAGATGGCTGCGCACAAAATGTCGTCGCCTGCCTCACCGTAGCCTGTGTGACCTTGCTCTTGGAAGCCGTAGAACACTCCACCGCTTCTGAAAAACACGATTTTTGTCATCGTACTGACTGAGCGATTAGCCCTCGATGGTCAGGATCTGAACCTTGGTAAAGGGTTGACGGTGACCGATCTTCTTCTTTTCGTTCTTCTTGGACTTGTACTTCATAACGTAGATCTTCTTGTTCTTGCCGTTCTTAAGAACCTTGGCAGTAACCTTAGCGCCAGCTACGTTGGGAGCACCAGCTACAAAGCCCTTGTCAGTAGACAATGCCTTAACGCTGTCGAAGACGATTTCGTCTCCTTCGTTAACGTCGAGCTTTTCAACAAAAATAATGTCCTGCTCGATTACTTTGTACTGCTTTCCGCCGGTTTCGATAATAGCAAACACGAAAAGCACCTCTCTTTCTGATAGACTCGCTGATATAAAGGCGGCGTTTTTTGGGCGCACTTAAAAGAGCCTTTTTCATGCGGCATATTATTATAGCATATTTTGTATGCCTTTGTCAATAGGTTTTTGAAAAGTTTTTTACATTATTATATACGTGGGGGAAACTTCTTGAGAGAAGTTTCCCCCACACCCCCTTCAAGAACTTTCGCACAAATATATCTAAATAGCGTTGTTAGTAAAGAAATAGACGGTCGGCGCAAGCCGATAGGCTTGCTTTTGCTGCCGCTAACGGTCAGGCACCTCCAAGACCCTGCCCGTTAAGAAAGTTGTAAAAGAACAACAGCGGACGACCAATGGTCGCCCCTACAATATAAAAAATTCCGTCTGCTTTTTCGCTTACAAATTTCTTTTTTCCTTTTTTGTAGAGTGCTTTTTTGAAGGGGTGAGGGGGAACTTTTTTCGCTGAAAAAAGTTCCCCCGCGTTCCTTATAAAGCAATCTTATCAAATCAAACTATAAAATCATCCAAATACCACTGACCGTCTTGTTTGGTAATGAGAATTTCCACATTTTCAACCTTGTCGGGAGTATCCTCGAGCCAGGAGTCGACTGTGACAACGCATCGGTCGGTTTTGCCGAGCGAGCGCACCTGCATTGTGGAATAATCGTAAACGCGCATCCCCGTATAGGGCTTTACACGGAACTCTTTGGTTTGCCAGAGGTAGTTTCCCTCTTCGTAATAG
>JAFXKQ010000146.1 GCA_017531625.1 Clostridia bacterium | reverse complement strand
GGAAGGCAAGATGGACGGATTAGGTGCGAAGGAGCGGTCGGAGAAGACGGAAGAAAAGAGAATTTTGAAACTTGGAGAACAAGGTGGTAAAGAAAAATCGGTTGGGTAAAAGGGGAGCCTTGGAAGTGAGCGGAAAGAAAAATCGGTGGGGTAAAAGGGGAGTTTTAAAGAACAAGGCGAGAACCATGGAGAACAAGGTGGGAACCTTGGAGAAAAGGCGGTAAAGTGAGGTAAAAATTTTTCCAAAACGGTTTAAATCAAGAGTTTTTTATGCTATAATAAATAAAACACTTAATCATTGCATTTTTTGAAGGAGTTGTAATTTTCGTTATGGGAATGGAATTAAAGTTAAAAAAGTACGCCAAGCTTTTGGTTGAAGTTGGCGTTAACATTCAAAAGGGGCAGAGGCTTGTTATCAACTGCCCTGTGGAGTGCGCTGAGTTTGCCAGACTTTGCATCAGCGCCGCTTACGATGCGGGTTGCTCAGAGGTTGTGATGAATTGGAGCGACGATTTCGCCGCCAGAGAAAAGTACTTACGTGCCGATTCTTCCGTTTTCGAGTCTTATCCCGTTTGGCAAAGGGAGTTCCTAAACGGTTACGCCCGTGAGGGTGCCGCTTTTCTTAAAATCTACGCTTCCGACCCTGAAAACCTCAAGGGTGTTGACCCCGCCAGAATTGCTTCTGCTCAACGTGTGGCGGGCGAGGCGGTCGAGGAGTACCGCCGTTTACAGATGGTAAACGGGTTTGCCTGGTGCATTGCCTCCATTCCAATCGACTCCTGGGCAAAGAGGGTTTTTGAGGGCGATGATGCGGAAAATGCAAAAACAAAGCTTTGGGATGCCATTTTCAAGGCTGTTCGAATCGACGAAAACGCTGACCCCGTTGAGCTTTGGCATGAACACCTCGCGAGGCTTGAAGAACGTAAAAACATCCTTAATTCTTACCGCTTCAAATACCTTAAATACAAAAACGCTCTGGGCACTGACCTCTGCATCGAGCTGCCCGAAAATCACCGTTGGGAAGCCGGAAACGACCGTACCTTAAGCGGTACACCTTTCGTTGCAAACATGCCCACGGAGGAGGTTTTCACCGCCCCCAAGCGTGACGGCGTTAACGGAGTTGTTTTTGCGTCCCTTCCACTCGTTCAGGACGGAAACATAATCGAGGGAATCAAGTTTGTGCTCAAAGACGGCAAAATCGTTGAGGCCTACGCTTCCAAGGGCGAAGAAACACTGCGTGCCGCAATCAGCGTTGATGAGGGGGCGTCGTTCCTTGGGGAAGTGGCTCTCGTTCCCTACGATTCGCCCATTTCCAACATGGGAATTCTGTTCTACAACACTCTTTTTGACGAAAACGCTTCCTGCCATCTCGCTTTCGGTGAGGCTTACCCCAGCTGTCTTGAAGGCGGCTCCGAAATGTCCAAGGAAGAGCTTCTCAAGGCGGGGCTTAACGATTCCATCGCTCACGAGGACTTTATGATCGGAACTGCTGACCTTTCCGTTACGGGCGTTACCTGCGACGGTAAGGAAATTCCAATAATGAGGGACGGAAACTTCGTCTTTTAACCGCTTTTTGTGAAAATCGGAGAAATTGCCTTTTCTGTTTTGTACACAATTTCAGAAAGGGCAGTTTTTTTCGACATTTTGACTTAATTTCGGGTTTTTAGAAAGTGTAAAATGCACAAAATTTCTGCGGATTAACCTTTTCTTAATGTTAAAATGGGATACTTAATTGCCGGTTGATGACGAGTTTTAACAATTTTTAGGTTGACTTCCTGGGTCTTGTATGTTAAAATGCAATAAAAATAGGGGGTCGGTGGGAAGTAACAGCGAGTAACTGCTACGCGTGTGCTTCCTCTTCTATTGCGTTTTTGTTGCAGTTGATGATTTTTTAGGCTATTTTACAATACTTTTTACAGAAAGCGGTGGACTTATGAAAAAGAGAATCATTGCTCTTTCCCTGATTCTGGCATTGGTAGTTTCTACTTTTGCCGCGGTTCAACTTGTTGGCGCAGCTTCAAGTTATCTCAAAGAAGGCAGTCAAGTTAAGTTTGATGAGACAGACTCACTCTATTACGGTATTCCTCTCGGAACCACTGTAGATGAGCTTGTTTCCCATTTTTCCAGTTCTACAACTCAGATACGCAGAGAAGGCAGCACACTCAGCGGCGAAAGCCTTGTTAACGGCGGTGACACCATCAGAATAAGAAGCGGTTGGACTTATGATACAATCGGTACAGTTGTTACCCTCGGTGACGTCGATTGCGACGGCAGCATCGGCACAAGCGATTACGCTACCGTAAGAGCTTTCCTCGTTAACGGTGAACAGCTTACCGCTGATCAAATCTACGCTTCCGACGTTAACATGGACGGTTCCGTTATGACCAACGACTACGTTCTCATCAGAATGGGTCTTAAGTTCAGTACTCCTCTCGGTACCCTCGGCGCTTATGTTGAGCCTCCCGTTGAAGAGTCTTCCGAAGAAGAATCTTCCGAAGAAGAATCCTCCGAGGACGTTTCCGAAGGCATTACCGGCTACAAGCCTCTCAATTATGACCCGATGAAGATCATGAAGCTTACTCAGTGGGATATGAGCAACATCTATCTCAGCAGCGGTTCTCAGCGTTCTGAGTCCAGCTTCTCCTCCAGAGTTGACACCATCGTTTCCAACTGCGTAAACGGTGGATTCAACACGGTTCTCATTCAGATTCGTCCCTTCGGCGACAGCTTCTATCCTTCCGAGATTTATCCCGCTTCCGAGTTTATTACAGGTAGTTACTCCAATACTACATTTAAGTATGACCCCTTCAAGATCCTTTTGGATAAGTTCCACGCTGCAAACATTTCTGTTCACGCTTGGATCAACCCCTTGCGTTTGATGGACAGCTCCGACATCGCTAAGGTTCCCTCCGGTACCAAGATCTATGATTGGTACAGAGCTAACATTAACAACGGCGATGACCACATGTTTAAGTCCACCGATGCAGGCGGAACTACCCGTTACTACCTCAACCCCGGTTATCCCGAGGTAAGAGATTACATCATCTCCGGCATCGATGAAATCCTCAGACTCTATCACGTTGACGGCGTATTTATGGACGACTACTTCTATCCCGAAGCAGTTTACTCCGACAGAAGCATCGACAGCGGTGCATTTGCGGCTTACGGCAGCGGTTCTTCCACCAGCAGTACTACACGCCGTAGCTTCAGAATGGCTTCTGTTAACTCTCTTGTTAAGGGCATCTACTCTAAGGTTCACAGCTACAACGACTCTCTCATCTACGGCGTTTCTCCCAACGGTGACATCGACTATGCGAGACAGGAAATGGCTGATTGCGCTACTTGGTGCAGCAACGAGGGTTACGTTGACATCATGTATCCTCAGTTCTACTACGGTATGCTCCACGGTTCTTGTAACATTCCTACCCTTACAGGCAAGTGGGCTAACATAATGACCAACTCCAAGATCAAGTTCGTTCCCATTCTTACCCTCCACAAGGCGGGCGAAACGGATGAGTGGGCAACTAATGAGTCCGGTAAGTACGAGTGGACCAATTACAGCGACGTTCTCGAATGCAGCCTTACTTACCTCTTGACCCAGAGCACCAAGAAGATCAGCGGTACAGGCTTCTTCTGCTACCAGTACTTCCACGGCTCTGAGGTTACTTCCGCAACCCAGGCTGAGGTAAATAATTACACCTACATCTGGAAGGGCTTCGACGGTCTTGTAGGCAAGTCCGTAAGCGAAATCGCTGAATACTACAGCTCTTGCGGTGAGGATTACTCTTCCTTGGTTTCCAACTGGAATTCGAGAATTAACGGTGTATTGGGTAAGAAACCCATTCCTACTCTTTAATCCGTAGGTTTAAGTTTTGAGCCTTGAGCATTCCGCTGATTCTAAAAAGCGGGTTGGATTAGGCTTGATTAAAACGTAAAACAAAGTGCGACACGCCCAAAAAGGGCGTGCCGCTTTTCTGTTGGTTTATACCGTTTGTGCGCCGGATGGGGAAAAGTCATTTGCTCAGTTCTTCGTTCAGTTCGTTTATCAGCGAAGCCAGTTTCACAAAGGGGACGTTCTTCTTTGAGCTGTTCCAATCAAGTCGTGTGAAAATCCCGAGTGCAAAGGGTTTAGG
>JAFXKQ010000145.1 GCA_017531625.1 Clostridia bacterium | reverse complement strand
GAAGAGGGGGAGGGCGCGGACGAGCCCTTGCCGTTGCCGACGCAAATTGAAATCAACCGTACACGTCGCAAGCCTGCGGCAAAGGACAAGCTTTCGGAGGAAGCTGTACGTAGCTTTGTTCCCGAAACCAACGTCGCCGTTCCTTCTGAACCTGATTACAAGTCGATTTTTGTTGACGACGGAGTCAGAGCACCTGAAGAATTTACAAGTGATCCCTTTGCTGATGATAAGGCGGAAATCGATTTGACAGCCGAGGCGGAGAACGACGTTTCGGCGGTTAATGAGCCGATTGAACAGCCGAAGGAGGCAGAGAGGGCCGAGGTAGTGGAAAGAGTTGAGGAAGTTCCCCTTGAAGAGGAGGCAACTTACGTTTTCCCGCCGCTTGGTCTTCTTGCGGAGAGCGATTCCGGCGGAATCGGTTACTCTCCCGTGGAAATCCAGAAGACGAGCGAAAAACTTGTCAGCACCCTTGCAGACTTTGGGGTACGTACTCGCATCATCAACACCTCTTGCGGTCCTGCCGTTACAAGGTACGAGTTACAGCCCGAATCCGGAGTACGTGTTAAGTCAATCGCAAACCTCGCTGACGACATCGCGCTTCATCTTGCGGCTAAGAGCATTCGTCTTGAATGTCCCATTCCCGGCAAGTCTGCGGTGGGAATTGAGATCCCCAACAAAAAAGTCAACATCGTAAGGCTTCGTGAGTTAATCGAAAGCGAAACCTTTGTCAATAATAGCAGTAAGCTCATTACCTGCCTTGGCATGGACGTGGCCGGCAACCCCATTTATCTTGACATAGCAAAAATGCCCCACTTGCTCATTGCGGGTGCTACGGGCATGGGTAAGTCCGTTTGCATTAACTCTCTCATCATTTCCTTGCTTTACAAGGCTACTCCCGATGAGGTGCGCTTGATTATGATCGACCCGAAAAAGGTTGAGTTCAGCGACTACAACGGAATCCCTCATTTGCTCGTTCCCGTGGTTACCGAGCCGAAAAAGGCGGCGGGTACCCTTAATTGGGCGGTTCTTGAAATGGAGAAGCGTTTCTCCATCATTCAGGAGGTTGGGGCCCGTGACCTTAAAGAATACAACGAGTTTACAAAGAATGACCCTGAGAAGGAGTACATGCCTCAGGTTGTCATAGTCATAGACGAGCTTGCGGATTTGATGATGACCGCTCCCGACGAGGTGGAAACCTCAATTTGCCGTCTTGCTCAAAAGGCACGTGCGGCGGGCATGCACCTTATCATCGGTACACAGAGACCCTCTGTTGACGTCATTACGGGCCTTATTAAGTCAAACATCCCGTCCCGTATCGCCTTCACCGTGGCTTCCCAGGTCGACTCCCGAACCATTCTCGACATTGCGGGCGCTGAGAAGCTCATGGGTAACGGTGACATGCTGTACTCCCCCGTAGGTTCAATGAAGCCTTTGAGAGTTCAGGGTGCTTTTGTTTCCAGTAAGGAAGCAGCGAGCGTTTGCAGCTACATTAAGAAGGCGGCGGATGTTCAGTACAGCGAGGACGTTATGGAACAGATCGAGAAGGAGGCAAAGCTCTGCGGTGAGAAGCACGGCAAGCATTCCTCTGCGGCGGATTCCGATGACGGCGGTGAAAAGAGCGATCCGATGGAGCTTCAAGCCATTGAAGTCGCTTTGGAATGCGGTACTATTTCCACTTCTTTGCTTCAAAGAAGGCTCTCTCTCGGTTACGCGCGTGCCGCACGCATCGTTGACCGACTCGAAAGAAAGGGCTTGATTTCCAACATAGATGTATCCACTAAAAAACGAAAGGTTCTTATTTCGGCGGAGGAGTTTGCAGAAATGAAGCTGAACGCCGCAGACAAGGAAGAAGAATAGAATGAACAATTGTACAGACAAAAAAACTGAGGACAAGCCCTCGGTAATAAAAGAGTTTTTGCGTTACGTTTTGGTGGGCGGAATTGCCTTTGTGGTGGATTTCGGCGTGTTTTGGGTTTTCCGTGATTTGATTTTCGGCGGAAAGGATTCCACCGCAATCATCATCGTTTCCACCACTGCCGGCTTTATTGCCGGAATCATCGTTAATTACTTGCTTTCCATGAAAATCGTGTTCACCACGGACAAACAGCAACAGCAGGGGCGGAACCTTGGGGCGCTCATCACCTTTGCGGTGGTGGGATTGGTGGGACTCGGACTTACCAATTTGCTCCAATGGCTTGGGGAATCCAAGCTTCTTGCCACGAATTTGGGTGTTAAAATTGATGAGCTTTTCTTCAATCAGGGCAAGCTCGTTGTGAGATGCTTTGTTTCGGGCGTGGTTCTAGTGTGGAATTACGTGGGAAGAAAAATTTTCGTGTTTAAAGATTAGTAACCGGAAAAGAGGTTTGGTTAAAAATGAAAGAGTACGCAATTATCATAGGAGCAGGTCCCGCAGGTCTTACTGCGGCTTATGAGCTTCTTGAAAAAACCGACATTCTCCCCATCGTGTTGGAGGAGAGCCAGTTTATGGGAGGCATTTCCAGAACCGCGGTTCACGGTGATAACAGAATGGACTTAGGCGGTCACCGATTCTTCTCTAAGGATGACAGAGTTGTTAATTTTTGGAACAACCTTATGCCCATGCAGGGTGCTCAGTCCAAAGACGACCTTATCACGGGGAACGTGAAACCCCTTGTTGAGGGCGGTCCCGACCCCGAAACGGAAGAAAGGGTTTTCCTTACCAGAACGAGAGTTTCAAGGATTTTCTTCCTTGGAAAGTTTTTTGATTACCCAATCAGCATGAAGTTTGAAACCTTTAAGAACATGGGGCTTTGGCGCACCGTGAAGGCGGGCTTTGGCTACATTTGGGCGTGCATTTTCAAGAAGGAAGAAACCTCACTTAAAAACTTTTACATTAACAGGTTCGGCAAACCCCTTTATGAGATGTTCTTTGAGGACTACACGGAAAAACTTTGGGGAATCAATCCCGAATTCATTTCCGCAGACTGGGGCGCACAGCGTGTAAAAGGGCTTTCTCTTATGAAGGCGCTTTGGTCCATGATTAAAAAGCCTTTTACTAAGGGCAACGGTAAAAATGTTGAAACTTCCCTCATTGAGCAGTTCATTTACCCCAAAAAAGGTCCCGGTCAGCTTTGGGAGATTCTTGCCGATGAGATTAAGAAGCGTGGCGGTCTCATCCTTACGGATGCAAAGGTTGAGGGAGTCGTTACCGAGGGAAACAGGATTACGGGCGTTAACGTGGTTACAAACGGTAAGAAGGAGACCCTTATGGGAGATTACTTCTTCTCCTCCATGCCCGTTAAGGATCTTGTTGCAGGAATGCCCGAGGTGCCCGAAAACGTTAAAGAGGTTGCCCAGGGTCTTCCTTACCGTGATTTCATTACCGTTGGACTTTTGGTGGACAAGCTTAAACTCCAAAACAAGACTAAGATGAAAACCGTGGGTAACATTGTGCCCGACTGTTGGATTTACATTCAGGAACGTAACGTTCGCATAGGCAGACTGCAGATTTTCAACAACTGGTCACCATACATGGTTGGCGATTTCGAAAACAAAATCTGGATGGGACTTGAGTATTTCTGCAACGAGGGCGATGACATGTGGCAGATGAGCGATGAGGATTTCATCAATTTCGCCATCGACGAGCTGGTTAAAATCAACATCATCGACCGGGAAGACGTTTGCGACAGCGTAAGGCTCAGAGTCAAAAAGGCGTATCCCGCTTATTTCGGGGTTTATTCACGCTTTAACGAGGTTAAGGATTACCTTGATTCCTATGAAAACCTTTTCTGCATCGGAAGAAACGGTCAGCACAGGTACAACAACATGGACCACTCCATGCTTACTGCTATGGAAGCTGTTGATTTGGTTGTTAAAGGAGAGTTTGGCGACAAGTCTTCTGTTTGGAACGTTAACACCGAAAAAGAGTATCACGAGGAAAACAGTTCTAAGGCCGAAAACAGCGAAAAAGCCTGATGGCTCAGAGGGCTTTTAAGGCCGACGGACGGTTCTTTTGACCGAGTTTAGGGAGTGAAACACTTTGACAGATTTCAATAAAAGGGGAGAATGTGCGACTAAGGGCGCACTTTCTTCTGCTCTTTTAAAACACCCTTACCTTGCTTTGGCTTTGATTTGTGCTTTGTGTGCGGTTTTTGAACAAAAGTACAGAGTGACGGACTCGAAGGTTTCGGGCGACCCCGGAGCGATTTCGGCTGCCGTGGCGGTGACCTTGGCTGTTCTTGCGGCTGCTTCGGTCTTTGCGCTTTGGTGCAGATGCCGAAATAAAGGCTTGGACAAAAATAAATGCCTTCTTGTAAGTGCGGGCTTTGCGGCGGCTTGGGCTGTTGCTTTTGCCTTTTATTTGAGCGTGTCGGAGCACGAAAAGGCACTTGTGATTTTGGTTTTGATTGCGGCGGTCGTTGCGGCAGCGTTCTTCCGCTGCAAGGGTTCGCTGAACGTTCCCAAAGCCGTGCTGATAATCGGGTTAATTGGTTTTGCTGTAAGACTTGGCTACATTCTTTACACGGACGTAGCGCAAAGACAGCACGACGTTCATTCGTTTCTCACGGCTACAAACGGGCATTCCGCTTACATAAGGCACATCTACGAAAACTGGTCGCTTCCCGAAGGAGACCCCAGAGAAACGTTCCAGTTTTATCATCCGCCCTTGCATCATTTTATTTGTGCCGTTTGGCTTAAAATTCAGGAAGTGCTGGGAATCGGTTTCGATCAGGCAAAAGAAAACTTACAGCTTCTTACTTTGTTTTACTCTTCTGCCTGCATGCCCCTTGCGTACAGCATTTTGAAGGAGTTTGGCCTTAAAAAAGCGGGGCTTACAGTGGGTTTTTCCATCGTAGCTTTGCATCCAACCTTCTTTTACCTCGCCGGCAGCATAAACAACGACATCCTGTCCATTCTTTTGATTTTCGTGGCGATCCTTTTCACGGTTCGCTGGTACAAGAATCCCACCTACAAGAATATCATCGGCATCGCTCTTGGAATCGGGTTCTCCATGATGACAAAGCTTTCGGGCGCAATCATTGCCATTCCCGTGGCGGTGGTCTTTTTAGTTAAGCTTTGTGACAAAAACTACGGGCTGAAAAAGCTGTTTTGGCAATTCGCTGTGTTTGGACTGATTTGCATTCCTCTCGGAATGTGGTGGTCTTTAAGATGTTCCGTGCTCTACGGAATGCCTTTAAGTTACGTGCCCTTGCTCTCGGAAAACAGCAGGCTCTACATAGGAAATTACTCGGTGGCAGAGCGTTTGTTCTCCTTTAAGGGCTTTGATTTCACCAACACCTACCCCGCAAGAGGTGATTACGGCTTTAAAGCGGGATTCTACGATTACAACATTGCCATAGGCCTTACCAAAACCGCCATTTTCGGAGAGTACTTCCTTGGGATGGGGAACGCACTTCTTGAGTTCTTTGCAAACGTAATGTACTACGCTTCTTTGGGGCTTATAGCTCTCTCCCTTTTCGGGATGGGGAAGACGGTTTTTGTTTTGTGCGGTAAAAAGCACGGATTTGAAAAGCCTGTGCTTGACGAAAAACGTGTGCTGTACGGGTTTATGCTGCTTTACTGGGCTGTGCTGTTTGCAATGTACGTAATGTTTTGCTTCCGGTACCCGCACAACTGTACGATGGACTTCCGTTACCTGACCCCTACCTTGCTTATCGGTGGGCTGTTCCTCGGTACCTTGGCGGAACGCTCCAATGAGGGCGAAGGTTCAGCAAAGGGCTGGGTTCATTATCTGGTAATCGGTTTGACTGCGGTGTTCTGTACCGTGAGCGTTTTGTTCTTTACTTTTGTTGGTTAACCCCCAAAACGCTTTAAGCCGCTTTATCAAGAATTTTATGGAAGATTAATAGATGAAAATAGGGATTTTGCCAATCTAACGCTTGGCAAAATCCCTTTTGTTTGCTGTTTTATTTTTTGTTTTTAAGCTTGTCGAAGAAGCTACTTTTCTTTTTGTAATTCTTTATGTCGCTTATTTCCCCGAATTTTTCCAGGAGTTCCTTCTGCTTTTGATTGAGGTTTTTAGGAATTTCCACAGAAACGGTTACGTACATGTCGCCTCTGAGTTTGGGACTGCTTCTGTACGGGATTCCTTTGCCCTTCAAGGAGAACACGGTTCCGTTTTGCGTACCCTCGGGGACGGAAAACTCTGCCTTACCGCCTTCAAGGGTCGGCACTGTAACCTTTGCTCCCAACGTCGCCTCAACAAAGGTGATGGGAAGCTCGCAATGAAGGGTTGTTCCGTCTCGCTCGAAAAGCTGGTGCGGTCTGATTCCGATGCTTACGTACAAATTTCCGTAAGGGCCGCCGTTTACTCCTGCGTTGCCTTGTCCGCTGAGCCTTATGCGCTCGCCTTCGTCGATTCCTGCGGGGATGGTAACCTCAAGTTTCTTCGTCTTTTTGACCTGTCCTTTGCCACTGCAGGCTTTGCAGGGGCTTTTTATTTTTTTACCCTTGCCTCCACAGTCGGAACAGATCTGCGTGGATTGCATTGAGCCGAAGCCAATGTTCCTAAGTACGGTTACTGTTCCTCTGCCTTTACAGGTGGGGCAGGTTTCAACCTCTGAGCCTTTTTCTGCACCGCTTCCGTTACAAGCCTCGCAACTTTCAACACGGTTGTAAGAAATCTCCTTTTTACAGCCGAATGCCGCTTCTTCAAAGGAGAGGTTGAGGAGCATTGAAAGGTCTTCGCCTCTTGCGGGAGAGTTTGCGTTTGCTCTTCTTGAGCCGCCGCCGAAAAAGCTCCCGAAAATGTCTCCGAGATCAAAGTCCATTCCACCGAAGCCTCCGAAACCGCCAAAACCGCCTCCGCCTCCAAAACCTGAGGAGGGGTCAAACGCCGCATGGCCGTACTGGTCGTACTTTGCGCGCTGTTCCGAGTCGGAAAGAACGGCGTAAGCTTCGTTCAGCTCTTTAAATTTTTCTTCTGCGGTTTTATCACCCGGGTTCATGTCGGGGTGATACTTCTTTGCAAGCTTTTTAAATGCTTTTTTTATTTCGTCTTCCGAGGCGCCTTTTTTTAGCTCCAGCACCTCGTAGTAATCTCTTTTTTCTGCCACCGCCGATTTCCCTTCTTTAACGTTTCTTTATTTGATGGAGCTGTACCTTTCCGAAGAAGCAATAACACAAAGGATGGAAGAAGGCGGTTTGACCCGCTTTCTTCCCCCCCTGATGTTACTTCTTAAAGTTCTTCAAAGTTTGCGTCTACTGCGCCGTCGTCTTGCTGCGCTGCGCCGCCGTCAGCTCCGTTGAAACCGCCCTGCGCTCCGTTAAATCCGCCCTGAGGAGCTTCCTGCTGGTAAATCTTGGAGGAAACTGCGTAGAACGCCTGCTTCAAAGCTTCTGTGTCCGCCTTGATTGCATCGGTGTTTCCGCCCTTTACGGTCTCTTTAAGTTTTGCGATCGCATCGTTGATGGGCTGTTTATCAGCGTCGGTAAGCTTGTCGCCAACTTCGTTTAATGTCTTTTCAGACTGGAAAATCATGCTTTCGGCTTCGTTCTTGATCTCAACAGCTTCCTTTGCCTTTTTGTCCTCTGCTGCGTGCATTTCTGCATCCTTTACCGCACGCTCAATGTCTTCCTTAGACATGTTGGTTGAGGAGGAGATGGTGATGTGCTGTTCCTTGCCCGTACCCTTGTCCTTTGCGCTTACGTTAACGATGCCGTTGGAGTCAATGTCAAAGGTAACTTCGATCTGAGGAATTCCACGAGGAGCGGGCGCGATGCCGTCCAACATGAAACGGCCGAGGGTGGTGTTGCCGGAAGCCATCTCACGTTCGCCCTGGAGTACGTGGATCTCAACCGAGGTCTGACCGTCTGCTGCAGTGGAGTAAACCTGGCTCTTTTGAACGGGAATGGTAGTGTTTCTGTCGATGATCTTGTTGAACACACCGCCGAGGGTTTCGATACCCAAGGAAAGGGGAGTTACGTCAAGAAGGAGCAAGTCCTTAACCTCGCCGCCGAGAACGCCTGCCTGGATTGCTGCGCCTACTGCAACGCATTCGTCGGGGTTGATGGCCTTGAAGGGTTCTTTACCGATGAAGTTCTTAACCGCTTCCTGAACTGCGGGGATACGGGTTGAACCGCCTACGAGAAGCACCTTGTCGATCTGCGAGGGGCTGAGTCTTGCGTCGGAGAGCACCTGCTTGAGGGGAACCATGGTTTTGTCAACCAGGTCTGCGGTAAGTTCATCGAATTTAGCACGTGTGAGAGTTTCATCAAAGTGCTTGGGGCCGGATGCGTCAGCGGTAATGAAGGGGAGGTTGATGCTGGTGGCGGAAATAGAAGAAAGCTCGATTTTAGCCTTTTCTGCCGCTTCTTTAAGACGCTTGAGAGCCATT
>JAFXKQ010000144.1 GCA_017531625.1 Clostridia bacterium | reverse complement strand
TTGAGGTCTGTGTCTGCGAAGTACTTTATCTTGATTTCGTTGGGAGTGCCGTTAAGTCTTGAAGTGTAAGAGGGAGAAACCACAGGATCTGCAAACTCCCAAATTCCGCCGACGGGATCCTTGAAACAGCCGTCGCCGTAAACCATAACTTCCATAGCCTTGCCGGTTTTTGCAACCAGTTTCTTCTGGAGAGCATCAACAAAGGCATCTGTGTCTCTGGGGAAAAGCTTAACGCTGTCCTCAGTAGCCTTGTTGGAGCCGAGAAGTCCGTACTTCTCGTTATAACCGCTGCCGTCAACAGGTGCAGTCAAAACTTCGTCCATGCGGAAGGAACGCTCTGCGCCTGCCGCTTTAAGGATACGCTGAGTTCTGAAACGGCTGTGTATGTCACAGTTCAAAACGTTCTTGGTAAAATTAAGAATGTACTTAGGATCATTTGAAAAAACAATTTCGATGTTGTCGCCGAAGCTCTTGTAGTATTCAATGTAATCAACGCCGGTAAAACGGTGGACTGTCTTTTCTTTACCGAACAGCTTTCTGAAACCTTTTTCGTCAAAGCTGTCGCTGTAAGGATTAACTCCCATCTCATCCACGTCATCCAAGGAAATGAGCTGATTTCCAACTTCGTCAGAAGGATAAGAAAGCTGGACGTAAAGCTTCTCACAGCTCATAGCAAGGGCTTTGAGGAGGATTGCGAAACGGTTACGGCTGAGGATAGGAAAGACAATTCCCATGTCCTTACCGCCAAGCTTTGCTTTTACATCCTTAGCAATGGCTTCACAGCTGACGTAATTGCCTTGGGTTCTCGCAACAACGGACTCGGTAACAGCGACAATGTCGCCGTCATTAAGCTCAAAATCTTCCTGCTTGGAAGCCTCAACAACGCAATCGCACACCTTAGCCGCAAGGTCGTCGCCTTCCTTAAAAATCGGTGTAACTATACCACGTGCAGTAACGCCGGTATACCTCATAACAATTCTTCCTTTCAGAATATATCTAAAATCAAAACAAAATCAAACGTTCCGTTTACTTCAAATCCGAGATTTTTGCGACACAGGACTTACAAATAAAATCTTTACCAAACTGTGCCAAACCGTCTTTGTTTCCGCAGAAAGTGCAGGAATCCTTGTTTTTGGTGATCGTAATGCTGTCACCGTTTAAAACTATTTTAACTTCATCTCTGGGCTTAAGCTCTAAAATTTCTCTCACAGGCTTGGGCAATACAATTCTGCCAAGCTCATCAACGTGTTTAATGAAAAAAGAGGGCTTTGCCATAAATTTCACCCCTTTTGCTAAAAGAACTACCGTATCATTATGCATTATCCGACGGTTTTTGTCAAGTTTTTATTTTAAAAAGCAAAAAAATCGTCGGTAAAATGCCCAACGCACAGTATAATACAGGGAAATCCGAATTGTCAAGAAAAAAGTCCCGTTTTTTTATTGTTTTTTTTGGGAATCTATGTCATAATGACAGCAGTTGATTGCAATTAGCTCTTTTTCAAAAGTACAGCACAATGTTGCGGAAAGGGATCGTTTGTATGGAGAGGACAGTCGGTGTAAGTTTAAGCTCCAAGCGAAAAAAGGAAATTAAAGAAGACCGCCAAAAAATCTACCGTGTTATTGAACGCCTTGATTTCAGTCGGATTTACGAATCATCACCCGTCGAAGTGCTGGAAGGTTACACGGTCAGCGAGGCGGAGACTCACAAATGCTTCGCCACTTTCAGAATCCAGAACACGAAGGAGAAAGACATTCTTTCTCTCAAAGTCCGCCTTCTCTGTTACGACAATGCAAACATTCCCAGTCTGAGGATTCCCTTTGAGTACTGTGCGGAAGACGGAACCTTTGGAATCAGAGAGTACAAAGAAGCCAAAAGTGAAAAGCCTTTTGACAAACTGTTGTTACACTTCGGGCTGAAAAGCGAGGTATTCCCGAAAGCAATAAGACACGGTGAGATTTTCGGGAGCACGGTTTTTATTCCACTGCCCGGAAACTACTGCCGCAAGCTGGAACTTGAAATCATGTCTGTTGTATACAGTGACGGCACAGAAGAAGAAATTCGCATCGTAAGCGGAAAGAAGTACAAGCCCTTTGCTCAACTTAATGACGATTTACGTTTCGCTTACGGAAAAGTGAACATCTACCTGAAAGCAGAGGAAGAACACCCGATCAGAATCATTCCGCAACAGGGCGAAAACGTTTGGCTTTGCTGTTGCGGAGAAAAGAATCTCAAAAACGCAAAAAACTGTGTTTCCTGTGGGCGTGAAAGAGACTGGCAATTTGCCAACATTACGGAAAACCTCTTGCACGAAAAATACGAAAAGATCAAAACTACGGATGACCCCGAATTCATACACAGAAACAAACTTAAAGCCACACCGCGTCTCGTCATCGAAAACGACGAGGAAAAGCAGAAGAAAATTGAAGCCTTCGAAAAAGCACTCGAAAACGTGGCAAAGCAAGAGGAAGAGCGTTTGCACCGCAAGCGAATGATCGTACCTAAAATCATTTTCTGTGTTGCGCTGTTTTACTTATTGGCTTTTCTGCTCCAACTATTGTTGGATTCCCGTGGCTGAACGAATTTTAAAAACGACAAATCCCCTTGGTTTTGGAGTGTCCAAAACCAAGGGGATTGCTTTTAAACGCAAATTTTAACACTTAGAAAAAACGTTTTTCTTAAAGCTCTTTTTCCTCAAAAAAGGAATCAAACCATTTAAGACGCTCGGCATCAAAGCCGTTACCTTGCCTTAAATCCACTCGCTTCAACCGTTCCTCAAAAGGTGCGTCAAAGCAAACAAACTTAAACGGCACGCCCGCCTTTTTCAAAAACTCAGATGCTTTCTCGCACTCATTCACCGTCCAAAAACCGTGATCGATAACAGTATCAATTCCCGCCTCGTGGTTTGAAACCGCAAGTTGCAGAAAATAACTCAGAATCCGCATCTCAAGCTCTAAGCGTTTTTCTCTCCCGCCACAGGGAGCTCCATCAAGCAGAGATGCGATAATTTCGTCCGTGTTCAAAACGCACACTCCACCGCTCTCCGCTTTGGACTTGGCATAAAAACTCTTTCCTGAGGCAATTTTGCCCCTCAGAAGCTCAACCATGATCCTTTAATAGCCGAAGCCGAAGTAGAATGTCTTGTCAACCAGCTTTTCCGAACCGAGAAGCTCGCTGACCGTAACAAGCTGATACCCCTCTGCAATGAGTTTGTCAGCCATGATGACAAAGGCTTCGTAAGTGGTTTCGTAAAGGTCGTGCATCAGTATTATGTCACCCGAATCAATTTTCGGATAACTGTGTTCAACGATTTTTTCCGTGTTTCTGTAAGACCAGTCAAGGGTGTCAACGCTCCACATAATCACGTTCATTCCAGCCTTTGCCGCAAGGTCCTTTGTGTAATTACCGTAAGGGGGACGCATGAGCGTGGGGCAAGCGCCGGCGTATTTTTCAATAATGCTGTTAGTTCTTCCGATCTGATCATTAAGCACGGCAGAAGAAGACATGCTTGTATAAGACGGATGGTCGTAAGAGTGATTACCTACCTCACAGCCTAAGGAAACGGCACGTTGAATTCTTGCACCGTTTTCGGGTCCTACACGGTTACCCACAACGAAGAAGGTAACCTTTATCCCCTTTTCTTCGCAGTAATCGAGAATTTTATCCGTAATGTAGGACGGGCCGTCATCAAAGGTAAAAGCTACTGCCTTCCCCTCAGCAGGCGGGAAGAACTCGCCCGTGTTGATGTCGGGAGCAGAATACTCCGACTCGGAGCTTTCATCGGAAACGGAATCGGAAGACTCCGGCTCGGAAACCTCGACAGAACTGTCCTCAACAGAGCTGTCCTCGGAAACAGCCTCCGAACCGTCCTCAGACTCAGTTGTTTCTACTGAAACCTCAGAGCTTTCGGAAACACTTGTGTCAGCCGTGGATTCTGTACCGACAGCAGAAGAATCTTCACCCGTCCCCTGCCGTGAGCTCTCTTCACCGGACTCGGACGCCGAAAGCTCCGAACTCTCTCCGCTGATTTCAGAGGGTACCTCAATGGGAGTGCAGGCGCTGACAGCTGTCATAACCATGAGCAGTGCCAAAACCGATGCTAAAACTTTTAAGTAAACGCTTTTCAAAATAAAACCTCTTTTCTCTGCATTTCAACAATTAAAAGTGTGCCCCGAAAAAGCAAAAAAATAAACAACTCTTTCTCTAAAACCACACAAACGGATTATAACACTCGTTACAAATAATTGCAAGACGATTTTTAGAGTAACTCAATTTTATTTTGAATTACAGCATTTTCCAAAATATTTTGAGTTACGAGGGAAAAGTTCCACGCAGTCTATTGACTTTCAGCACGAACAATGCTAAAATAGACCGAAGTTTAAAAGGAAAGGGAGATTTTTACTATGCCACTCGTTACTTCAAAAGAAATGTTTAAAAAAGCCTATGAAGGCGGTTACGCTATCGGCGCATTCAACGTAAACAACATGGAGATCATCCAGGGTATTACCGAGGCTGCTAAGGAAGAAAACGCACCTCTTATCCTTCAGGTTTCCGCAGGCGCACGCAACTACGCTAAGCACGTTTACCTTATGAAGCTTATCGAAGCTGCTATTGAAGACACAGGTCTTCCCATCTGCGTTCACCTCGACCACGGCGACACATTTGAGCTTTGTAAGTCTTGTATCGACGGCGGTTTCACCTCCGTTATGATCGATGGTTCTCACCACGATTTCGAAGAGAACATCGCGCTCACCAAGAAGGTAGTTGAGTACGCACACGATAAGGGCGTTGTTGTTGAAGGCGAACTTGGCCGTCTTGCAGGTATTGAAGACGCAGTTAACGTATCTGATGCAGACGCTGCTTACACAGATCCCGATCAGGTTATCGAGTTTGTTGAGAGAACAGGCGTTGACTCTCTCGCGATCGCAATCGGCACCAGCCACGGCGCTTACAAGTTTAAGCCCGGCCAGAAGCCCCAGCTCAGATTTGACATTCTTGAAAAGATTTCTGCAAAGCTTCCCGGCTTCCCCATCGTACTTCACGGTGCTTCCTCTGTTATTCCCGAGTTTGTTGAAATGATCAACGCTAACGGCGGTAAGATGCCCGACGCAATCGGCATTCCCGAACCTATGCTCCGTCAGGCAGCATCCATGGCAGTTTGCAAGATCAACATCGACAGCGACCTCAGACTCGCTATGACCGCTTCCATCCGTAAGTACTTCAACGAGCATCCCGATCATTTCGATCCTCGTCAGTACCTTAAGCCCGCAAGAGCAAACATCAAGGAACTTGTTAGACACAAGCTCGTTGACGTTCTCGGCTGCAACGGCAAGGCGTAAATTTAGAACTAAGAGTTCAAAGCGCAGTCTTTGGGCTTCATAACCAAAGCCCCTCTCACCGCAAAACGTTGAGAGGGGCTGTTTTTTGTGTTCACGGAAAAAAACAAAGCCACGGAAACCCGTGGCTCAGACCGTTTATGAAATCACAGTCTATAATCCGTAAAACTTACTTGCTCTTTCTGACAAACTCCATGGTGTAATTCTCTGCAATCAAAACCAGCTTGTCGCCGTCAACTTTATACTCAGTAGTACCTTCACC
>JAFXKQ010000143.1 GCA_017531625.1 Clostridia bacterium | reverse complement strand
ATCCCCCTGGGATTTGATGCTTCTGAACTGAAGTAATAATGCTTTATTGTCACAGGAACAGGCAAATACTTCAAGAACGTAGAGACTGACCCAGAAACCAATTTAGGTATTATCCGCATCGCAGAAAACGGAACGGAAGCAGAACTTCTTTGGGGCTACAAAGACGGGGGAAAATTCACAAGCGAGCTTCCGGCTCACCTGATGAGCCACAGCGCAAGGTTGAAAGTTGACCCCGAAAACAGAGTTGTTATGCACTCACACCCCACCCACATTTTAGCCATGAACTACGTGCATGAGCTTGACGAAAAGAAATTCACCTACAGCCTTTGGGAAATGTGTACGGAATGCATTGTGGTATTCCCTGACGGCATCGGTGTCTTGCCTTGGATGCTCTGCGGCACGGAAGAAATCGGCAGAGCAACAGCAAAGAAAATGGAGGAGTTCCGTCTTGTAGTTTGGGGCATGCATGGCATCTACGGCGCAGGAAAAAGCCTTGATGAGGCGTTCGGACTCATCGAAACAGCGGAAAAGGCAGCGCAAATTTTTATGCTCACAGCACACCTGCCGAGGTTGAACACAATAAAGCCCTCGGAAATGGTAGAGCTTGCAGATTTTTTCGGTGTAAATTACAGAAAAGATTTTCTTGAAGATCATCTTAACGAGGAGTTTTAAATGAAAAGTTCAGATTTCGCAACAAACGCTGTCATTTACGGAATGCTCACAGATGACCTTGTCAATCCGCAAGGAATAGACAGCGAAAAACCCGTGTTCAGTTGGAAAACCAAGGCAAACACCAAGGCATGGCTTCAAAGCGCTTACGAAATAAAAGTATTTAAAGGGGACGAACCCCTTTGGGACAGCGGTAAAGTCGAAAGCGGCGTCTCTGTCGGCGTTGTTTATGACGGAAAAGCACTTGAGCCGTCAACCAAGTACGAATGGTGTGTTACCGTTTGGGGCAAAGATGGATGCTCCTTCAAATCAGACACCGCAAGTTTTAAGACGGGGCTGCCTAAGGAATCTCCCTTCGGTAACGCAAAATGGATTTCATACGATTGGGCAGTCATCAGCAAGGACACAAAGTACACCATCGACTTTAACTTTACCATCGAACGTGCAAACATGGGCTTTTGCTTCGGCATGAAAGACAAAGGCTCTTACTTTGTATGGCAGATTTCAGCCGAAAAAGACGGCAGACTTTTACTGAAACCCCAAATTAAAGAATCCTATGAATGGTCGTCAAACGAAATTTCCGAAGCTGATGTTACCGATGCCGTTGGATTGGGAGCAGAAGAGGTTAAAGGGAAAGTTATCTTTGAAAGAATCGAAGTTGACGGCAAATCGGTGCGAACTTATCTCGGTAAAGATTTAGCATCCCTTACTTTGGTTCACGAGTACTTTCACGATAAAGAAATTCCTCTTTACAACATCGGATTCAGGCAGTGCGGGCCTGCCCCCTCCTACACAGCCATTGCAAGCTTTGCAGACATTTTAATTACCGACGGTAACGGTAGAGAAATCTACAAAAAAGACTTCGCCAAAGACAGCGTTGGATTCCGTGGCTCTCCTCTTTATTCTGTCACCGACGGAAGACTGAAGGTCGGTTCTTTCCACGGAAACTGCGAGCTTGTTTACATCAGTTCCGAAGGCAAAGGGCTTCCCGTTTTCCGCAAGGCGCTCAGCATCAAAAAAGGCTTGGTTGAAGCAACTCTTTACACCTCCGGACTCGGAGTGTACGAGGCTTACCTCAACGGTGAGCGTGTGGGTAAAAAGGCGCAAAACGGTTTGACGGTTTATGACGAACTGAAGCCCGGATTTACCGAGACGAGAAAACGCCGTTTTTACAACAGTTACGACGTTACGGAAATGCTTGTTGAAAACAAGACTAACGTTCTTACCGCCATTGTTTCCCACGGATGGTGGAGCGACGGTTCTGTTTCGCAGTACTACGAAGAAGACGCTTTTATTTCAAAGCTCATACTCAAATACAGCGACGGCTCTTCTGAGGTCATTGACACAGATGAAACTTGGAAATCGGAGATGGCTTCTCCCGTTGTTGATGCGGACATTTTCAGCGGAGAAACCTACGATGCACGCATTGATTCTCTTTGGAACAGCGCATCTTTCGATGACAGCGGTTGGAGCTTCGCAAAAGAGAACAAACGCTTTAACGGAGTTATCTGCGCGTGGAAGGGTTCTCCCATCGTAAACAGAAAGGATCTGGAATTAAAAGCTAAAAGCATCACCGTTTATTCCGGTGCCGTTAACGCTGACGAGAATCAGTACGGTAAAATAAACGTCGTGAGTACAGTGGACGGAGAAAGTTTTGTCCTTAATCCCGGTGAAAAAGCTTTGGTCGACTTCGGTCAGAACTTCTCGGGAAGAGAGTCCTTCTCGATAAAAGGAGAACGCGGAACAAATCTTACCGTGAGACACGGAGAGATGCTAAACGACAACAACGGAGACAAATCACGTGGGAACGACGGACCTGAAGGCTCCATCTACAACCTAAACTACAGAAGTGCAAAAGCCTTAACAAAGTACGTACTTTCGGGTGAAGGCACAGAAACCTACTCCCCCATCTTCAGCTTTTACGGCTTCCGTTACATTGAAATTAGTGTTGACAAGAGCGTTACTTTGTCCGGCATCACAGGACAGGTCATCACCTCTGTAGAAAAGGAAACCGGAGAGCTTACCACGTCCGATGCATCCATAAACCAACTTATCAGCAACATTCGTTGGGGTCAGTACTCAAACTACCTGAGCGTACCCACTGACTGCCCTCAGAGAGACGAACGTCAAGGTTGGACAGCAGACACTCAGATTTTTGCCAAGGCAGGCTGTTACCTTGCCTTTTCAAAGAGCTTCCTCAGCAAATTTATGTTTGACATGCGTGACAGCCAACACGAAAACGGCGCATACCCCGGCACTTCGCCAACAGGACGCTACTACGGCGGCGGTTGGGGCGCTACGGGTTGGGCAGATGCAGGGGTTATCATCCCTCGCCTGCTTTACACACTTTACGGCGACAAGAGCATCATCACCGACAGCTGGGATTCCATGGTGCTCTACGTAGACGGATTTCTCTCCACTACAAACGGAATCGGACCCAAGCCCATCTACGGCGACTGGCTTGCTTACGAAAGCAATGACGAAGGCGTAAAGGAAATGCTGGGCATCGCATTCTACGCCTGGGATGCACTTCTGCTCTCAGAAATGGCTGCCATCATCGGAAAAGCTTCAGACGCAGAGAAGTACCGCGCCCTTTACGAGAAAGAAAAACAGCTGTTTATTACCAAATACCTTACGGAAAACAAGACCCTTTGCAGAGGAGAACAGTCGGTTTGTGCTTACGCCCTCTACCTTGACCTACTCCCCGACCAAGAATCGTTTAAGAACGTATCCAAACAACTCACCGACAACATAGAAAGGAACGGAAACAAGCTTCAAACGGGATTTTTAGGAACAGCCATCCTTCTTCCCACCCTGACAAAAATCGGCAGAAACGATTTAGCTTACTACCTTCTCTTACAGCATGATAACCCATCATGGCTCTACTCCGTTGACCAGGGCGCAACCACGATTTGGGAACGTTGGAATTCCTACACCCTTAAAGACGGATTCGGCGACGTGGGAATGAACTCATTCAATCATTACGCTTACGGCGCAGTGGCTGCATGGATGTTTGAAACAATGGCAGGAATCGCTCCTGATGAAAAGATTCCCGCTTTCAAGCAGATAAACTTTACTCCAAAGCCCGACAGAAGGCTTGCGGCAAAAGCGTCCTACGACTCAGCTTACGGCTTGATCACGGCGCAGTCCGAGTTTGAGGGAGAACTTTGGAAGTACAGCATTACCGTTCCCTCAAACACTACGGCAAAGATTACCCTTCCTGCAACCGACTTGGAATCCGTCACGGTTAACGGAAAATCTCTGTCGCAACTCACTAAGAGTGCGGACGGAATAGCAGTTTCAAGTCTTGCGGGAAACACCGCGGTTTTAGGTGCGGTTTCCGGTAGCTTTGAAATCACAGCCAAGATTTAAAACCAAAAAAATTTTAAGACCGAGTTGCTGCAAACTTTTAGTGCAGAAACTCGGTCTTTGCTTTTTAACTTTTATTCTTTAATGACGCAAACAGGGGTTACTGTTCAAACAAATGGGCATACTCCGCTAGGCTGTGGATTCTTTCACCATTTATCGCAATTTTCGACTCGGCGCACAGCATGGAATTCAGCACCGCCTCTTCTGTTGCCTCTGCCACGGCTCTGAATACCCCGTTCATTTTATCCTCGTTCAGTATACGGATGTCACAAAAGCATTCCTTCGAGTCACGCTTTAAGCTGTAAGCGGTAGAAAAACCTACAAACACTTCTCCGCTTCCGTGCCCAATGTAAGAACCGCAACGTGCAAGTCCCACAGACGCACGCTTTATCACCCTTTTAAGCTGGCGTGAACTTAAAGGTATGTCAGTAGCAACGACCACAATAACAGAACCTTTTTCGCTTTCGTCACTGCTGATGCTTTTTGCTATTTTTCCGCCAACAGCCTCTCCGTTTACAATAAGGTCGTTCAAAGCACCGTAATTGGTCTGAACCAGAACTCCAACCGTGTAATTTTCATCACCGAGCTTTACAAGCCTTGAGGACGAGCCGATTCCGCCCTTTAACCCGTGACAGATCATTCCCCTGCCGCCGCCAACGTCACCTTCAGAAAAATCTGCCGTGGCATTTTCTATTGCGGTAAAAACGTCCCCGGGCAAAACTCCTCGTTTGTCGCTGTGATTTATTCTGCCGTCATTGCATTCAAGCACCAAAGAATTAACCGAGGTGGGAACCTCCTCGCCCTCCGCTTTACACCGCCCCAAGGTGTACTGAACCATCCCTTCGGTTACCAGTCCCACGTTTAGGGTTGAGGTGAGGGCGACAGGACTTTCAAGGGTTCCAAGCTCCTCAATTTGAATCGTTCCGGCGGTTTTGCCGAAACCGTTTAAAACATAAGCAGCACAAGGAAGCTTGTTTATAAAAACGTTTTCCTCTGTGGGCATAATAACCGTTACACCCGTGTTGTTGTAGCCGTCATCCAAGGTGTAATGTCCGACTTTTACCCCCTTGACGTCGCTTATCTTGTTTAAAGGACCGCTTTTAAGCTTGCCGATCCTCAGTCCGTAATCGGGAGCTTTTTTGTTCATTCTGCAGTTTCTCCTTCATGGATCTCGTTTTCAAGCTTACGGAAGAAAAGCTCTGTAAGCTTTTCAAGCAAAACCTTGTTCTTACCGCCGACAGCTTTTCCGTCGATTTCTTTCGCACTTACCAGATGCTTGGTTGTACTGCAAACCAAAACCTCATCGGCGTCCATCATTTCTTCCACCGTAAAGGCTCTTACCTCGGTTTTAATGCCGTTCTCTTCGCAAAGTTTAAAGATAATTGCCCTTGTTATGCTGGGAAGCACCAGCTCGTCAAGCGGAGGTGCAACGAGAACTCCGTCCTTAATCATCAACAAGGCGCTGTGTGCACATTCCGTAACACGCTCGCCGCGATGAAACACAGCTTCCGTACAACCGCCCTCCTTCGCACGTTGAGCGGCAAATACGTTGGGCAAAAGATTAATGGTTTTTATGTTACAATGGAAAAACCTCGTATCCTCCACGGTCAAAAGCTTTATCTTGCTTCCGCGAGGTAAAACGGAAATCGGCTTTATCATCATCAAAAGGTTTGGGGTTTCACCGTTTTTGGGGAACTCGTGAGCTCTCGAAGCTGTCCCCCTGGAGATTTGAATGTACAGCAAAGCATCGCCGCCGTCAAACTGTGCAAGAGTTCTTTTTATCTCATCAACAAGAAGTCCTCTGTCCATTTCAAAGGGGATTTCAAGCAACTTACAACTGTTGTAAAGCCTGTCAATGTGCAAATCAAGAGTAAACATCACTCCGCCCGAAACGAACACAGCGTCATAAACCCCGTCGCCGAAATAAACAGCACGGTCAAGAGCGGGCACAGCCAGCTCCTCCAAAGGTTTTATTATCCCGTTATAGTATCCAACATTCTTCATTACAAATTCCTCGTTATTAAGTTTTTAACGCAAACACAGGGAGATCATTTTTCAAACAAGACCACAAAAAACAACTATTCAAAAGAGGTTAACCTTACGATCAACCTCTTTTTTGCCGAAATCAAATTCAACAGAACACGGTTTTCAATTCTTGGGATTGTGCTCCACGATAAAGAAATAAGGGGCTGTACTTGCATTTACAAGTCTGAACTTTGCCACCGTGTAACCGAAAACGTCAAGCCTTGAAAGCTGTTCTTCTATCAACTCGCCTTCAATCCTACCCTCTTCATGCCCGGGGTAAATTGCTATAAGCAAAGCGCCGTTGTCATTCAACAACTGTACCGCCGCCTCAACTGCCGCAAGGCTGGTTTCACGCTTGGTGGTAATGTTCTTGTCACCGCCGGGGAGAAAACCAAAATTAAAAACTCCCACGTCGATGCCCTCGGTAACATAGTTCTTCACCTTGTCATGTGAATCTAAAATCAGAGTGTAATTTTTAGGAACGCCTTTGCTTTCCAACAAAGCGGAAGTGTTGTCCCTTGCCTGAGTTTGAATGTCGAAGGCATAAACCTTTCCCTTTTCGCCCACAGCCTCGGAAAGCCAAAGTGTGTCGTGCCCGTTACCCATGGTGAAATCCACCGCAACTGCGCCCTCTCGAACGTAGTCACGCATAAAGTAGCGTTGAGTTTCTCTTATGTTCATCAGAGATTAGTCAACGTACCATTCTTCGATCAGAGGACGGAAGGACTTGGGGTACTTGATAACGCCCATTACGCCGTCAGCGGCACCGGGTTCAAGTTCAAGCAATCTTACAACTTCGTTCTTCATGGGGTTGGGTCTGAAAATGCCACGGTCGTGAGCAGTAACGAAACCAAAACGTTCATAGAACAAGTGACCGTAAACGAGCATGATTTTTTCACCGCGTTCTTTGGCAATTCTGATGCCTTCTTCAACAAGCTTAGTGCCTGCTTTGAGATTGCGGTATTCCTTGAAAACAGCGAGGGGCGCAAGAATCAACGCCTTATGACTGCTAACGGGAGATTCAATGGTAACGTGATTAAAAAGAATGTGGCCGACAACCTTGCCGTCAACCTCAGTAACAAGGGAAAGCTCCTTGTCAAAGCCCTCTTCCTTTCTGAGATTAAGAATGAGCTTGCTCTCCCAATCGTGACCGAAAGCACTGTCGTGGATCTGACTGATTACTTCGTAATCTTCGGGGCGTTCGCTTCTGATAACAACCATAAAATTTTACCTCCAAAAAACAAATTAAACTTCAAAGTCTTTAATAAACCCATCTTCAATAAGCAAACGGGTCATACTCACTTCACGAATGGTCTTACGCTTTTTTTCGGGATCGCTGTCCCAGTCATCAACGGAAATGTAACCGTATGCAGGGGTGCATACGCTTTCCATGTAAGGCGGAAGCCAAAGGTCGGCAATGAGCTTGCTGCGCTTCATGTGATAAAGAGAAGTAAGAAGAAGCACTTTTTTTACGTTTTTTAGCCCCAACTCACGGCCCATTGCGAGAGTACCGCAAATCATGTTTTCTTCCGTTGTTGTAGCGAGATTGTCACGTAT
>JAFXKQ010000142.1 GCA_017531625.1 Clostridia bacterium | reverse complement strand
CTTTCGTTTTTGTTCCATTTTATTAGCTCGCTTTTCTCTTTTGTTTTTGGTTTTGGTTTTGGGATTTTGCTCTTTTCCGTAAATCAACGGAGTTAAACCATTTAAGCAATGATACTATTTTTTATTACCTTTGTCAAGGGCGCCCTACGGTACGGCTCTTTTGGCGGAGCTGAGGCTTTTTTGAGCTTTTGCGGTTGCCGTTTACGGAACTGAAGTGAAATTAAGGCGGAAACGCGGTGAAATTAAGAAGGGGCTGAAAAAACTCAGAACGAGTTTCTTCAGCCCCTCTTGCTGTTAAGTTTAGATTTTCAAAAGCTTTTTCGCATTGGCGGAAAAAATCATTTCCTTTTCTTCGGGGGTAAGGGGAGTGCCTTTGAGTGCCTTGATTTCCTGCTCGGCGTTGCTCCAGGGGCAGTCCGTGGCGAAGAGTACCTTGTCTGCTCCGTGCGCTCTCACAATGCGCAAAAACTGTTCCTCAGAGTAGTACTCAAAGCCCATTGAGGTATCAATGAAAACGTCAGTGCCCACAATGTACTTTTCCACCTCGTCCCATTGCTCGTGACCGCCGAAGTGCGCCGCCACCGTTACGCCGCCCTTAAGCTCCTTTGCGATGCGGGCAAACTGTGCGGGGCTGGATTTGTAGGGCTTTGGCATCCCCAAATCTGCGCCCGCATGGTGAAGGATGATGAGTCCTTTACTGAAGGCGTAGTCGTAAATCCTCAGCATTTCGGGTGCGTCCACCACAAACCCCTGGTACTCTGCGTGGAACTTCAAGCCCTTTAGTCCGAGTGAACAGACAAAGTCAATGTCCCTTTTCCAATCGTCGCTCTGCGGATGAATGCCGCCAAAGGACACGATGCGCCCTTTGTTCTCCTCCATTATCTTAGACGCAAACTCGTTTAGTTTAACGGTTTGGGAGGGTTTGGTAATCACGGGCTGGACTACCGAAATGTCAACACCGTTTTTGTCCATCTTCCTCAAGGTGTCGGCAAGGGTCAGGTCCGTGGCGGGATTTGCCAGAGTGTTTCGTTTCAGCAGGGTCTGCGGGTTGTGGACTCTAATGTTGTTAACGAGGGATTCGAGCGCTCTCGGTGCAAGTGCATCGGGAAAAATGTGGGTGTGGAAATCGATTATCATAGAACTGTCCTTTACCTTACTTCCGTGATTAAAGGGAGTTGATTGTTTCGGTTTAAGTTTTTGCCGAAGGCTTCCGATTTGACTGTTTGGGCGGAAGCCTTGAAAAGAAAATTTACTTTTTAAGCTTTCTCTGAATGAATTTGGTTATCTCCACAACGGGGATGATTGCGAAGGCGATTGCCATGGCGATTCCGAAATCAGCGAGGCTGATTGCAGTAAACTTGAATGCGCTTCTGAGGGGCGGAATGAACACAACCGCAACTGTGCAAACCAAGGAGAGGAGTCCTGCGCCCCAGAGGAAAGCGTTCTGCTTTTTGAGGGTGAAAATGGACTGACGGCGTGAACGCATGTTGAAGGAATGGAACACTTCAGCCGAGGAAAGTGCTATAAACGCCATGGTGGTACCTTTTGAAGCGAGTTCTTCCGCGGCGGAGAAGCTGTAGCCTGCGCCGATGAAGTAAGCGGCGAGGGTAATCAATGCAACAACGAGTCCCTGAATGGCAATGTCCACTCCCATTCCGCCTGCAAAGATGCCGTCGTTGGAATCTCTGGGGGGCTGTTTCATAACGTCCTTATCCGCCTTTTCCATGCCCAGGGAGAGTGCGGGGAAGCAGTCTGTTATGAGGTTTATCCAAAGCAGGTGAACGGGGTGAAGAATCGTAAAGCCCATGAGGGTAGCGACGAAGATTGCCACTACCTCCGAAAGGTTGGAGGAGAGGAGGAACTGGATGGCCTTACGGATGTTGTCGTAGATGCGTCTGCCTTCCTCTATTGCGGAAACGATGGTGGCAAAGTTGTCGTCGGCAAGAACCATGTCTGCCACGTTCTTTGTAACGTCCGTTCCCGTGATGCCCATGCCTACGCCGATGTCTGCGCTCTTGATGGAGGGTGCGTCATTAACGCCGTCCCCTGTCATTGCGGCGATTTTACCCTTTGCACGCCAAGCGTTGACGATTCGAACCTTGTGCTCGGGCTGAACACGTGCGTAAACGGAGAAGGTTTCGATTTTTGACTCAAAATCCTTGTCGGAGATTTCGTCAAGCTCCGCACCGGTGATTGCTTCTGCGGCGGAGCTGATTATGCCAAGCTCCAGAGCGATTGCAACGGCTGTGTCCTTGTGGTCGCCCGTAATCATGATGGGGCGGATGCCTGCGCTTTTACATTCTACGATTGCGTCCTTTACCTCGGGGCGGACGGGGTCGATCATTCCCGTAAGTCCTACGTAGCAAAGGTCGGTTTCCAGCGCTTCGGGTTCAAAGGAGGCGGGCTTGGAGCTGTGGGAACGTTTTGCGGCGCAGAGAACACGTAATGCCTTATCTGCCATTGCCTTGTTTTCTGCGAGGATTTGCTTTTTAATTTCCTCGGTCATGGGAACTTCTTTCCCGTCAACGAGGGCGGTCGAACAACGGCTGAGAACAACGTCAGGTGCGCCCTTGGTGAACTGGATAAAGGCGTTACCGTCGGCGTGTACCGTGCTCATCATTTTACGCATGGAGTCGAAGGGGGCTTCACCCACACGGGGGAGCGTTTTTTCGGTTTCGCCCTTGTGGAGCCCAAGTTTGTATGCGTAATTCACGAGGGCGCATTCCGTGGGCTCGCCCTCTGCGTTCATTTCGGAATTGAGAATTGCATCGCTGCAAAGTGCCATTGCTGTGGCGAGAAGCTTTTCGTCGCTGCCTCTGTAATCCACAACCGTCATTTTGTTTTGGGTAAGGGTACCCGTCTTGTCGGAACAGATGATTTGTGCGCAACCGAGGGTTTCAACAGCGGTGAGCTTGCGGATGACCGCATTACGCTTTGACATCTTGGTAACGCCCATGGAGAGCACTATCGTAACTACTGTGGCAAGTCCTTCGGGAATCGCCGCAACAGCAAGGCTTACCGCAACCATAAAGGTGTCAAGAAGTTTACCCGTGCCGTCACGGAGCAGGTTTACGCCAAAGATGATAACGCAGATTCCGATAACGAGGAAGCTCAGAATTTTGCTGAGCTGGTCGAGTTTCTTCTGAAGGGGAGTGTCGCCGTCAATGGCGCTGGAAAGTGCGGTGGCGATTTTGCCCATTTCGGTTTCCATGCCCGTGGCAGTAACCACTGCTCTGCCTCTGCCGTAAACCACGGTGCTTCCCATGTAAACCATGTTTTTGCGGTCGCCCAGGGGAACGTCCTTGCCGTTTTCTGCTTCGAGAACGTCAGAATGTTTGGAAACCGCAACAGACTCGCCCGTGAGTGCGGCTTCTTCCACCTTCATGCTTGATGAAAAGGTGATTCTTGCATCGGCGGGAACCGCATCGCCCGCTTCGAGAACGATTACGTCGCCCACAACGAGGTCTTCCGTTTTAACAAAAATCTGCACGCCGTCACGGATGACCTTTGAGGTGGCGGCGGTCATTTCCTGCAAAGCGGCAATGGCTTTCTCCGCCTTGCTCTCCTGAAAAACGCCGAGAATGGCGTTGATGATGACAACGGCGAGAATGATGATTACGTCTGCAAAGGATTCGTCCGCATAAACTGCCATGATGCCCGAAATCAAAGCCGCCGCAAGAAGAATCAAGGTCATGGGGTCGCAAAGCTGTTTGAAGAAGCGTTTTATTATTCCGTCACGCTTTGCTTCCACAAGCTTGTTTGCGCCGTTCTTCTCAAGACGGGCGGAGGCCTCGGCGGAACTGATGCCGTTTTCGCCCGACTTCAATTCGCTGTAAACCTTTGAAACGTCACTTAAGTACTCTTTCATAAGCTGTATGTCCTTTCAGAAAAGAATTTACTTTTAAGTGTTTAAAACGCTTAAATGATTGCGTGGATAATGAAATAACTGTAATGGTATTATTGACCGAATGGAGTTGTTCATAACAAAAAAACTCATATACTCAACGGTACATGAGTCTTGCTCTTTAATGATGAACCAGACGGCACAACGCCGACAAGCTGTTGATTCACCCCGTAAGGAAAAACGGACACTTAACTGACCGAACCTGACGAAACTACTCCCTCATAAGGATACAGATTATTCGATTAACTGAAAAAAATTATAGCACTTTTGATTTTTTGTGTCAAGGGGTTTGGAAAATTTTGTGCGCTTGGCAGTTTGCGGGTCAGTAAGGAAAAACGGCTGTTAAAAACTCAAAAAGAGTTTCTAAAAGCCGTTTAATTGTTGAGCTTTTTACTTTTTTGCTTTTAGTATTTTACTTTTCGTAGTACTTGACGTTGTTGGACTTTAAAAACTCCTTAATGGTTTTTGCGCTGATGCAATGGCTGACGGGGTAGAGGCATTCCTTTTTCCCCGTGTTTGTGGAAACTTCAAAACCCGTGTTGAGGTTTCGGGTGTTGAAAATCATTCCGTGTACCGTGCCGTCCTCGTCAAAGACGGGGCCTCCGCACTGACCTCTGAAGACGGTGTTGCTCATTTCAAAGCCGAAAAGTCCTTCGTCGCCCATGAGGATACGGGTGAGCATCCCTTCCAGGGGGAAGCGGGGGGCGGAAATGTTCCGCAGGTCGCCCCATTCAATGTCGTCATTGAGTCCGTTGTAGATAAAGTTACTGAATTCGGGGAAGGGGTAACCGAGACGGCAGAGGAATTTGCCCGGCTTTGCTTCGGAGCCTTCGGCGGGGAAGAACGCAAAGCCCTTATAAGCCGTTTGCTCGTAGTCCTTGAATTTGATGATTGCAAGGTCGTATTTTTTGCTCACGTGGCAGGTGATTTCCTTAATCGGAGCGACACAGCCGACAAAGTGGCATTTAAGGTTGACCACCGTGCCTTCCCTGTAGCCGTACTCTGCTTCAAGTCTTTTAAGGACGGGGGCTTTGAGGGTGCCTTCGGTTTTAAGCTGTGCCTTAGATTGTTTAAAGGCGTTGTACTTTGAGTTGGTGTTTTGGGAGGAGAGAATCACTTCTGCCGTGGCACGGTTTGTAACGGCACAGCCTTCCTCGTTGACAAAGAACATTGTGAGGGAGCCGGGGTGCACCACGGTACTCTTGTAGGTGCGTGAAATGTAAAGCAGGGGACGGGTGAAACCGCCGACCTTTTCAATGGCGTTTACAAACAAAATCAATTCCTCCTTTTAACGTTTAAACCGAGTCGCTTTAAGCCGTTTAAACTTGCTTATTAAACTTGCTTAAACGAAGGGGGCGGGAACTTAGCCCCACCCCCGTAAAGTTACTTATTAACTTATTTAACCGGTCTAACTGCCGATTAACCTTGATTAACCCTTCATGGATTCGGGAAGGCCCTTGAGTGCGTAGTACTGTTCTGCAAGGCCGTTTGTGATGCAGTCGTTAATGGTTGCGTAATCGTCAAGCTTGCCTGCAAGGTCTTCGTCGGAAAGTCCGAGCGCGGAAGAGTTGTCTGTCTTGTACTTTTCTGTAAGAGCAAGGAGTGCCTCGTTAATCTTGGTTTCAACTTCAAGGCCCTTGTCTTCAAGCTTCTTTTTGATGGCGTCCATAAGCTCTGCTTCGAACTCTGCTTCGTAGTCGCTTTCAAGGTGGAGAGCGAAGTCTGCCTCAAATTCTGCGGAAGCGGTGAGGGCTGCAAGCTTTGCTGCGTAAGCTTCGGACTTAACCTCTTCGCTGAGGAGGGTGGAAGCTTCGGAAGAAATGAGGGATTCAACCTTCTTCTCAACCATTTCTGCAAGCTTTTCTTCTGTGTAGAGTGCGTTCTTTTCCTCTGTAAGACGCTCGTCTGTAAGCTCTGCGGTAACTGCTGCTGCAATTTCTTCTTCAGTAGCTTCTTCACCAAGCTCTTCCTTGTAGAAAGCGGTGAGTGACTCTGTAAGAGCCTTTGTGAGAGCTGTCTTGATTTCTGTATCAACCTGTGCAGCTGCCTGAGTCTGGAAAGCGGTCATCTTTTCAGCGTCTGCTGCGAGTGCTTCCTTGTAGGACGCAAGAAGCTCTGCCTTGTAGTTAGCTTCGTATTCCTTAGCGAGCTTAGCACGGATGTTTTCTTCAACTGTGGCCTTTGCTTCCAAAGCGAATGCTTCGTAATCAAGTTCGCCCGCTGTACCGTCGAGGTAGGTGGGGAACAGCTCGTTGCCGATTTCGGTAAGGAGTGCGATGTAATCGGGTTCTGCCACTGCGACGGTCTTGCCGTCTTCGGTCTTGTTACTGCCGTAAATCTTGCCTGCGGTGTACTCAAAGCCGAGGAGTCTGGAAGAAACGAGGTCACGGTTGTGGTTCATAGCGTTCTTAGCGTAATCGGCATTGCCGCCCTCGTAAGTGTAAGCGAGGAGAGTGTTACCTGTGTAAATGTTCTCCATAACGTAGGTGTTACCTGCGTTGAGTGCGGTAGCTTCAACGTACTTTACAGTACCGTCTGCGTTGGTAATGTAGTTGATGCCTTCTGCGCCGTAGAGGAACACGTTCTTTGCCTGAGCGTCGGTGGTGATGAGCTCGATAAAGCTTGTGGCGGGGATGGGAGTGTTACAGGTAGCGGAAACGCAGAAAATGGAACGGAGCGCATTGTCGTTGGTAGCAACGGGCTTTGCGTAAACGTTGTAGCTGAAGCTCTTACCCGTTTCTTCTTCGTAAGCTTTAAGCTCATCGACGGTGCCGGTAAAGAAGCTTACCGCAAAGTCAGCGTTCTCCTGACCTTCCTCGGGAAGGAAGCCAAGGGTGCGGTACTTAGCGATGAGTGCGTAGTAGTTGATGAAGTCAGCCATCTTACCGGGAGCTGTGCTGTTGTAGTAGGTGGGAACAACTTCGCCTACGGTGTTAACGTATGCGGGGAAGCCCTCTGTGAAGAGGAACTGCTGTTCGGGCGCTGCTACTACCTTCTGAAGCGGAACTACGTCGGTCTCGTTGAGCTTGATGGTTTCAAGATAACCCTCAAGGTCCTCAAGGGACTTCATTGTAGCGGCGTCTTCACCGTACTTATCAAGGTAAGCGTTGTCAAAAATCATGTACTGGTACTGACCTACGGGTACGTTTGTGGGAACGCCGTAAATTTTGTTGTTGATAACAGCGGCATCAAAGAGGATCTGGGGAACGTAGTCCTTAAGAGCCTTGGAGTCGCTGGCGATAATGGTATCAAGAGCCGCAAGCTTGTTTGCGTTTGCAAGCTCGAAATACTTGGAATAGTCGTTTACAAGAAGTATATCTATCTGCGGAGCGTTGGTTGCAAAGCTCTGACCTGCTTCAAGACGGTCAAGAATGTAGTCCTCTGTGATGACCTCGGTGGGAGTAACAACGTCCGCACCGGATTCGTATGTAAAGAACTTATCTGTGTCGGGGTTGTAGCCGAATTCGTACTTGAAGCCGTGACCTTCCTTGGTGGCAGCGGTGTAAGCTTCCATCATAGCGTAAGCTTCGTCTACCATCTGGTAATACTTATCTGCGGTGGTAAGATAGAAATTGACCGCAAGGTTAAGACGGCTGATGATGATACGGTTCATTTCAAGCTCGACGTTAATAATGTCCTGCTCGGTAGTGCTCTCGTCAGTAATGCCGAAAACATTGTAAACAGGTACTTCAACAACGGTCTCAACAGCGTCGTCCTGCATAGCAACAACATAGACGATAACTGCTGCAATCAAAGCAACTACAACGCCTATTAAGACGGCTTTTTTGACAATTTTCTTCTTTTTGTTCATTCGGAATTCCCCCAAAACTTAATTTGCTAATACCTTAACTGCCCCAAAAAGGGCATTATTAGATAGATATATACATTTATGTATTATAAACCAAAACAGGGGGGCTGTCAATACATAAAACCGAAATTACTGCACAAATTTCCCCGTATTTTTTGTATCAAATGAGCAAGGCGCAGATCAGCTTGTTTCAAACCTATCTGCGCCCTTAATGTTTTAGATGTTATGCGATTACGAAAGCTTAACTGCCTTACAGATGGTGGACTCGTCAAACTTCACATAAATCTCTCCGTTTGGTGTCTGATAAACCTCCAGCCCGTCAACTAAGGTTGAAATAACGGCAAAATCTTCGCCGTTATCAAAGGCTTCTGTGTCAAGGAAGGTCATACCCAAAAGCTTGAAGCTTTCCGGAATTTCGGCAAGTGTTTCGTCGTCTTGAGGGAAATACTTGTCTCCGTTATAGTTAATGCCTGTGTACGAGTTTACCCCGGTAGCATCTTCGCTGCTTTCGTCAGGAACACTTTCTGTACCGATGTCAGAGGAAACAACCTTTGAACCGTCATCGCTGTTGTTGGTTACAGGGGAACTTGAACAAGACGAGAGCAAAAGGAGCATTAAAAATAAAGGGATAATAATTCTTTTCAT
>JAFXKQ010000141.1 GCA_017531625.1 Clostridia bacterium | reverse complement strand
GCCGTAAGTACGCAGAGTTCCAAACTCTCCGTAACGGCCCGTCAAAAGCTTATGGACGTAGCTCTGATGACCTACGTCCCAAATAATCCTATCTTCCGGCGAAGAAAAAACCGAATGCAGGGCGATGGTAAGCTCCACCACGCCCAGATTGGAGGCAAGATGCCCGCCGTTCTTCATGACTGTATCAAGAAGAACCTGCCGAATTTCCTCAGCAAGTGTCTTCAACTCGTCATTTTTCAAAAGTTTAAGCTCCGCCGTTGAATCAAGACGGCTTAAAATGCTCATTTTTCTCCTCGTAAATCCCTCTTATCAGAGGACAAGGGGGAATTTAATCGTCGTCTTTACCGTCTTTCCCGTCCTTGGACTTTTTACACTTGCGCTTATCACAGGAAAAGACGCAAAGAATCTTAGAAGTAATGTCAACGATTTTATTACTGTATTTTATAGCGTAGGTTTTACAGAACGCTTTGCCGCCCACGATGAGGGCCGCAACAAGGGAGGTAAGTGCAAGGGACAACCAAAAATTCCCCTTCAAGTCCGCAAAGAGCTTCGCTGCAATGGTTGCACTCGTAGCACCGCTAACAACGCCGGCAATGTCACCCACCACGTCGTTGCAGATACTGGAAACTCTCTCTGCATTTTTGATCAAAGAAACCGCTTTTTTACCGTTTCTCACCCTTCTCGCCGCCATGGAATTAAAAACCTTTATGTCCGCCGTAGCCACTGCAAGACCGATCATGTCGAACACAATGCCCACCACAATAAACAGCAAAAGGATAATCAACGCAATGATGACGGGCAAATCGTTAAGCGCTTCGCCCGACAAAAAAGAAAGTGTTGCGGTAACAACAAAACTAAGAACTAAAACAAAAAACGCCCATTTTACAGCGGCACGCTGTTTGGCTTTTTTCTTATCCTCACGGGTGTTGGACTTTCGTCGCGGGGGAATTTCTTTATCCAAAACAAAAATCTCCTTACAAAAAAACAAAAGGTTCTGAATTTAAACAAATTTATGAATAAAAAACAAAAAGTGTTGATGGCGGCACAAAACGTAAACTTTGCGGCATAAGGTCAAGTAGGATTTCCCCGAGCAACTACTTCTCGTCGCCGATGAAGCGGTTTCCCTTTAAAGCCGCCGCCGAAGGGTCACCCCGTTCGGGACTTGATTACCTGTGGGCTCGCACTGCAATCCATTTTGTGCCTATTACTAACAGCCTAGGAGATTTCCTCAGTGCCCCGTTACCGTTTCCTATCCTCTTTTGCAGCGACGGTTTCAAAGGGCAATAACAGCTCTTGCCAGCTACGCTCAAGCTATGTGAACCCCTATTCACCGGAACCACTCAAGGCGGGCTACTCTATCCACAGCGTCAAAATCGCACCGCGCAATAGGTTTAATCTTTAATCTGTAGCGGATAAGGTTTTTTGCTTTCCGCCACAAAAGAAAGCCTCCAAGGCAGGAGGGTCGATTCCGTATGCCGTTACGGGTCGCCCCCAAGCCAATCTCCCAGCACCCACCCTGAACTGGGCGTACAAAGCAAGCACAAGGAGCTTCATCGATATGCCGTTTAGCGTATTTTTAGGCACGCTTTCAGAAACGGACGAAACAACTAGGATACTGCGCCATCTCACGCTTTCAATATATCACATTTTTTTCGCAATTTCAAGGGCTTTCAGTTATTTCTGGTCAGAAGATAACGACATAACGCCTCAATTCTGCTCTTAGCCGTCTCTCCCGCTTCACAGGAAGGACGTAATGCCGTCAGTCTGTTGATTGCCGAAGCGGTAAGTTTTTCCGCTTCCGCCTTTGCTTTTTCCAAGCCCATAAGACTTACGTAAGTGTTCTTCTCGGCGTTTGCATCTTTACCGAGGGTTTTGCCCATCTGCTCCTCGGTTCCCTCGCAATCGAGAATGTCGTCTCTTATCTGGAACGCCAGCCCCAACTCTCTGCCAAAGCTTTGAGCGTTTTCTGTATCTTCTGCGGAGGCGCCTGCGGCTATGCATCCAAGAGCGCAGGAAGCAGAAATCAAAGCCGCCGTTTTCAGGCTGTGCATTTTTTGGAGCATGGAAAGTTCAATCTCCCTGCCCTCGCTGTTAAGGTCGATTTGCTGTCCGCCCACCATTCCGTCAACCCCTGCGTTTTTTGCGAGCAACGCCGTAGCCAGGGCGTTCTTCCCGCCGTCACAGTACGGACTTGACGCCGCCGCCTCAAAGCAGAGAATCATAAGTCCGTCGCCCGCAAGAATCGCCGTAGCCTCGCCGAAGGCCTTGTGATTGGAGGGCTTGCCCCTTCTCATGTCGTCGTCATCCATGGCGGGCAAATCATCGTGAATAAGCGAAGAAGTGTGAAGAAGCTCAACCGCCGCCGCATAAGCCAGCGCTTTGTCTCCCCCGCCAAACACACGGCAAAACTCCAAACACAAAAAGGGTCTTATTCTTTTACCGCCGGCATAAGACGAGTACTCCATGGCTTCAACAAGGTTTTCGTATCCGCTTCGGTCAGTACCGCTTCTGCGGAGGATTCTTGCCATCTCCTTCTCCACCGCCGCCGCATTTTCGGAGAGGGCAACTCTCAAAAGCTCTTTATCCTTAAGCGCGTCTCTCACCTTAAAAGTCCTCCGTAGCGGTCTTGCCGTCTTCCGTCTTTACCACCTTTAAAACCCTCTGTTCCGCTTGATTAAGAGCGTTCTCGCAATGCTTCACCAAGGCTTTGCCCTCTTCAAAAAGCTCAAGGGAACGGTCAAGGTTTTGGTTTCCGCCTTCAAGCTCACGCACGACTCTTTCAAGACGTGCAAGTGCTTCCTCAAAACTAAGCTCTGATTTTTCGGTTGTTTGGTTTATCTTATCACTCATGGTTCATCTCTCCGTACTGTTTTTTAGTTTCTGCTCTTGCTCCGATTTCACCGTCGGCAACCCTAAGCACAAGCCCGTCGCCGTCCTTGACCTCGTTTACGCTCTTGACTACCCTGCCGTCCTCCGTGAACACCGCCGCATAGCCTCGTTTAAGAACCGCGTTCGGGTCCAAGGACAACAGCTTTTCACGCTTGGAATCAAAAGCGTATTTCACCAGTTTAACACGGTTCTGCACCGCACGGTCAAGCCGTTCCTCCAACCTGAGAATGTGCAGTCTGCGCTCATCAAACGCCGCCGTAGGGGAACGAAGCACCGCCGCAGAAGCAAGGGAAGCAAGAACCCTACGCTCCTCTCTTATCCTTTGTGTCATCAAGGCTATGATGCGGTTTTGCGCGTTGCCCAAACGTCTCAGCATGTCGCTTCGGTCGGGGAGCGCCATCTCAGCCGCCGCAGAGGGAGTCGGAGCCCTCAGATCCGCCACAAAATCGCAGATGGTAAAGTCCGTCTCGTGTCCCACCGCTGACACCACAGGCACGGCAGATTTAAAAATCGTCCTCGCAAGCCTCTCATCGTTGAAAGCCCAGAGTTCTTCAATCGAACCGCCGCCTCTGCCGATGATGATAACGTCCACGGGGTTAACGTAATTAAAGTACTCCACCCCCGCACAAAGCTCTGCCGCCGCCCCCTCGCCCTGAACCAACGAAGGGTAAACCACGATTTTCGCAGAGGGGAACCGTCTTCCCGACACGTTAATGATGTCCCTCACCGCCGCACCCGTTGCAGAAGTGATAACCCCCACAGAAAGCGGAGTTTTAGGAAGCAGTTGCTTGTGACGTGAATCAAAAAGCCCTTCCGCTTGAAGCTTCTTTTTAAGAAGCTCAAACGCCACGTAAAGATCGCCCGTGCCCTCGGGCTTGATTTTGTCGGCGTACAACAGGTACTGACCGCCCTGCGGGTAAACAGAGATTCTTCCCTCACAAATGAGAGTCATTCCGTTTTCGAGCTTGAAATCAAGCTTTTCCGCCGCACTCTTGAAAATGACCGCACGGAGCACCGCGCCCTCGTCTTTGAGCGTGAAAAAAATATGCCCTTTACCCGAAGGCGCAGAGCAATTGGAAGCCTCACCTCTCACGCTCACACGGGCGAGAGTCGGCGAAGCCGTTATGTAGCTTTTGATGTAATTTGTAAGTTCTGTTACAGAAAATTCAGCACTCATCATTCTTTGACCGTCTTAATCTTCTTGTTGACCGTAGCAAGCACTCCGTTAGCGTAGGAAGCCGCCTCGGGCGAATCAAACTTCTTGATAAGCTCAATAGCCTCGTTAATGGCAATCTCGCTGTCAATCTCGCTATAAAGAAGCTCGTAAGTACAAAGTCTCATTGCCGCATAAGCCACTCTGGAAACCCTGTCTTTCTTCCAACTGATAAGCGCCTCATCAATGTAAGAGTCAAGCTCCTCAAAACGTTCAACAGTGCCCTCAAAAAGCCCCTTGCCGAACTCGTTTATTTTAAGCTCCCTTGCCTCGGTAGCGTTGGCAAGCAACGTCTCACCGCTGTCATCGCCTTTAAAGCTCTTTTCAAACACAAGGCAAAACGCCGCCTCTCTTGCTTCTCTTCTGGTCATAAAAGTTAAAGCCTCTTTCTATGCTTAGTACCGCAGCCACGGTGAAAAACTTCAATTTCTCTCTACAGTATAGCAACAAAACCTTATTTTGTCAACCACTTATTGACCTCTCCCGTGTGCCCGAGCCTTTTTTCAAAAGCGTGCAAATCCGAGCAACAAAAAAGATGGAAAAATCTTGCTCTCCGTGCAATTATTGCAAAAAGTCTATTGAAATCGGGTCAGTTTTGAGGTATAATAAGTAAATGATTATTTTAAATGATAAAAGGAGAAATATATTAGTTATGAGCAAAGGTATTTTTGACGGCGAAAAAAGACCTGTTGTAGTCGTTGTTATGGACGGCATCGGCGAAACCGCCAACAAAACAGGCAACGCTGTGGCAAACGCAAACACACCCACCCTTGATAAACTCAACGCCAACTACCCCAAGTTTCTTCTTCAGGCTCACGGAGTAGCAGTAGGTCTCCCCTCCGACGATGACATGGGTAACTCCGAAGTAGGTCACAACGCATTGGGCGCAGGTCAGGTTTTTGCACAGGGCGCAAAGCTTGTATCCAACGCTATCGAAAGCAAAAAGATTTTTGAAGGCGACGCTTGGAAGGGCGCCGTGGCAAACATCAAGGATGGCGGTACGCTTCATTTTCTCGGTCTTTTCTCCGACGGCAACGTTCACTCCAACATTGCGCACCTCCGTGCAATGATCGAACGTGCTAAGGAAGAAGGCATCAAGACGGTAAGAGTACACATTCTTCTTGACGGCAGAGACGTTGGCGAAACCAGCGCTCTTGAATACATCAACCCCTTTGAAGAATTCCTTGCTTCCCTCAACGGCGACGGCTTTGATGCAAAAATTGCTTCGGGCGGCGGCAGAATGAGAATCACCATGGACAGATACGAAGCTAACTGGGCTATGGTTGAAGAAGGCTACAACACCCACGTACTCGGTGAAGGCAGACAGTTTGCTTCCGCAAAAGAAGCGGTTGAAACTTACCGTGAGGAAACCGGCAAGATCGACCAGGATCTTCCTCCCTTCGTTATTGCAGAAGACGGCAAGCCTCTCGGTACAATAGAAGACGGCGACAGCGTGATTTTCTTCAACTTCCGCGGTGACCGTTCAATCGAGATGTCCAGAGCTTTTGAAGAAGAAAACTTCTCCGAATTCAACAGAAAGCGTTTCCCCAAAGTGTTCTATGCGGGCATGCTTGAATACGACGGTGACAAGCACATTCCCTCCCACTACCTCGTAGCTCCCCCCGAAATCAGCAACACCTTAGGCGAGTACCTCGCCTCCAAAAAGATTAAACAGCTCG
>JAFXKQ010000140.1 GCA_017531625.1 Clostridia bacterium | reverse complement strand
TTCAGGTTGGAATTACCTCAAAGCGTATTGGGGTTACATATCCACGGATAAATAAGCAGTTTTTATTATTACAGTTAAGGAGAGGCGGGAATAGCCTGCCGAGGTTTTTATGAAACTTTATAATTCTTTGAGTTTGAAGAAGGAAGAATTCGAAATAAAAGATAACACGGTGAAAATGTACGTTTGCGGTCCCACCGTGTACAACTATTTCCACATAGGTAACGCACGTGTTTTTGTAGTTTTTGATATGCTCAGGCGTTATTTTGAGTTCCGTGGTAATAAGGTTGTTTTTGTACAGAACTTTACCGACGTTGACGACAAATTGATTAAACGTGCGGCAGAGGAGGGTACCACCGTTAAGGAAGTGGCGGAAAAGTACATTAAAGAGTACTTCATTGATGCGGAAGGTCTTGGTGTTAAGGCGGCTACTTTCCATCCCAGAGCTACCGAAACAATTACTGAAATTATCGCTATTGTTGAAAAACTTATCGAAAACGGTCACGCTTATGTTCGCGGCGGCGACGTTTATTTTGATACGGAGAGCTTTAAGGAATACGGTAAGCTTTCGCACAAGGATTTGGAGTCGCTTGAAGCGGGCGCAAGAATTGATGTTAACGAGGATAAAAAGAGTCCTTACGATTTTGCGCTTTGGAAGGCAAAGAAACTTGAAGGCGAAATTTCTTGGGAGTCCCCTTGGGGGCAGGGAAGACCGGGCTGGCACATTGAGTGTTCTGCAATGGTCAACAAGTTCCTTGGAACAGAAATAGACATACACGGCGGCGGCCAGGACCTTATTTTCCCTCATCACGAGAACGAGATAGCGCAGAGTGAGTGCGCTACAGGGTGCTCGCTTGCACGTTTTTGGCTTCATAACGGTTATATTAACGTCGATAACAAGAAGATGTCTAAATCGCTCGGTAACTTCTTTACTGTGAGAGATGTTGCCAAGGTTTATGATTATCAGGTTATCAGATACTTTTTGCTTTCTGCTCATTACAGAAGCCCCATCAATTATTCTGCTGACATTCTGGAGCAGTCGAAGAATGCACTTGCCAGACTTCAGAACTGTGAACAAAACATTAAATTCAGGGCATCTACTGCTGTTGATTCACCGATGAGTGACGCAGAGAAAGCTTCCCTTGAAGCGATTGCGGGCAAAAAGGCACAGCTTGTGGAGGCGATGGACGACGATTTCAACACCGCTGATGCGATTGCGGCACTTTTTGAGATTGCTAGGATCATCAACACCTCGCTTACCGCTGACGCTATAAGCAAGGCGTTTATTGAGGAAGCGGGTTTGGTTTATGCCGAGCTTCTCGGCCTTTTCGGATTTGAAACGAGAAAGAGCGCAGAAGACGGAAATGATGCTGAGATAGAAGCTCTCGTTGCTGAGCGTACGGCTGCGAAAAAGGCAAAAGACTATAAAAAAGCAGACGAAATAAGAGATAAGCTTAAAGAAATGGGTGTTGCTATTGAAGACACACCTCAGGGACCGAAATGGAAAAGACTTTAAGACTTGGAGAATGTAATGCTCTGGTGCTTGCGTACATGGGCGACGCTGTTATAGAGCTTTTTACCAGACAGTACATTATCGGCGACGGTAATTGCCGTATTGCCGAGCTTAACGAGAGGGCAAAGGATTTTGTTACTGCGGTCAGTCAAAGTGCGGCGGTAGAGCGGGTTTTGCCCTTTCTTACCGAGGCTGAAACTGCTGTTTTTAAATACGGCAGAAACGCAAAAGGAATTCACGTTCCCAAGAGCGCCGCAGCAATAGAGTACCGACGTGCCACAGGGTTGGAATGCCTTTTTGGGCATCTTTATCTTGGTGGAAACGAAAAACGGGCGAGGGAACTCTTTAAGATTGCTTACGGGCTTGAAAACGATGAGGCGGTACAAGCAGAGTAATACTGCAACTTTGTTTATGTAGATAAAGGATGATAGGAGGACGGTTTATGAATAGCTTGAGCGAACGTGAAAAGAGCGTCTACAAGTTTATTAAGAGCAACATCCAAAACCAAGGGTACGCGCCGTCCGTACGTGATGTTTGTGCAGCGTTGGGGATAAAATCTACCTCTACGGTACATCAATATATTAAACGCCTTGAAGAGAAGGGTCTTATTCACAAGGAGGACGGTAAGAGCCGTGCGTTGCGGTTGGATGATTCCGAAACTTCTTCTGCTGAACCCAAAACCCTCAGAGTGCCTTTAATTGGACAGGTGAGGGCCGGACTTCCCGTGCTTGCTGTTGAAAATTATGAGGGGTATGTGGATTATCCTGCATCCATGTCCGGCGCAAATGATGTCCTTTTTGCTTTGCGAGTCGTGGGGGACAGCATGATAGAGGCAGGCATTCTTGACGGTGACATTGTTATAGTTGAGAGCAGACGTTATGCCGAAAACGGCGAGATAGTACTAGCTCTCATAGACGACTCGGCAACGGTCAAGCGATTTTTTAAAGAGGACGGTCACATAAGGCTTCAACCAGCTAATTCTTCAATGGAGCCGATTATTGTCAGAGATGTTACCATTTTGGGAAAAGTTATAGCAAACTTCCGGTTTTATTAGGCGAAAGCTTTTAAATAACATTGAATTTTGCAAATTTAAAAAAAGCCTTGACAAAAGAATGTTTATGTGATATGCTGTACGGGCGGTCAAGATTTCTGGGTGTTAAGGTCGCTTTAAAAGTTTGCTGAACTGTTTGTTTTTATTATCGGTTTGGCTTAATAGGACGATCCATTAGCTCAGCTGGTAGAGCACATGACTTTTAATCATGGTGTCCGGAGTTCGATTCTCCGATGGATCACCACAAAAACAGCTGAACACAATACCGTGTTCGGCTGTTTTTTGCTAATCGGTTTTTTGTATTGTGCTTTAAGTTGCACACGGCGTTGCTTTTAAGGAGAAAAGCCTATGTTTAACACCTTTGGTTCTCGAAAAAGCGGGATCAGAATTTTGGCTTCGCTTTTGACTTTTTGTATGATTTTGACGTTTATGACCGCC
>JAFXKQ010000139.1 GCA_017531625.1 Clostridia bacterium | reverse complement strand
TCAATTTTCAATGTCCGCGCCGCCCCTTCGCAAGTCCTTTTTTTCGACCCGCTCCGTCGGACAGCTTACGTAGTATATCACGTAGCTTTTCGTTTGTCAAGACCTTTTTTCAATTTTTTTGAAAAAAGTTTTTTCGCTCGCTGTACCGCTTTTACCCTTTTTCTTCGGCCGCTCCGTACGACAGCTTGCGCAGTATACCACGTACTCTCCCTTTTGTCAATACCCTTTTTCGTTTTTTTTTGAAGAAAGTTTTTTACTTTATAATCTTCGCTTGGAAAACGGCCGTTTTGTTGCAAAAGCGAAAAGTTTTATAATTTTACGCCTTGTTATTTGATGCCGGCCTTTTCATTGCTTGGACAACTTCCCCGTACATGTAGAGCGAACCGAGAGCAAAGACAAAGCCATTTTCTCCTGCGGCGTCAATCGCACGACTCAATCCGGCTTCTACACTTCCTGCCGAAACGCATTTCCCGCCCCGAGCAACGATTTCAGCACAGAGAGTCTCCGAGTCAAGCGCACGTGGATTCTGCGGGCGAACCGCAACAAAGCTTTCAGCTAAAGGAACAAGCAAGTCAAGGACTTCGCCGTAGTTCTTATCGGCCATTATGCCAATCATCACTACCGGCTTAACAGAAGGATACCTGAACTTAAAACTCTCGACCGCTGCCTCTACCCCATTCGGATTATGGCCTCCATCAAACACTATTGTAGGATTATCGCAAAGTTTTTCAAAACGTGCGGGCCAACGCACCTTCTTTAATCCCGCCCTTAACGCTTCATCGCTTATCTCTACGCCCTGCGTTCTCAAAATCTTAACAGCCTCTACCACAGCAGACGCATTTTTACTTTGATAATCTGCATTAAACGCCACTTCAAGGTTACAGTACTCATTATAACGAAACCTAATTCCCTCGCCCGTAGCAACCACGTCCGAAACCTTAGAAAAGTCAGGGCTGATTAGCTGTGCCCCTCTCTCTATGCAAACAGTTTTGATAACTGCAGCAGAAGCAGGTTGAGTATTATAGGAAAGAACCGTACATCCGTCCTTGATAATCCCCGCCTTTGCCTGAGCGATTTTTTCCAGACTTCCACCAAGTTCACGCACGTGGTCAAGGCCTATCTCTGTTATTATAGCCAAAACGGGGTTCTTTATTACATTTGTAGAATCCAATTCTCCGCCCATGCCCACTTCCAAAACCACAAAATCGCAGTCATGGCGTTTGAAATACTCAAACCCGATTGCCGTAACCAGTTCAAACTCTGTCGGATGATCTTGCATGGACTCGGCAAAAGGCTTAACGTATTCAGTAATCTCAGCAAGCTCCGAGTCGGAAATAGGACAACCGTTTATTTGCATTCTCTCGTTAAAACGCAAAATGTAAGGAGAAGTATAGAGCCCGGTTTTGAATCCCGCTTCCGCAAGAACAGAAGCAAGCATGGAACAAACAGAGCCTTTGCCGTTTGTTCCGGCCACATGAATAAATTTTATGTTGTCCTGCGGATTTCCCAATTTAGCAAGGAGCTCACGGGTGCGTGACAGACCGAGTTTGCTTCCAAGCCAGGAAACTCCGTGTATGTATTCAAGTGCCTCTGTGTAATCCAAAACAATCCACCTCAATTTAAAGTCTGTTAAATAAAGAACCTCTTAGCACTTCTTTTTGCCGCGTTTTTGTTATTGGAACAAAAAGCCGGCAATAATACTATTATCTCTTTATCGCTTAATCTGTCTTTTCAGCACCCCATAAAGCGCAGACACAATGTATGCCTGAACAGAGGTAGCAACCACTTCTTCGAACACACGCACAATCCAACGCGGGAAGAAAATCCTGTCCTTCCAAATGAGATTGCCGTTAGCACCTACAAGAACTTCCATAAGCACTTTTGTGTTGATGGTGGTGATAATGACTCCGGCAAGCAGCAAAACCGCAAGGATTTTTGTAAAGTCAGAGGTATTGCGAACCGATCCGTCTTTTTTCTTTTTGTAAGCGATGAGCGCGAGAACCAAAAGAACCGCAAGTCCCATAACTCCCACAAATTCAAGTCCTACGGTGAGGCAAATTACCCCAAGCGCAAGGTTTGAACGGTAAGAAAAGCTAAGCTTTTCCGATTCTTCGTCACCCCAAGGCTTTGAGCAAGACACAGAAACGCCCTCGCCGAAAACACGGGTTGTAAACGTCTCGGCCTCGACCTTGATCTCTTCGCTTATTCCTTCCACCGTTTTATCCGCATCCGGGGAAACAAGATAAAGCTCTTTAACTTCATCTTCGCCCTTTGCTTTTAATAAATAGAAGCTCGTTTCACCCGATTTGATAACGGTACAAACATCAAAGCTCATTTCCCCGACGTTCAAGCTGTCGGAGTAGTACTCAGCAAAGCTGTGAGCTATGGCAGACGAAAAGCTAAGTTCGTCGGTTTCATCCTTGTGTTCCATCTCTGTTTCCGTGGGAACAAAGTCAGCCGAAGCGACAAATTTCTTGCTTACTCCGTCGGAAGCAATAAGCAAATGGTTAAGCACACCGAAAGCAAGTACAAGCGCAAAAATCACCGCAAGCACCCGCTTGACTTTTACAGCATCGCACTTCTTAACCCAAAGCCATAACCAGCCTTTGATAGCTCCGCCCAGCGCCGCCGTCAGCGTCAACCACGGAATGTAAACTCCGTCGGGCTTAACAAGGTAACCCAAAAGGTCGCAAAGTCCGCCGACAACCGCACCGTAAAGAGGGCCAAAAAGAATCGCAGGGAAAGTTGTAAAGATTCCCCAAAACTCGATTTTCATTCCGTTTGCGCCAAACAACGGCACCATAAAGGTAGCAAACACCTTGACTATGATGGCAAGCGCCAGAAAAATTGCCGACACGGTAAGTCTGCGCGTCAAGCCCCTTTGCCTCTCGGTGCGAGAAACTGCGTTTTCTTTTTTAAGCATAAAAAAACCTCCTTTTTCCGTTCGCTACAAACGAAACGCAAAAAAAGGAAGCAAGGCGCACGTTATGCAGCAGCGGGATGCTGACCTCTTACCGCAAGCCTTCAAAGGCTTTTCGTCCGCCTGACAACTCCCCGTTCAAGCAGCACTTAACGCATAAGGTCATACTCTGCAGGGGACATTATATACCTATTATTTATTTATGTCAAGAGAAAGCTGTTGATAGATTAACTTTTTTTATTACTTTTGTCAACTAACCTGCCGACAATTCCATCAGTTCTGCAAAAATCCCCTCAGCGTTTCCCCCAAAACAAATGGCGATTTTGGCATTCAAAACCGACGCTTGCTAATTTTCGTTTTGATTAATGCGATTTTGTTATTTGTTTGTTAAACATTTATTTACAAAAAACTTTTGTCATAGCTATTGACAAGGGTTTATTTTGTAGTATAATAAGCTCAGTTAGCAATCAACACGACCGAGTGCTAATCATTCAAAAAGTTTTCGGTCTTCAGAGAGGAGGTACAGATTTGGAGCTTACAGAACGTAAAAGGCGTATTTTGAAATCAATAGTAGATTCTTACATCCGCATGGGCGAACCGATTGGCTCCAAGTACCTTTCGGAGCACTTGCCTTACGTGGTTTCCAGCGCAACCGTGCGCAACGAAATGAGCGAGCTTGAAGCCATGGGGTATCTCGAACAGCCCCACTCCTCCGCAGGACGCGTCCCGTCCACAAGAGGTTACCGAATGTACATTGAAGACCTGATGGAACGCTACATGCTTACAGTTGAGGAGCTTGACGTCCTCAACGAGCTTCTTAACATGAAGCTGACCGAATTCGGCCGTGTTCTCTCAGAGGCCACCAAAGCCATTTCGGACATTACGAACTACACCACATTTTCCGTCATTAAATCAACGGCGGATGCCATCGACAGATTTGAAGCGGTAATAATAGACGAACACAGCTTTCTTCTGGTTCTTATCTGCAAAGGCGGCTCAACCAAAACCCAACGCATCGGCCTTGACCGCATCAACGAAAGAGAGCTAAGGTACTTGATTGCGGCACTTAACGAGGTTTTGGGCGGACTCAGTGCAGATCAGATTACCCTGCCAATCATGTTGAGGCTTGAAGAAGCCGCCGGACCGGGAGCGCACCTCATTTCACCCATTCTGAGGGTCATCCACACAATGCTTGAGCGCTCCGAGCAGGAAAGCGTAAAGGTGGAGGGCATAACGAAGCTGTTGACCTACCCCGAGTTTTTCGACGTAGGTAAAGCGAGAAGCGTCCTTGAAGTCTTCGAGCAGAAGAGAAAGCTCATAAACTACCTTACGGAAGCGATGCCGGGTAAAGCGAGCGTCATAATGTCAGGCGACGGTTCAGAGCTTCTTCCGCCGGACTCCAGCTTTGTGTTCTACCCCATAAATCTTAACGGTAAAACAAAGGGCGCTATCGGAGTAATCGGACCGAAGCGAATGGATTATAAAAAAGTTATTGCGAATCTTGAATACTTCGTTTCTCACATAACGGGAGAAACAGACAGTCCCGAAACGCAAATGAGCGAATAAACTAAGGGGGGTAATAAATAAAATGAACAAGGAAGACGTTAATCCGAACACAGAAGAAAACGAAGCAGTAAAAGCTTCGGAAGAAGAGGAAGAAAAGGCTCCCAAGAAAGCGGAAAAGCAGGACAAAAAGCAAGTTCTCAAAGCAGAGATCGACCGTCTTGAAAAAGAGAACAAAAAGCTTTCGGAAGACAACGCGGAGCAAAACGACAAGTACATGAGACTTGCCGCAGAGTACGACAACTACCGTAAGCGTTCAACAAAAGAGCGTGAAGGAGTGTACACAGAGGCTTTTGCTGATGCAGCGGCAGCTTTTCTCCCCTTGATTGACAACATTGAACGTGCGGTTTCGTTTGCGGAGGATAACAGCAACCTGAGCGAAGGCGTAAAAATGCTTTACAAACAGCTCGGAGACATTCTTACCAAACTTAAAATTGAAGAGATCTCCCCCGATGGCGAACAGTTTGACCCCACGTATCACAACGCAATCATGCACGACGAAGACGAGAATTACGGTGAGAACGTGGTTTCCCAAACTCTGCAAAAGGGTTACCGCATCGGCGAAAAAGTGATAAGACACGCACTTGTTAAGGTAGTGAACTGAACCAAGAGCACGTCAGAATAAATTTACTAAACTAAACATTTACATTCCAAATAAGGAGGAACTTATAATGGCAAAAATAATCGGTATTGACTTAGGCACAACGAACTCCTGCGTAGCAGTTTATGAGGGTGGCGAACCCGTTGTTATAACAAATAAGGAAGGGGAAAGAACCACTCCCTCCGTTGTAGCCTTCTCCAAAACAGGCGAAAGAATGGTAGGTCAGGTTGCAAAGCGCCAGGCCATCACCAACGCAGACAGAACCATCAGCTCCATCAAGAGAGACATGGGTACAGCGAAGAAAGTTGCCATAGACGGCAAGAATTACACTCCTCAAGAGATTTCCGCAATGATTCTCCAAAAGCTCAAGGCTGATGCTGAAAGTTACCTCGGGACTACGGTAAACCAAGCGGTTATCACCGTTCCTGCATACTTCTCCGATGCACAGCGCCAGGCAACAAAGGACGCAGGCAAAATCGCAGGACTTGAGGTTCTCCGTATCATCAACGAGCCCACGGCTGCGGCACTCGCTTACGGACTTGACAAAGACATTGACCAAAAGGTTCTCATTTTCGACCTTGGCGGCGGTACTTTCGACGTTTCCTTGCTTGAAATCAGCGACGGCGTGTTTGACGTACTCGCAACCGCAGGCAACAACAGACTCGGCGGCGACGATTTCGACGAAAAGATAATCAACTGGATCGCAGACACCTTCCAGAGAGACAACGGCATAGATCTCCGTCAGGACAGAATGGCTCTCAAGCGTCTTAAAGAAGCGGCAGAAAAGGCTAAAATCGAGCTTTCTGCAACAATGAGCACAAACATCAACCTCCCCTTCATCACCGCAGATGCAACAGGTCCCAAGCACTTTGATGCTACTCTTACCAGAGCAAAATTCAACGAGCTCACTGCAGACCTTGTTGAAAAGACC
>JAFXKQ010000138.1 GCA_017531625.1 Clostridia bacterium | reverse complement strand
GGGAGGGAGGGGGATATTTTAGCGGTGGAAGGAGCCTGCGTGACGTTAGGTTTGGATATCTTATTGTATCGCACTCTCCCTCAGTCACCTTCGGTGACAGCTCCCTCCCGGAGGGAGCCTATTGAAGCGTTCGTACAGCTTTAGGGGTATGGGCTTTGCCCTATGCCTTTGTTATATAAAGGCGAAACTGGCGATAAAACGGAACGGTAAATTGGAATTTATGGAATATATTGAAGGTGACTGTAAATGGAAATCATAAAACAAGAATTGTATGATGTATATGTTAAATACAAAGATTTTAATTTTATGAATTATTATGAAATATCTAAAAAGAATACTAATAATAAGTATAGTAAAGGTTTTGGCTTTATCGCAGGGTTATATGCACCATCTTATGTTGATGAAATGAGGTGTGGCAATGCAACAATTGGTAAAGAAATTAAAAATATCGATAAAGGATACGATTATAAATATTATTTTGATGAAAACGATCGTATAATATTATCTGAAAAATATTTATCTGGAAAATGTTACTATATTAATTTTTATTTTTATGTAAATAACGTTTTAGAATTTATTCATTATGAAGTGGATGGAGGAATTTATTCACTATCTAAGTCTTATTATGATGATAATGATAGAATTTGTAGACATATCCAAATTGGAATTTTTGATAAATATAATCCAATCGATAATACAATTTATAATGAGCACTTATTTAAATATGAAGACAATATAACTTATATCGCTTTAATAACACATTATAATCCACCTCAATGGTTGATTGGAGAAAAAAGTAAAAAAACCGGAATTATAAATATGAAAATTGTGGATAATATTTTATATCATTTAGATGATAATTTAAATGTTAAATCATTTTATCCAATAAGATTTAAAATAGTAAATGGTCAAAAGGTTAATGTACCATTACCTAAGAGAGTGCCGATATTTAAGATTATAAAAGAGAATTTAATTAAAATATTAGACAAATGGAGAAATATTTACAAATCTGTAATATGGATTAACTGCGAAAGTTTAGATTTGGAAATACAGTACACAACCTTAAAAGAAGATAATGAAGCAAAATGGAATATTGCATTTTATGATGCAAATGAAGAAAAAATATTTGATGATTTGAATCATCCGCAAGTGTTAGAGGATTTATTATTTAACAATGGATGTAATACAGATGATTTGATAAATGAATCTGATTATTTCGTTAATAAAATGATTAAGATTATAAGAGAGTTAAGGAAAGAAGGGCATATAACTGATGATACTGCAGTTATATTATCGAATTTAGAAATAAGTGAAAACACCTTAAACATTGCAAAAAAAATAAATAAAAAAGAAACAATTAAAGGTTTTGCTGAAAAATTTGGAATGTAATAGCAAATGTCCTATAAATTCCAATTTATCGAACAAAACAAAAGAACCCTGACAGGCCTTGAAAATCTGTCAGGGTTAATCTTTGTCTGCGATGCAATTATTATAATGGACCGTCGGGGACGCCGGTCCCTACAAGGAAAAATCAAACTTCCTTATGAGAAGGAGCCTTTGTAAGCGCTTTTTTTAATGATATTTGTCCTCGGGAGAGTGGAATAGCTTTGCTAAAAAATTTTTGATCCGCAAACGCGAAATATTCGCTGATGGACATGAGGTCAGAATTATTTCACTTGATACATTGTATCAAATTCTACAATTTTCGAAGTTAATTATTTTGCATTCGCACAAACTGAATATTTTACTTGAAGTACTAACGGTTTTGTTATATAATAAATTAAGAAAGGCGTTGTATTATCGCGGATTCAAACCGTCGTGTCTTAATCACGAGATTAAAAAAAGGCTGTATAATCAATACGGTACAATTTGCAGAACGTAGTTTGCCTCTATCAATACATCAAAGGAGAACGCGTAATGAAAAAGTTTGATAATAATCAGAAAATTGGTATTATTTCTTTAGCGATATTTGCAGTTTTTATTTTTGGTTTTTCTGTGCTAAGCAGTCTTGTTCAAAGCGGTTCTATCCCCAATTTTACTGTTGACCAACGCATTCAGGGGTTATTAGCTTTCATAATGTTTTTGCCCCTTTGTTCCGCTATGTTTTTTTTGTGGAAAACATTTTAAGTCTAAAGATAATAAAATCGGCAGTATTTTAATCTTTGTATCTGTTACGTTGTTTATATTCGGTATTATACAGGTGCTATTATCACTGTTTGGTGCATACGGAGCATAGAATTAGACACTTTTTTCGGTTTTGACTATGTTCAGACACCTTTTCACACATTTTTTACGAGTGGTTTTTTGTTTGAGTGTCATATATGCTTGAAAATAGCTCGAATGTTTGTTTTAATTTGAAAAATCAATCATGTAGAAAAGTACATATAAGATGCAAGAGTTTTATCTTGGTTGAGAAGGAAGGAGCTCCTTATGTACGAGAATCACGAAGGCATAAAAGAGCAAGTTTTTAAAGAACGCAAGTCTCTTATTTTAATGCTGGTATCATCGGTTTTACTCGGCTTGTTTGTGGTTTTGACGGTTAATTACGGCAATTTCAATAATGCGTATTTCGCAGTTTATGCTGTATGGTTCGGCTTGAGTGTTTGGTTTTCAAAATCTTATTTGTTTCTCACTCCGAGGCGCAGATACGGTACTGTGAAAGAGATTAAGAATTTTAAAGAAACTTATTATACTACGGCCGGCGGTGGCGGAAGAATGTATCAAAGGGGAAGTACCGCAATAATTGAGGTGGATCTGATTATTGAATTTGATAACGGTTCTTCCAAAGAGTACACGTTTGTTTATAAGGGCGATATGAAAATTTTGAATGTCGGTGACCGTATTGGAATCTTTCGCTTTCTCAAAATGCCTGTTTGGGAATAGGGTTATTATTCGCTTGCTTACATAAGTAATTTAGAATGTTATGGTTTGATTTCTTTGTTAACGTAATGTTTTTTAGGCTTTTTTGTGTTATTTGGAGCAATCGAACTAAACCGAACGTTCTATTATTAAACCGTTAGTTAACCTTTGTTGTCTTATTAATACCTGTACTTTATTTGTATATTTGTTATAATATAATTACAACAGACGTCGTTGATACAAATAATGTGAGGTGTTACTATGAAAATGAACATTGGTTCAAACATAAGGCGTTTGCGTTTGATTAAGAACGTTACTCAGGAACAGCTCTCAATTGCTATGAATGTTTCAAGTGCTGCCGTGAGCAAATGGGAGAGAGGCGATACGTATCCCGACATTACGCTGTTACAACCGTTAGCATATTATTTTGGTGTAACTCTTGACGAGTTAATGGGATACGATCAAGAAGAAATACGCTCTGAAGTTGAGACGATAATTGATTCTTTCAAAAGGCATCAAAATGATGAGGAAGGACTCAGAATTATTTCGGATGCATATAATAGTTATCCTAACGACCATAGGGTAATGTATTATTACATGTGGGCGATAGTCGGCGGTACGGCTGATAACGATTCTAGGGTTTTGATAGACAATAAGGATGAATTGCTGTCTATTTGCGAAAAGCTTCTTGACAGTTGTACGGACGAGGAGTTACGCCTTGGGGCATGGAATATGCGTGCTAAAATTCTTTACGCAGAGGGAAAAAACGCCGAGGCTTTGGAAATTTATCATAATAGGTTTACAGATTGGTTTTCAACAGGAGAGCAAAAAATCGAGCAGTTGTTTGCCAAAACGACGAGAGAGTATTATACACAAGTCAAAAAGAATATGTATATATTAGCCGGTTTTTCAGCTGATAAACTTGGTAGAGTCGTTGTTTTCGACTCTTCGCTTTCGATGGAAGAAAGAAAGGAACGTGCTTTACATTACGGTGATGTTTTGATCAACGCGTTTGAAACTACCGGAGAGGCGTTTTTCCTTATCGTTGCAAGGGCGTTTCTCGGAAGGGTAGAGAATGATTTCTGTCACCGTGGCGGAACCGATGGCCAGGTTTGTTCAGTTATGGATAAGAATTTTTACGTGATTCGTCTTTTAGATAAACTTATGGAGCATAATGAGACTTTGCGTTGTTCTGTTGAGTGTTATCTGAAGAAAACAGAAGAATCGTTGTTGGAGTTCGAGTTGAACTGTCGTTTAAACGCTACTGAATGCAGGCGCAAGGAGCTTTTGAAAAATACGGTTTATGATTCTATTTTAAAAAAGTATAGTTGAATAATTAGCCTCGCTTTTTAGCGAGGTGCCCTTTTTTATGGTCGGACATTTGGTGTCTAATGAGAAAAACGCTGAATTCTCAGTCTATGTCCTTGAAATCAAGTGAAAAAAGATGTATTCTTTGCTTAAAGAATTACACATCAGAGGTAACTTAAAGGAGTTTGGCATGGATTTGAAAAAAGTAGGGAGTTTTCTCAAAGAACTACGGAAGGAAAAAGGCATTACTCAAGAACGCCTTGGAGAGCAGTTTGGTGTTTCGGGTAGGACTGTTTCGAGATGGGAAACGGGGGCTAACTTGCCGGATCTTGATGTACTTGTTTTAATTTCCGACTACTACGGTGTAGAGCTTAGAGAGCTTTTAGACGGTGAAAGGAAGGAACATTCGACAGCGAGTTTTGACAACGATACTGCGCTTAAAGTAGTTGATTACAGTAACATAGAAAAACAAAAGCTTACTAAACGTATTTTTTATCTGTTTGCGGTGGCTATGGTTTTCTTTACAGCGTACATTGTAATTGAGCTATTTGCATTCAGAGAAGGTGAGCATGCAGGTTCGTTTATTGAGGCTGTTTCGGGGTTTTGTCTTGGGTTCTCTTACGGGGCTTTGATAATAGGAATTTTGTTTTCCAGCGGTTTGCTCTTTAAGGCAAATGCTTTAAAGAAAAAATTTTTGAAGAAAAAGTACGGTGAACGCTTGTACCGTTAGTACAGTTTACAACCGTTTATTAATGTGAAAAAAGAAGCTGTCTTGAATGTGATTTGTTTCCCCATTTCAGGCAGCTTCAATTTATTTTTAGATAAAAGAGGGCGGGATAATTGGGCTGTACTATTGGGCGGGAACGTTTCGAGTTTGTTTTTGTTTCAAGTTAGAAGATGGAGCTAAGGGAATTAAGCTCGCTTTCCTTATCGGATTCCGCCACTTCCGTAGAACCGTTGGAGCAGATAATAGACGAGTTGAAGAAGGAACTACGTTCAAGACACACTGTGAGGCTTCAACAAGGACTTTGCAGTATCGAACTCGGATTTGTGTGGGCGGACATTTTGACAAATCTAGAACGTGTGTCCGATCATTGCTCAAACATCGCAGGTTGCGTGCTTGAGACTACTGATGAGACTCTTGAATTGCACCGTTCTGTACGCGCGATGAAAAACAACAACTCGCTGTACGAAGAGAAGTACCGTTCTTACGCCGCTAAGTATCTTGGTTAATTCAAATTTTCTGTTCCTTTAGATTTCTATGTGTTTGTGAATTTGCATACAAGTTGTTTTCCAAAACTTTTAATTTAAATCGAAAAGGCGACTTTCATCTTTTTTGAAAGTCGCCTTTTTGCGTGTATTTTGTTTTAATACTAGGACTTTACAGATCTTGCGCTGACGCCGCAAAGCTTCTTTATGTACTTTGCAACGAGTTTTGCTGTTCGTGCATGGCTCTTTGCGTTGGGATGTCCGTTACCGCCGATTTCGTCTTTGTACTCATACATCGAAGGTAAGTGAAGGTACGAAACTTTGGGGTCATTGAACTCTGCCACGGCTTTTTTTAATGCGGGTTCAGCCTTTACGGTGGTAAAACCGTATGCCCAAACTATATAAGCGTCGGGATACTTGGAACGGATAAACGCCAAGAACTTCTTCGCATATTCAATGAACTCTTCGTCTTGAACACCGCCGTTGTAGTCATTTGTGCCGGCGTTAATCATTACCAACTCGGGCGTCCATGAGTTGAAATCCCAGGGTTCCTTTGTTTCTCTGGAAGCGGTTGTGAACATTTCGGGAATCTCGTACTCCCTCTCGCCGTTCCAACTGTTTACGATTCCTTTACCTGAGAAGCAAACGTAGTGAGCATCTGCTCCTATGAGTTTTGAGACAATGTAGGGGTAAGCTCTTGTACTGTCTTGCTCTGCAGCAAGGTATACTGTAACCGTAGGCTCTGAGAGGTTTCCGTAACCGGCGGTGAGAGAGTCGCCTATAAACTCAATCTTCGGTTTCGCTGTATTATTGCTTACAGTTGGGTAAATTGCAGGCGTTATACCGTTAATTATGAATTCGGAAGGGCAGATACGGAACGGGCTTTCACTAACTTTTAAAAGTTCAAAATCGTGAACCCGATTCTGTAATCCTTCTACTATAATCCGTTCCTGTCCGCTGGTGAGGCAAAAACGCCGTGGCTCTCCGTCGACTGTTACACGGACATAAACCGGTTCCACCGTGTCAAAGGGCGTGAAACACACGGAAATTGCGTTACCCCTGAATCTAAAGCTCATTCCGCTGTTGGGCCAGTCAAATGCGGGCAAGCCGTTTTTCATAGTATAACGACCGTACAGACTGATGTTTTTGTCTGTTGTTAAGATGCGAAGTTCCAAAACACATCACCTCACCCATCATAATACCACTAAGAATTTATGATATATACATTATTTAGTAAATCTTTTATAAATTTCTGAAAATATTACAGGAAAAAACGAAAAAGCAATTACTAATCCCCAGAGGGGCAGGGAAAGGTTTGTTGTACCGAAAACCGTTCTTAATGGTGCAAAAATTACCGTTGAAATTTGTGCTAATGAGCAAACAGCAAAGGATAGCACTAACCATTTGTTAGTAAACAGCCCAAGTGAAAAAAGGCTCATTCGTGAACGCAGGTTGAACGAATGGAACAACTGGGAGAGTGCAAGTACGCTGAAACAGAGCGTGCTTCCCAAAGTTTTGTCATTAAGGTTTAGACCGATAATGTATGCTATCAAAGAAAGAGTTCCTATAAGCAGACCTTCTGTAAAAATTTCAAGAGCTGAATTCCTTGGGAAGAGCCCTTCGTTCTTTTTGATCGGAGGTCTTTTCATCGCATCTTTTGCGGTTTTTTCAAGTCCCAGAGAGATTGCAGGAAAAGAGTCTGTTACAAGGTTGACCCAAAGAAGCTGGATGGCGGCAAGCGGTGATGACAGCCCAAGGATAATCGCTGCAAATACCGTAATGATTTCTCCGATGTTACAGGACAAAAGAAAATGGACTGCTCTCTTTATGTTGTCATAGATTCCTCTGCCGTGGGAGACCGCTTCTACAATGGTGGCAAAATTGTCATCAGTAAGAACAATGTCTGCCGCTTCTTTTGCAACGTCTGTACCGCTTTTTCCCATTGCGCAACCTATGTCGGCTTTTTTTAGTGCGGGTGCGTCGTTTATTCCGTCTCCGGTCATTGCAACTACAAGCCCTGCTTCTTGGTACGCTTCTACGATTTTGACTTTGAATTCAGGCGTTGCACGGGCGAAAACCGTGGCTGAAACAATAAGCTTATTTCTTTCGGTCGGTGACTTTTCCATCAGTTCTGTTTCTGTAAAAACCAAGTCGCCGTCTTGATAAATCCCAACGGACTTCGCAATTGCAACCGCTGTATCACGATGGTCACCGGTAATCATAACGGGTTTTATGTACGCCTCTTTACAGCGTTTTACCGCTTCTTTTACTTCGGGTCTGGGGGGGTCGATCATTCCCGCAAGTCCGATGAAGGTGAACTTACCTTCGGGGCAGAGCTTGTTTGGCAAGGTTCCGCATTCAAGCGTTGCAAATCCGATTACCCTAAGCGCACGTTTTGCCATTTCTTCCGCTTTTGCCTTTGCGCTGCTCGTGTCTTTTGCGCAGAGGGGAAAAATTACGTCAGGCGCTCCTTTGACGATAATTCGGTACTGCGTGCCAAAGCGATGGGCTGTTGCCATGAGCTTGGTTTTGGAGGAAAAGGGTTCTTCTCTGACTCTTTCCCGTTCTGAATTCAATGCTTTGCCGTCTATACCGTTCTTTTCAGCAAATTCCAAAAGTGCGTTTTCGGTGGGTGAAGCACCGTCGTTACAAAGTACAAAAAGCGGAAGAAGGCGGTTTTTGTCTCCGTAAACCTCTGTAACCGTCATTTTGTTACAGGTCAGTGTACCTGTTTTGTCGGTACAGATTACGTTTGCTGACCCAAGGGTTTCTACTGCGGGCAAGCGTTTTACTACAGCTTTACGCTTTGCAAGGCGTTGTACTCCTATGGATAGGACAATCGTTACAATTGCGGGTAATCCCTCCGGAATAGCCGCCACGGCAAGGCTTACGGAGGTTAAGAACATCTCGATTGGCGGCATCTTTTTGACCACGGAATAAATGAAAATCACAGCACAGATTAGAAGTGCAATGTTGCCGAGTGCGCTTCCTGTTTTTGAAAGCCTTTTTTGAAGTGGGGTTTTACTCTCGCTGTCCTGGTTTATCATCTTTGCGATCCCGCCCACTGTACTGTCCATGCCCGTAGAAACAACAACCGCCGAACCTCTGCCTCCTAAAACTGCAGATGAAGCGAAAACCATGTTTTTCATTTCCGAAAGATGGGCATTCTCCGGTAACAGCTCCTCTGCACATTTGTAGATTCCGTCCGCTTCTCCCGTGAGAGCACTTTCGTCTACAACCAAGCCCTCAGCTTCAATAAGCCGTGCGTCGGCGGGAACAAAAAAACCTTTTTCCAAAAAGATTACGTCACCCGTTACCACGTCTTCGCTGTTTACGGTTCTTTTTTCTCCGTCTCGTAAAACCGTTGCCTCCGGTGCTGAAAGACGTCCGAGAGCTTCGATTGCTTTTTCCGCCTTGCTTTCCTGAATAACTCCAACGATGGCATTTACAAATACGATAACGAGGATGATCAAACTGTCTGCACTCGGTTCGTGGTTTACCATCGAAACCAAAAATGACACCAATGCGGAAACAAGTAAAATGATTATCATTTTATCTGTAAGTTGAGAGACGAACCGTAAAATCAAAGACTTTTTCTTTTTAACGGACAGGCTGTTTTTTCCGTAACGTAAAAGCCTTTTCTCAGCTTCATCGGAGCTAAGTCCTTGGCGGCTGCTGTTTTGCTCCTTCAAAACCTTTGAAATGTTCATACTTTGCCAGCGCAAACGATTTCACTCCTTAGCTTGTATAGTAAGAATAGATTGGGGAAAATCATCAAACCGTTAAAAAGGTCTGCCATTATAAAAACGCCTTCGGTATTAGAGAGGGCGCCGAAAAAGGCGGTAAGAGCTGTAATAACACAGAAAACTTTAATAAAAAGAGCTCTGCTCTTTAATTGGAGAATCATACTTTCGCCGTAATAAACCCAGCTTATTATTGCGGCAAAAGCAAAAACTGCAATAGCGCAAGCAAAGTAGATTTGTCCTGCAACTCCGAATAGATTCTCAAACATTTTTCCTACGTCATCGAATCCGGAGCAAAGAATGCAAAATGCTGTAAGGGTGCTGACAATAAAGCTGTCAATAAAAACTTCTGTTGCGCCCCACAAACCCTGCACGTGGGAGTTTGTTTCGGAAGAGGATGCGTGGGCTATGGCGGAAGACCCCATTCCAGCTTCGTGAGAGAAGGTTCCTCTTACTGTTCCAACCTTCAAAGCGTTAAGGAAGAGTCCCGCTGTAATCCCCGAACCTGCTTCACGGATTCCAAATGCCTCTGTGACGATGCGTAGAAAGGCTTTCGGGAAAGCTCTCACGTTAATTAATAAGATAATGAAACAAACTAAGATAAAGCTTATGGAAAAGAAAGGAACAGCCATTGAATTAAAACTTGCTATTTTTTCTCTGCCTCCCAGAGTGATGAAAAGAATGAAAGAGGCAATCAATAGGGCAGAAATTTTCGGTTGAAGTCCGAGTTCTGTAAGCGACTTCGAAACTGCGTTTGATTGGACGGTTGCGTTTCCGAAAGAAGCAAGCACACAGAAAACCGAAAAAATCCCTGCTGTGTATTTGAAACCCAAGTCGGACAGGCAGAGCATGGCCCCTCCGATAAAGTTGCCGTTAAGGCGTTTTCTGTGACGGTGGGAGATAAATACTTCGGCGTATTTTAAAAAGATCCCGATAATTGAGCAAACCCAAATCCAAAAAATGCTTCCCGCTCCGCCCAATTTTATTGAAAGGGCTACTCCTGTTATGCTTCCTACACCTACTGTGCCCCCAAGGGCTGTAGCCAGTGTGCTGAGAGGGGAAAGACCTTCACTCTTTTGTTTGCCCGAGGCTTTTAGTGAGCCAAAAGTTTTTTTGTACACGTAGGGAATGGACAAAAGCTTGTTCTTTCTGAGTTTTATTCCAAAGTAAACTCCAAATCCCAGTAATAGTGTTACAGTCGGAAGCCCCCAAATCAAGGAGCTTAATGCTCTTATTATCTCCATAAAACCCGTCCTTTGAGAAATATATATGCCCGGTTTCGGAAAATATAAACAAAAAGCTAAAAAAGGACTTGAAAAAGAGTGCAATTGTTGATAGAATAATGGGGAATAAAGAGATTAAACGTCGGGAGGTTTTGCTATGTCCGGTTCAATAACTTTTAAGGAAGCAAAAAAAGGATACGATAAAGAAGAGGTACATAGCTTTATCCTCTCTCTTAACAATGAGCACCAAGCCAAGCTTGATGCTAAAAACGATGAAATAAAGTCTCTCTTGAATGAGAAAACTTTAAGTGAAAGCAGACTGAATGCGGAAATCGCCCGCTTGGAAACACTTTTGGCAGAGAAGGAAGCTATCATTACCGAAAGTACAGGGAGATATGACGAGCTTTGTGCACAGATGGGAGAGAAGCTTTTGTTTGCAGAGCAACAGGCGAGGTCCATTAAAAATTCTGCAGACGAAGAAAAGGAGAGAATTCTTTCGCAAGCCAGAGCAGAGGCTAAGGCGTACACAGAATCCGTGGCTTCAGAAGCAAGGCTTAAAGCGGCAGCTTCTTATGATGCGGTACAGCTTTTACTTAAAAAGAATCAGATTATTTCCGCAAGTCTTGAACAGACTAAGCGTATACTTGATGATACGGTGGCGCAGATCAAAAAAGCCGCTGAATAGAACGGGGCACAGAAAGGTCATAAATGGGTTATGAACACGAATGAGAGCTTTGTAAACAGCATCAGCGCTGAAGACGTAGCAGTTCTTGCGCAGTTAGATGCATTTTTGGATAAAACAAGACAAGAGTACATTAAGGACCTCGGAGCGCTTATCGCCATTCCGTCCGTAGGTGCGGAGGCTGAGGGTAAGTATGTTTTTGGCAAGGAAAGTGCGGCTGCACTCGAAAAAGCCATTGAAATCGGAGATTCTTACGGATTCAAGACGAAGAACCACGAGTATTATTGTGCAAGCATTGCTTACGGTGATAAGGAAGAGGAAATGGGCATCGTTGCCCATCTTGACGTTGTTCCTGCGGGTGACGGTTAGAGTTATGATCCTTATAAACTTACGGTAGAAAACGGATTGCTTATAGGCAGGGGAACCGAGGATGACAAAGGCCCTGCAGTGGCAGGGCTCTATGCTTTGCGTTTCTTTAAGGAACATGGGATTGAGCTCCCCTTTACGCTCAGACTTATTTTGGGCGGTAATGAGGAAAGGGGTATGAACGACATGCCTTATTACGCACAGAATTACAAGGTTCCGTTTTTCTCCTTTACTCCGGACAGCTCTTTCCCTGTTTGTGTGGGCGAAAAGGGCAGTTTGAAGCTTTACGTTACGGTTTGTGAAGACTCCCAGCTTTTCGAGAGCTTTACGGGCGGAACGGTGGTAAACGCCGTTGCGGGCAGGGCTAAGGCGGTTTTGAGAGGGCTTTATGCTTCCAAGCTTTCAAAGTGTGAGGGGATTGAAGTGACCGAGGTTGAAGGAAAGACGGTGGTTGAAGCGGTTGGCAAGACGGCTCATGCGGCAATGCCTGAAGCAGGTCTTAACGCAATCGGACTTCTCAGCGCTTACCTTTTGCGCGAGCTTGACGGTCAGCTTTGCGAAAAGGACAGAAAAGCACTTGATTTTCTTTCTAAGGCTACTTCCGAGTACCTTGGCAAAACTTTGGGAATCCAAGGCGAGGATAAAGAATCCGGTTATCTTACCTGCGTTGGCGGTGTAATAAAGACGGAAAACGGTAAGATTATTCAGACCTTTGACATAAGATACCCCATCACTTTTGTTGGTGAGGAGCTCTTGGACAGAGCAGAAGCGACAGTTATTTCCTGGGGCTTTGCTTGCGAGCGCGGAAGGAATTCCAAGCCCTACTATTTCAGCCCAGAAAAGGCGGAAATCAAAGCTTTGGTTTCTGCTTACGAAACTGTTATGAATGAGCCGTGCGTGCCTTACACCATGGGTGGCGGTACCTATGCGAGAAGTTTTCCCAACACTGTTGCGTTCGGCGCAACTATTGAAAAGTACAGAGGCCTGCTTGGAGAGGGCAGAGGTGCAGCGCACGACCGTGACGAGTACCTCAGCGTAGCTGAGTTTGAGAACTCGGTTAAGATTTTTGTTTTATCGGTCTTGAACATTGCTGAGTTGAAACAGGACAATAAGTAAAAAGGCGGACAGCAGACGTTTTGAACTCTGCTGTTCTTTTTTGAGCAACGGTTGACAAATAAGAAGTTTGTATTTATAATCAAAGCACAACGACATAATCAAAGCTTGTTTGGCATAAGCATAGAGCATAACTTTCACTGTTTTAGGAGAGAAGCTTATGGCTTATCCAAACCGGTTGCACCCTGACGAAAGGGCTTTGATTTTTGCCGCTTACGTCTTGGAAACAGGGTGTACAGTCAGGACTGCGGCATCGCATTTTGGCTTTTCAAAATCAACGGTTCACAAGGATTTGACGCTTAGGTTGAGAGCGCAGAATCTCGCATTGGCGCAAGAGGTTGAAAAGGTTCTTGAACGTAATACGAACGAGCGGCACATTCGAGGCGGTAACGCTACAAAAATAAAATGGAAGTTTGGATAAAGAGCGCTGTTTTTATTAGTGTTAGACGTTAATAAAACACAAGGCTTTACATAAGAGAGTTTTTATGATGGCAGAAAAACAGGTGTACATTGGACTCATGTCAGGGACGAGCGTGGATGGAATTGATGCGGCTGCAGTTGAAATCAGCGGCGGATTTTCTGCGCCCAAATGTCGTATTATTGCATTTGAAAACCTTCCGTACGATGAAGCAATGCGTTCCCGAGTTTTTGAACTTTTTGCCCCTGAGACTTCAACCGTAGACAAAATCGGAGAGATGAATTTTGTTTTGGGAGAGGCTTTTGCCAACGCTGCGTTGTCGGTCATGAAAAAAGGCGGGCTCAACGCTTCGGATGTTACTGCCATCGGTTCTCACGGACAAACCATTTTCCATTCTCCCGACGGGAAAGTGCCTTTTACTTTTCAAATTGGGGAAGGTAGCGTAATCGCAGAAAAGACAGGTGTTACCTGTGTTTCTGATTTTCGTACCGCAGACATTGCGGCGGGCGGAAACGGAGCACCGCTTGTCCCTTTTACTGAGTTTGCGCTGTTTAGAAATGATGAAAAGAGCGTCCTTTTGCAAAACATTGGCGGGATTTCCAATGTAACGGTTCTGCCGAAAGGGTGCAACGCCAATGAGGTGTTTGCGTTTGACAACGGGCCGGGGAACATGCTTATTGACGGTGTGGTTTCTGTTATGAGTGACGGACGGCTCCGTTTTGACGAGGGCGGAAAAATTGCAGAATCAGGAGAAGTTGACGAGAAATTGTTGGGCTGGCTGCTTGAAGAGCCTTATTACAGTCTTAAGCCTCCTAAAACCACGGGGCGGGAGCTTTTTGGGGCGTTGTATGTCAGCCGTATCATCGAAAAGTTTTCTAAACTTTCAATGCGTGACTTAACAGCTACGGTGACTTATCTTACTGCTAAGGTTATCGCTGACAGCTACCGAGAATTCATAAAAAAACAGACGGTCTGCGATGAAATGATTGTCTCCGGCGGAGGAAGCTTTAATCATACGCTTATTAAACATCTTAAACGGTTGATGCTTTGTGAGAGTGTAAGGGTTTACACCGGAGATGAGAAAGGTATTAACAGCGATGCAAAAGAAGCGGTCGCTTTTGCGCTTTAGGCTTTTTATGCTTTGAACAGAAAGCCAAACAATTTACCGAGTGCTACGGGAGCAAAGCATCCTGCGGTGTTGGGAAAAATTTCGTATTCATTGAATAACTAAGCATACATTTTATCTGCGTTTTAAGTAGAGGGTTAAGTGCAGCGCTTGGCTACGGAAAGGTTTTATGGAAAACAAGGACTTTATAATTGAATTTGCACGTGAAGACGAGTTTGATGAAATAAGAAAAATAGCCGACCGAGTGTTTGGCGGTGAGGGGAATACGGATTATTTTGAGAACTACCATCCAAAGCTTTATGTTGCGAGAAACACGTCAGAAAGGCACCTCGTCTTGCGTGAAAACGGCGTAATTAAAGCGTTTGTAGGGATTTTTCCTGCGGAGATGGAGATTCTCGGAAGACGGCTTAAAATTTGCGGAATCGGTACAATGAGCGTTGTTCCCGATGCGAGGAACAAGGGGTACATGTCGGCAGTTATGAAGAGGGCTGTCGAGATTTGTGATTCTCAAGCAGACATAACGTTTCTGGGAGGTCGCAGACAGCGTTACGAGCTTTTTGGGATAACACCGGCAGGGGTTTCCGCTTCGTTTTTATTTAATTCCGATAACGCACGTCACGTCTACGGCGGTAAAAGCTTTGGCTTCAAGTTTAGAGAGATAACAGGTCTTGATGATGCGGCAATCGAAACCTTTATGAAGCTTTATGAAAGAAGGCTTGCGAGGGTTCTTCGCCCCAAAGAGCTTTTTTATTACTCATTGCGTTCTTGCCGCATGCACGCTTATTCGGTGGAGCGTAACGGTAAAACGGTGGGGTATTTCACTACAAATTTTGACGGCTCCGTTATACACGAATTTGAACTTGAAGACGTGAATTTGCTCGGCGAGATGCTTTGTGACTTTTTAAGCTTTTCGGAGAGAACCTCAATTGGTATTGAGTGCGTTTACATGTTTGAAAGAGAAAAGCTCAAAATTCTTGGGAATGCTTGCGAGGGGATGAGCATTCGGGCGTGTGAGAGTTTTAGAATAAACAATTATGCCAAGGTTACAGAGGCGTTCCTCGCTTTGAAAGGCTCTTATGAGGAGTTGCCCGAGTTGTCTTTCAGCTACGAGGTCAAGGGGCTGAGCGGAGAAAAACAAGGCGTTTGGCTGGAAATTAAAAACGGAAGCTTTTCTGTGCGGGAGTTTGATGGAGAGCCGGACCTTAGCCTTGAACCGATTGAAGCCGCGAGGTTAATGTTCGGAGCGGCAGGGCTGATTGATTGCGACGGGAAAAAGCTTCCGGCGCAGTGCAGAGCTCTTTTTCCGCTGCCTTTGTTTTACACCAGACCCGATTTTGTTTAAAAATTCAAAAGGTGCTGTTGAGTTTAATGTTTTCAACAGCACCTTTTATAGTTTTTACATTAATGTTTGTCCGTTTATAATCAGTTTGAAATCTACCCCCAACTTTTTGGCGGAGAGTCTGCAGAGTTTCATTCGTCCCAAAAAAATTTCGAAAAACTCCATTATCGAACTGTATTCCGTGTCAAGTCTTAATTCAAGGCTGATGCAACGGTTTTCTTCATCAATGTCGAGAGATGAAGCGATAACAGAGTAGTTTACGCGGTCGTGGATGTCAGTAGCCACCTCGCTGGCATCTCTTACTCTGCTCCTTCGCACATCTGCCTTGTCTGCCATAATGAGTGCCGCTGCAACGGCATTAACGGGAGTACCCGTGCCCTCGTCATGGTTTCCGATTGCAGAAACGACAACGCTGATGTCCTCGGGAGGCATCCCAATGCTGTCGAGGATTCTGAATGCGATAATCGCTCCGCTTTGAGAGTGATCAACCCGATTAATAAGGTTGCCGATGTCGTGGAGGTAACCGGCGATCCTTCCGAGTTCAACCGTCTTTTTATCGTGCCCGAGTTTTCTCAGAATTCTACCCGTGTCATCTGAAACCCTTGTAATGTGAGCAAAACTATGCTCGGTGTATCCGAGCGAATCAAGGGCTTTATCCGCCTCACGAATGTAGACATCAACCGAATGAATGCTTTTTACATCATCAAGCGTTATCATAAGAACCTCCTACATTTTACTGCTATAAATAATTTAGCACACAAAAACAATCTTGTCAACAAGTAAACAGATTTGTGTTAATTTGTATAAAACGCTGAATCTACGGTTTGGGATAGCAAAATGGAATTTTATTATTGACAATAAAAAATGCTATGTTATACTAAGTTTACATAAGTTGCCAAAAAATGAGGAGTAGGGTAGTGTTTTACCCGTGAACATAAATGAAAAAGAAGTTTAAATGCAGTTTTGCTCTTGCAATGATAGCGGTAATTCTTGCAGGCTGTTTTAGTTTTTACGCAACGGACGGAATTAGGGTTTTTGCAGATTATGACGGACCTTATACAACGGTAGGGGATGTCACCATGCCTTTGCCTGAATATATGCCGGGGTCTTATTTTACAAAGGACGGAGGGCCTTGCGATTGTCATTATTCTTCCTCTATCAATTGTGTTTCGTCCGGTAGCAGGTGTAATTGCTTACGTTATGTAACCTATGGCGGCAAAAAAGTAGATTTACAAGCGGTTCAGTGTATCGGTTTTGCGAGATACGTATTTATGAGGCTTTTTGGCTTTCCTGATACTTATGGCAATGACCACTTGTATCACAGTCTTGGTAGTTTAAACAGAGGAGAGGTTACCACCTCCGCGGTTAAAAAGCTTCTGAGCGGAGCTAAACCCGGCGCTCACATTAGGTTTAAGCTTTCGTCGTCACAACACTCGGTTATCGTTTTGTCAAAGAATGAAAAAGGCTTCACCGTTTATCATTGTAATGCGGGCGGACCGGGGATTGACGAGCCTGAGTGTGTTGTTACAACTAAATACTATACCTGGGAAGCTTTTGCGGATTATGCATACAGAGGCATAGTTTACGTTAATATGCCGAATGATTATCCCGATTATTTGGACCAGGAAGCGAGCGAACCGGAGGAGAGCGAAACGGTTTACTCTCTGGGTCGTTACGTAACTACCGCCAATTTGAATCTCCGCCAAGGTGCGGGGACGACTTTTCCGATAGCCGAAGTTCTTCCAAAAGGCACAGCGTTTGATGTTATTGCTACCGAAGGCGAGTGGGGACAGACCCAGTACAACGGGTCTTACGGCTGGGTCAGTCTTGAGCACGCCGCTTTTGTGGGTAGCGATACTTCAAGCGACGGTGAGATTCCAAAACTGAATGTGCTGACTTTAAAGGATGATACTCTTTTTGTCAAAGACAGAGTGCTATACGGTGTTAATCCCGGAGTGGAACTGATGGATTTTGCTGCTTCATTTGAAAATGATGAAAAAGAGCTTTCTCTGACTGTCATCAGCACCCAATTTGTAGGAACAGGTACTGTGGTAAGCCTTGTCCGCGACGGAGAGGTGTTGGACGAACTTACCCTCGTTGTAGACGGCGATTTAAACGGAGACGGTAAGATTGACGGCGCAGACTTTGAGTTGTTCGGAAGGCTTCTGATGAATAAAGGGGAGCTAAAAGGGGCATACAAGACTGCCGCCGACGTTAACGGTGACAATGCTTGGAATACTGCAGATTACATTAATCAAAAGATGAATCGTACTTTTGAAGAAGAATAAGGACTGGATTTTCATGGACATAAATAAGTACTCCCACATTATCTGGGATTTTAACGGAACTCTTTTGGATGATTTACAGGCAGAATACAACACTGTAAACGTTTTACTTTCAAGACGGAAATTAAAGCAATTTGACAGTGTTGATGAGTACAGAGCTGTATTCAGGTTTCCGATAATTGATTATTACAGGGACATTGGATTTGACTTTGAAAAAGAAAGCTACAAGAACGTAGCCGACGAGTGGGGAAAAGAGTACAATAAGCAGAGCGCACTTTGCGGAGTAAATGGTGGAATCGTGGAGGCTTTGGAGTATTTCAAAACCTGCGGAATGAGTCAGCTTGTGCTTTCTGCAACATGGAAATCGCTTTTGCAAAAGCAAATCGAACCCTTAGGAATCAGCGGTTACTTTGAGGAACTCTTAGCTCTTGATGACCTTTTGGCGCACAGCAAGGTTGAGCTTGGGAAGCTTTGGTTTGAGAGAGTGAAACCAAAGGGAGCGCTGTTTATCGGTGACACGGTTCACGATTTTGAAACCGCTGAGGCGATTGGTGTTGACTGTGTTCTTGTTTGTACCGGTCATCAAAGCAGAGAAAGACTGGAAAAGTGCGGAGTACCTGTTTTTGAAACCATTGATGAATTGGTTTACGGTTTCAAGCATCCATTAGCTCAAAAGGCGGTTGAGTATTTTGAACAGGGCTACAACTGTTCGCAAGCGGTGCTTTGTTCGGCTTCGGAATCGTTGGGGCTTGAAAAAGAGATGGCGGCGAAGCTTGCCGCACCTTTCGGCGGCGGAGTGGGAAGAAAACGAGAGATTTGCGGAGCGTGTAGCGGGATGTTGATGGCAACAGGTCTGTTTTGCGGTTACTCCACGCCCGAAACGGGAACTGTAAAAGCAGAGCATTACGCACTGGTTCGTAAACTTTGTGATAAGTTTAAGGAGAAAAACGGCTCCATCATCTGCCGTGAGATAATGGGCGAGATGGCTGAAGTCGGAGGCGTTCCTTCGGAACGGAACTCGGCATTTTATAAAGAACGTCCGTGTGTAAACTGCGTGCGAACCGCAGGAGAGATTCTTGAAGATTTGTTGAGAGGGAAAGCACTTTAAAGGCACAGGTTAATCATTTGGATTTAAGCGTTTAGAATAAGAGTCTTACGGGGCAGAATGTTTCTTCCACGTAAGACTCTTTGTTGTTGCGGCGGATAAATTTGAGGAAGGAGAGCTAATCTGTTTCAGCCTTAACAGCTTTTAGTTAAAGGCTGAGCAAAGAATCAAAGCTGCCCCTTCTTTGGTTAAAACCTCTGTGTCCTCAGAAAACTTATCAACGTAGTAAGCGGTACCAATGGAACGCTCACGTTCTTTTAGGGCTTTCTCAATCATTTCAGATGCTTCCGACTTCGTGATGGGTTCTAAGGGGCGAAACTGCCCGCCACTCTCCAGGAATCCAAGCTCCGTAGCGAGGGTTATAAACTTTTGTCTCCCTTCGCTAAGATGTGAAATGTCTTCAAAAACTGCTGTGTCGGGAAGAACGGAGTTTTGTGCAAGGGCTTTGGTTTCTTCATCCATTGCGCTTAACATCATGACAGTAAAGTCTGCTCTGGTGACGCTTTCCTCGGGAGAAAAATAAAAGCTGTCTCCGATGAGAGTGTAGGTTGTTACTTCTGCTTCAGAAAGTTTTACTGCCGCCATGTGCGAAGCTTTATCCTTCATGTCCGCAAAATAAATTCCCGATTCGTTTTCACGGACATTAATTGTTGCAGAGCTTGAAACGGAGCGATTGCCGTATTTGTCAGTGGCATGGTAAACGAAGCTGTCTTTCCCCACGGTGCCGTTGGCAGGAGAATAAACAAAACTTCCGTCAGAGTTAACTTTTACTATCCCATTACGGGGGTAGCTTTCTATGACAAATGTGAAACCGTCACCTTCGGGGTCGTAGGTTTCAAGATTACCGCTTACAGTAATTCCTTGGTAGGTTTCAAGGACTGCTGACTTGACAACGGGGGCAAAATTCAAAGAGCCAAAGTAATACAGAGAGCATTCGATTTCCATGCTTTTAAGGTCTGCACTTGACACAGAAAAGTTAAAGCTCAGTTCTTCCTTGCAACCTGAGGCGGGAACGAATTTCAGATAATTCAAAGCTTCTCTTGAGATGCTCTGTCCTTTTAAAACATCGACCCCTGCAAGTTTCAAAACACCGCTTTCAAGGGGAGGTAAGCTCGTAACAGTTAAATAATCAAAATTCTTACCGGTTACTTCCAGAAAGTCCTCTTCGCAAAACTCGATGCTTGCACCGACTATGCCGCATTTGTTAAGTTTTAATCCCTTTTGTATCAATTCAAGAGACGGCGTAAGCGGGGCATCTGCCGCAGAAACAGCAAACGGAAAAAGCACAGCCAAGGTAAGCACCAACGCTAAAAAACGCATTTTCATTAAAATACAACCTCCGTACAAATTTTTGTCAAAAGTAGTTTGCACGGAACGGAAAAATTTATGTAAAAGTAAACCGGCTGACACTTTGGTTTGTGACAGCCGGTTGATTGGTTTTAAAGCTTTGAATTGATTTCTTCTGCGTATCTGACAGTTTCCATTGCGTCCTTTGCGTAAGCGTCGGCACCGATTTGTTCAGCGTATTCTTGGTTGAGCACCGCACCGCCGACGATGGACTTGCACCAAGGAGCTTCTTTCTTCAGAAGTTTTATTGTTTCCTCCATTGCGGGAACTGTGGTGGTCATGAGGGCGCTGAGTCCAACCACGGGAGCCTTTGTTTCTTTTACTGCTTCTACTACCGCTTCTGGGGAAACATCACGGCCGAGGTCTTTTACTGCAAAACCGTAATTCTCAAGTAAAAGCTTCACGATGTTTTTTCCGATGTCGTGAATGTCGCCTTTAACCGTAGCGATGATAACAGGACACTTGTCCGTTGATTTCTCGCTCGGCATACTTGCTTTTATTTGCTCAAATGCGGATTTTGAAGCTTCTGCCGCCATCAACAGCTGAGGTAAATAGACCGTTTTGTTTTCGAATCCTACGCCTACCGTGTCAAGTGCAGGAATGATTTCCTCGCGAATTATCTCCAACGGTTTTGTTGACTGTAAAAGGGCAGAGGTGAGGACTGACGCTTTCTCTTTTAAACCTTTTATTATTGCTTGTTGAAGTTCGGATTTGTTTCCGACGGTGACTGAGCTTTGTTTTCCTTCTTGCGTCGCTTGCGGAGCGGAAAGGGTAACTGATGGTAAGGTTTCTGCAAAAGCTATGTACTCAGCGCAGTTGTCGTCCAATGCTTTTAGTGCAAGGAAGGAGTGGTAGGCCTTCATCATTTCCGCGGAGTAAGGGTTCATAATTGCCGCAGAAAGACCTCTGTCCATTGCCAGCGCAAAAAAAGTACTGTTTATTGTGTCCCTTTGAGGCAGACCGAAGGAAACGTTGGAAACGCCCAGGGAGGTGTGACAGCCAAGGTCTTCTTTTATCAATCGTACTGCTTCGAGTGTTTCTTTTGCCGCGCGGTTGTCAGCGCTGATCGTCAGCGCCAAGGGATCGAAAATGATGTCCTTTTTAGAAATACCGCAAGCCTCAGCTTCTGCGAGGATCCTTTTCGCTATCTTCACTCTGTCTTCTGCTTTATCCGGAATTCCGTTTTCGTCAAGAGTGAGGGCTACGATTACGCCGCCATACTTCTTTGCAAGCGGAAAAACAGATTCCATGCTTTCCTTTTTTCCGTTGACAGAGTTTATCATAGCCTTGCCGTTGTAATGGCGGAGTGCTGTTTCCATCGCAATCGGGTCTGAAGTATCTATCTGCAACGGCAGGTCAATGATAGCTTGAAGCTCATAAACGGTTTTGTCAAGCATTTTTACTTCGTCTATTTCGGGTAGACCTACGTTGACATCAAGAATGTGCACACCTTTTTCCTGTTGGGAAAGCCCTTCTTTAAGAATGTAGTCAATGTCATTTGATTTTAAGGCTTCTTTAAATTTCTTTTTTCCCGTGGGGTTTATGCGTTCTCCGATAAGAATCGGCTTTTCACCGAAGAAAACAGCGTGGGTATACGAGGAAACGCAGGTAAAATTCTTTTCTTTAAGGGGGAGTGGCGCAACGTCTTTTGATTTTTCGCTTAGGGCTTTGATGTAAGCCGGAGTAGTGCCGCAACAGCCACCTACGGCTCTTGCGCCCTTCTTTACGAGAACGGTAACGTCCTCTGCGAATTCCTCGGGCAGCAGGTCGTAGACGGTTTTTCCGTTTACGGCTTTGGGGAGTCCGGCATTGGGCTTTACGATAACCGGAACAGAAGCGTATCTGAGGTATTCTTCAACCACGCCTGCAAGCGCCTTGGGACCTAATGAACAGTTAACTCCGATAGCATCTGCACCCATGCCCTCGAGCATGGCAACCATCGCCGCAGGCGAAGCACCTGTCATAAGCTTACCGTCTTCTCCGTAAGCGTTTGATACAAAAACAGGCAAGTCGCAGTTTTCCTTTGCCGCAAGCAGCGCCGCCTTAGTCTCCAAACTGTCGTTCATCGTTTCGATGAAGATTAAATCAACCCCATACTTGGCGCCGAGCCTAACGGTTTTTGCAAATACCTCAACAGCGTCTTCAAAACTCAGGTCACCGAAGGGCATAAGCATACGGCCCGTTGGTCCTACGTCCAGAGCTACCCATTTATTCTGCGTGGAAGAGCTTTCGTTAGCCGCCTTCTTTGCGTTGAAGACGGCGGCCTTGATTACTGTTTCCAATTCTTGCTCCGAAAACTTCAAAACGTTAGCGCCGAAGGTGTTGGTGTTGACCACGTTGCTTCCCGCATCAAAGTAATCACGGTGGATGCCTGTAATTACATCAGGGTTTGAGAGATTCCAGAGTTCGGGGAGTTCACCCGCTTTTAGTCCTGCTGATTGCAAAAGGGTTCCCATTCCGCCATCAAGGTATAAGGTTTTTGTTTTAATGTATTCCGTTATTTTCATAACAAAACTCCTGAATTTTTTCACCCACGCCGATTATTGCCGTAACAGATTTAGACGGGGTCATAAAGAGGCTTTCGTTTAGGCTTACTCCAATCCTTTGCGGGCAGTTAAGAACAGCAAAAATTTCCCGTTGAAGTTCAAGCGGTAAATCACCGTATCCCGGGCTGAACCGTGGACGGGTAAATTTCCCTTGACTGCATTTCTCCGTTGTGATTTCCGAATTAAAACAGTCGCATAAGCTTTCCACACGTTCCGCACCGAGGGCTTGAAGTAAAAGCCTTTTAGAAGGAGAAGTTTTTTCGTATCTGACAACGTAACGGTCAAGCTCTAAGCCCACTGTTGCAGCAAAAAGGACAACGCTTTGACAGTTAATCAAGTTTTGTTTGAGATTCTTGGATTCCGTTTTGCAAAATCCTAAATCAAGGAATTCTCCGTCATGTTTTATTTCAAACTCGGCAAAACAGACTTTGTAGCAAAGCTTTTCCTTCACTTCTTCAAAAACTTCGGTGAGAAGAGCCGTAACCTCGGGAGCATCGTTTTTTGCTCCGGCATAACGCAAGGCCTCCTTAATGTTTAAAGGAGGCTCGCTGTAAATCTTTGTATAGACTGTTCCAATCATGACAGACCGATGATTTGGGACAAATTTTCCTGAATCTTTGCCGCGACGTCAGGGTTATTCATTGAATAAACGTGTATGTTATTAATTCCGTTAGCAAAAAGGTCAATGATTTGGTCTGTTGCGTAAGCAATGCCTGCTTGTTTCATTGCGGCGGGATTAGACCCGAATTTGTCAACAAGGCTCTTGAATCGCTGTGGCATGAACGAACCGGAAAGCTTTACCGCACGTTCAACTTGTTTTGCGTTGGTTATGGGCATAATGCCCGCAACAATGGGAACGGTAATTCCCGCTTCACGAATCTTGTAAAGGAAATTGTAAAGCAAGTTGTTATCAAAGAACATTTGCGTAGTAAGGAAAGAACAGCCTGCCTCCACTTTTTCTTTAAGGTGGGCAATGTCTTCCTTTTGGTTTGTGCTTTCCGGGTGAACCTCGGGGTAACATGCACCGCCGATACAAAAATCTGCTCCGCTTTCTTTGATGTCGTGAATAAGGTCAATTGCGTGGTGGTAAGGCCATAAACTTCTG